>JBFIQI010000049.1:0-15504 GCA_041609715.1 Gammaproteobacteria bacterium
TGCCATGTATGCCGTTGCCACCCGTTGGCAACGGCATCGTTGTTTATGGACCTTGTGCAGCAAAATGATGGAGTGACACCGTGACCAAGCGCAGAGTCGTCATTACGGGGCTGGGTATCATCTCGCCGGTCGGCAACACGGTTGCCGAGGCCTGGTCGAATATTGTCGCTGGTCGCAGCGGCATCGGTGCCGTCACGAATTTCGACGCCAGCCAGTTTCCGGTGCGCATCGCGGGAGAAATCCGCAACTTTGATATCGGTGATTACTTATCGCCAAAAGACGCCCGCAAAATGGATCCCTTTATTCATTACGGCATCGCTGCCTGCCAGGAGGCCATGAGCGATGCTGGTATCGAGGTTACCGAGGACAATGCGCAGAGAATCGGCGTTGCCGTGGGTGCCGGTATTGGCGGCATCGGCACCATCGAAAAAAATGTGGAAAACCTGCAGAAAACAGGCAGCCCGCGCAAGATTTCACCATTCTTTGTACCTGCCAGCATCATCAACATGATTTCGGGAAATCTTTCTATCCTTCATGGCATGAAGGGTCCGAACCTTGCAACCGTGACGGCCTGTACCACGGCGACCCATAACATCGGGCTTGCTGCCCGTCTGATCCAGTACGGAGATGCGGAGGTGATGCTTGCCGGCGGTGCAGAAATGGCAACCACGCCGCTGGGAATGGGGGGGTTTTGTGCGGCCAGGGCGCTTTCCACGCGTAATGACGAACCGGAAAAAGCCAGCCGACCCTGGGATGCAGACCGTGACGGTTTCGTGCTCTCTGACGGTGCCGGAGTCGTGGTCGTGGAGGAACTGGAACATGCCAGGTCCCGCGGCGCCACGATTTACGCAGAACTCACCGGTTTTGGCATGAGCGGCGATGCTCACCATATGACGGCTCCGCCGGAAGACGGCGAGGGGGCCCGGCAATGTATGCGCAATGCACTGCTGGATGCCGGCCTGGCGCCCGAGGATATCGATTACGTCAATGCCCATGGTACGTCCACGCCCGTCGGCGATCTGGGCGAAACCATCGCTATCAAGCGCGCGTTTGGCGATCATGCCAAAAAATTGGCGGTGAGTTCGACCAAGTCCATGACCGGGCATTTACTGGGCGCTGCCGGCGGAGTGGAAGCCGTTTTTACGCTGCTGGCTATCCGCGACAGTGTTGCGCCACCCACGATCAATTATGAAAACCCCGATCCGCAGTGTGATCTTGATTACGTGCCCAATGAGGCGCGCCAAATGCAGATTCGCGCCGCTATATCAAATTCTTTCGGATTCGGTGGCACCAACGGAACGCTGGTATTTCAGCAATTCGAGTGAGGCCCACAACAGTTCCGGGGTCGGCTCCGCTCAGATTCCTGTCATGGGTGCTTGATGCCCGATAGTTACTCTTTGCGGGCCCACGAGCTGACCGGCATAGATGACCTGCTGTGGTTGCATCATTGCCGCCCCACGCGTTACCCATTCCTGCTGGAAAGCGCCGCTCACGGTACTCGTCAGGGGCGTTACGACATTCTGTTCGCCTTCCCCGGCCGCAGTCTGCGCCTGTCCGGGGAGCAAATGCTGCTTGGAAACCAGAGTGATGATTTTCTAAGCGCGTTGAATGCATGGTGGCTTGCAGAACATGCCGATGCGGCCGGGCCGTCCGACTGGCCGTTTCGAGGCGGCTGGTTTGTGTATCTGGGCTATGAATTGGCGCAACAGGTCGAGCCCGTTCTCAGCCTGACGCCTTATCCTGTTCTGCCGGTGGCCTTTGCGACCCGCATCCCCGCTGCGGTTATCCGGGACCGTGTCAGTGGCCGCTGCATTTTTATGTCGGAGGCCGATGGCGAAGTTGACGTAGCGCTGGTAGAGGAAGATGTACGCAACGCGCGCTCTCTGGCGCAAGTTGAGCCCGTGCTTGACGGGCCCCTGCAGGAAGACCCGCCCGAGCACTATCTCGATGCAGTGGAACGCGCCAAGCGTTATATCCATGAAGGCGACATTTTCCAGGCCAATCTGGCGCGCCATTGGCATGCGCGACTGGCTCGCGGTGTGCGCGGGGCAGAGCTCTATCAAAGGCTGAGGGCCAGCAACCCGGGGCCGTTTTGCGGGCTGGTGGAATGGGATGACTGGTCGGTGGTGAGTTCTTCCCCCGAGCGGCTGTTACGCATCGATGCGGGCCGGGCAGAAACCCGACCGATCGCCGGGACCCGGCCCAGGGGCAGTCACGCCGAGGGCGACCGGGCGCTGACGCTGGAATTGATCGCTCACCCCAAAGAGCGCGCAGAACATGTCATGCTGATCGATCTGGAGCGCAACGACCTGGGCAGAATTTGTGAGCCAGGGTCGGTACAAGTAAGCGAGATGATGGTCATTGAATCATATGCTCACGTGCATCACATTGTTTCCAATGTAGAGGGCCGGCTGCGGGACGACGTGATGCCGGGCGATGCGATTCGCGCAGTTTTTCCCGGCGGCACGATTACCGGCTGCCCCAAGGTGCGCTGCATGGAAATCATCAGCGAACTTGAAGATGCCCCGCGTGGCCCTTATACCGGGTCCATGGGATACCTGAACCGCGACGGCAGCCTGGATCTCAATATCCTGATTCGAACCCTGGTTCGCAATGGCCGTAATCTGAGCTTCAGTGCCGGGGCTGGCATCGTCGCGGATTCCGTAGCAGCGCGCGAGCTTGAGGAAACCCGGTCCAAGGCCGAGGGGCTGGTGAGGGCTTTGACGGCATGAAGCAGATGCTCATCGACGGCAAGCCGGGCGATTCCATCGGTCTCGATGACCGGGGCTTGCACTATGGTGACGGTGTTTTTGAGACTCTGGCGGTCATCGACGGCAGCCCACGTTATTTCGAGGCCCATTGGCGCCGGCTCGAGTCAGGTTGCAAGCGGCTTGGAATTGCATCGCCACAGCGATCTGACATTGAGAGCGATATCCTCCAGCTGGGCGGCAGCCTGCCGCGCTGTGTATTGAAGCTGCTGGTAACCCGGGGGGCTGGCCAGCGCGGCTATGCGCCGCCGCCGGGCGCCCGTCCTAGGCGTATTCTTATCCGCTATCCGTGGCCGGACGATCTGGAGCGAAAGCAGCAGCATGGCGTAGCCGTGATGGTCTGCGAGACCCGCCTGGCGGGAAATCCGGCACTTGCAGGCATCAAGCATCTCAACCGCCTGGAGCAGGTTCTGGCCGCCAGTGAGATTACCGGCACGAAGTTTGCCGAGGGACTGACCCTGGACCAGCAGGGAAATCTCATAGAGGGCACGCACAGTAATGTCTTCGTGATATCGGAAGGTCTGTTGATGACGCCCGCATTATCGGACTGCGGGGTAAGCGGCGTAATGCGTGACCATGTGCTTGAGCTTGCACGCAAACACGGTTTGCCAACCGGGATACTGCAGCTACCCGGCTCTGTTTTAGCGACCTCTGATGAGCTGTTTCTGACTAACTCGGTTACCGGTATTGTTCCTATTGTGCGCATCGCACAACGACGGCTGAATGTGGGTACCATGACGCGCTCGTTGCAAAGTCTCATTGCGGCGGAGACAGTGTGATGAGAAAACTTGCAGTGTTGCTGGGATTGCTGGTTGTGCTGAGCCTGTCGGGAGCAGCTACAGCCGCCTGGTGGATCCACAGCTATATGCAGAGGCCAGTGGATCTCGACAGGGAGGTGGTGTTTCTGGTGCCTCAGGGTGCCGGGCTACGCCAGGTCAGCACTCGACTGCACGAGGCCGGAATCATCAGCGAACCGGAGTTTTTTCACTGGTACAGCCGGCTGCTTGGTAAGGCTACGGCGATTCGAGCCGGCGAATACCGTATCAAGGTTGGCAGCACGCCCGCGCAGTTGCTGGAGCAGATGGTTGCGGGTCAGGTCCTGCTGCACTCCCTGACCGTGGTTGAGGGCTGGACGTTTGCCCAGATGCACGCTGAAGTGCGCCGGCACCCGGCTATACAAAAGACCGCTGACGGTGCTGATGCCCACTCCCTGATGGACGCACTGGGAGCGCCCGATATGCACCCGGAAGGTCAGTTTTTCCCGGAAACATACAGCTTTCCGCGGGGCACGCAGGATGTTGCAATATTCCGGCAGGCGTACCTCATGATGCAGGAGCAGCTGCGCAAAGCCTGGTCGCAGCGGGAGCAAGACCTGCCGCTTGCCAGCCCCTACGAGGCGCTGGTGCTGGCCTCCATCGTGGAAAAGGAAACCGCCCTGCCCAAGGAGCGTGGTTTAATTGCGGGTGTATTTGTGCGGCGCCTGCGCAAGGGTATGCGGCTGCAGACGGACCCGGCAGTTATCTATGGGCTGGGGCCGAGCTTCGACGGCAACCTGCGACGACGCGATCTCGAGTCTGACACGCCGTACAATACCTATACGCGTTCCGGATTGCCGCCAACGCCCATCGCGTTGCCCGGTAAAGGCGCGCTGCTCGCCGCGGTACAGCCGGAGGAAACCGAGGCTTTGTACTTCGTGGCAACGGGCGACGAGGAGGGCAGTCATTATTTTTCAGCCACCCTTGAAGAACACAACCGGGCTGTCAGGCGCTACCTGGAAAATCTCCGCGCGCGTCGCAAGCAGTGATGGAAGCGGGTATGCACGGCAAGTTTATAACCATTGAAGGCATCGAAGGGGTTGGAAAATCCACCAATCTCGAGTTTGTTGCCGAGCGTCTTCGGGCGGCGGGCAAACAAGTGGTGGTTACCCGTGAACCCGGCGGCACGCCGCTGGCAGAAAGCATTCGCGATTTGCTGATCGACCCCCAAAGCGCCCCAACTTCGCCGGACACGGAACTGCTGCTGGTGTTTGCCGCTCGGGCCGAGCACCTGGCTGGTAAGATTCGTCCGGCGCTGGCCAGGGGAGAGTGGGTGCTCTGTGACCGTTTTACGGATGCGACCTTTGCTTACCAGGGTGCCGGGCGCGGTATCGACCGTGAGCACATCAGGACTCTCGAACATTGGGTACAGCAGGGCCTCGAGCCGGACCTCACGTTATTGCTCGATGCGCCCGTGGAACTGGGCATGCGACGCGCCGGCAGGCGTGGCAAGCTGGATCGCTTCGAACAGGAAAAACAGGCATTTTTTCAGCGGGTTCGCGATGGCTACCTGGAGATTGCCCATGGCGATCCAGAGCGTGTCCGCGTCATCGATGCGGGGCGTTCTCTCGATGAGGTGCAAGCAGAACTGGACGTCATGATTGGTTCGCTGCTGGAGCAGGAGGATGCGTGAGCCGGAGCTTGCTTGGCTGAGACCGACCTTGAGAAGTTTCAGGCAAATGTTGGACGATGATCGCTTTCCCCACGCGGTAATGATCACCGGGCCCGAGGGCGTGGGCAAAAGCAATCTGGCGCGAGATCTGGCCGCCCTGTTGCTCTGTAACGCCGGCGAAGCCCAACCCTGTGACCGTTGCCAAGCCTGCGTATTGTTCAATGCCGGCAATCATCCCGATTTCTATGAGATTGCACCGCTCGAGGACAAGAACAGCCTGGGCATCGAGCAGATTCGCGCGTTGTCCGCCGACCTCAATCTGACGGCCGGCTTGGGGGCGCGGCGGGTAGCCATCATTCAGCCGGCCGACCTGATGACCCGGGCGGCAGCCAACAGCCTCCTGAAAACACTGGAAGAACCGCCTCGCGGCACCGTATTGGTTTTGGTTACGGCCCGACCGGCGCGTTTGCCCGCAACCGTGAGAAGTCGCTGCCAGCTGACACGCCAGCCTTCTCCATCTGCAGAACTGGCCCTCGCGTGGCTCAAGGAGCAAGACGCCGATGTTGACTGGCGCACGCTGCTGCGGCTGGCAGGTGGCGCGCCCCTCAAGGCGCTGGCGATGAATGGCGACGGGCTGGGTGACCTCGACAGTACGCTGGCCCGGGACGTCTGGACGCTGGTCAGCGGCAGCCGCAGCCCGCTGACGGTAGCGGAAAACTGGAAAAAAGCCGGTGCCGGGCGCTGCCTGGAATGGCTGCATGGCAGCGTGCTGGCCATGGCGCGCTCCCGGGCAGTGTCGGTGGATTTATCATCTGACTTGCAAAAGGCCGGGGAAAACATAAACTTGGATCGCCTGTTGGCTTATGCTGATGGGCTGGCGAAGGCCAGGGCTCTGCTGGAAACACCGGCCAACGAATTGCTGGTTCTGGAAAGCGCGTTAATCCCCTGGACCCGAGGACTGGATTCCGATTCAAACTTGCAACAGGCTGTCACCCTATGACCAAACCCGGCATTCTCACGCTGACAATCAAGGACAAGAGCGCCCTGTACCTTGCGTACATGCCTTTTGTAAAAAATGGCGGGCTCTTCATCCCGACCAACACCGAGTACCGCCTGGGGGACGAGGTGTTTATGCTGTTAAACCTGATGGGCGAGGATGAAAAGTTGCCGGTGGCCGGCAAGATCATCTGACTGACCCCGAAGGGTGCCCAGGGCAAGCGTTCGGCCGGCATCGGTGTGCAATTCAGTGAACAGGATCGCGGGATGACGCAGAAGAAGATCGAAACCTATCTGGCGGGCGCGCTGGGCGGGGACAAGCGTACCCATACGATGTGAGAGCCGGACGCTCGGCCACGCCCAATCAGTCCTTGATGGCTCCCGACATGGTGAGTCCGCCTTTCAGCACGAAAGAATCGATGCCACGCTCATTCAATATGTAGGCCGCTGCAGAACTGCGCCGCCCGGTATCACAAACCACGACGTAGCGGCTGTCCGGATCCAGGGTTCTGAGCTTCAGCCGGATAAAATAAAGCGGAATATTTATCGAACCGGTGATGTTCATGTTCTCGAATTCACTGGGAAGCCTGACATCCAGCCACTTGCCACCGTTGGCTACTATTTTTTCGGCTTCGTTCAGTTCCACCCACTGCAGCATGGGCTCGTTGAGCAAGGTATTGAAATCTTCCTTGCCCAGGCGCATCAAGGTGCCATCAGTCAGCATGGTCACGGTTGCATTGCGCTTGGCTTCCGAAATCAGCGCTTCCTCGCCAAAGCTGTCACCAACCCGCAGTTCCGCCAGCTTGATGCCTTCCTTGTTCAGGGGTGTCTCCCGGGTTACTGCGCAGCGCCCCTTGGTAATTACATAAAAGTAATCACCCTCGTCGCCCTGCTTGATGACAGTATCACCGGTCTTGTAATTGACGCGCTGCATGCGCATGAAAATCGCCTGAATATTAGCCGGCGGAATCTTGTGAAACGCCTTGGTCTGGAGCAGCGTGGTCATCCAGTCATCGTCATCTTCGACGATTTGCTCCGCACGTAATTCCCCCACCTCGTAAGATCCGGTCTGATCCCAGGTGAGCATGACGTCGAGCAAGTCGCTATCGATGGCGATAAAGTCCACGTTACTGGCAGCCCGGGCAGTCAGCTTTCTTGGCAGTACGGGCGCCAGGGGATGGCGCGCTTCTTCGGTGCCGGCGCTGAGCGAGCGAATGACTTTACCCTGGTGGTTGACCAGCTCCACGTCGCCAGACAACAAATAGACGGTGACTTTCTTGGCTTCGCCATAGCTGAATAGCGTCTCACCAGCTGCGGCCGACTCCACCCGCGTCTTCTGGATCAGGGCATGCAGGTTTTCCTGCTTCAGACCGTCCAGCGGCGATAGCGATTTCAGCTGGCTGATATTTGCTCGTTTATCCGTCATTACCCGTTTCGTCCGGCTGGGGCGATCTTCTTCCGGTAAAGCACCGTCGAGTCCAATGGTAAATGGCTAAAAACCGGGAGAGTTTATCATAACGATGACGAACGCCTACACCTATCCGCTCGCAGTTTCAGGGCGCCAGCGCATCGGTCGCCGGAGGCACCTCTCGGGGTCGGCGTTCATCGTCGATATGCACGTAGCTGATGCTCGCGGTTGCGACTCGAATATAGGTGCCGGCGAGGGAGCCCGGGCGCTCTGCCTGGATATCGACACCGACCCGCAGTGAGGTTCGGCCGACATGATCCAGCTGGCAGAAGAAGGTCACTACATCGCCGATATAGACGGGCTGGATAAAGGTAAAATCGTCCACCGCGACCGTCACCACCTTGCCTGCTGCCCGCCGATAGGCGTGGATGGCGCCGGCGAGATCAGCGTGAGACATCAGCCAGCCACCAAATATATCGCCCAGCCAGTTCGCGTCCTTGGGCATCGCCATGGTTCTTACGGTCTGCTCACCGCGAGGCTTCTGGTCATCGGCGATCGTGTTCATGGTCGCTAGTCAGCTGCCAGTCCGGTCCAGCCCTCATCGGGCTGGAAACGATCCCCGTAGCGCTCCTGCAGTTCCCGCAGCGTAGCAACCACTTCATCAACGCCCCGGCTGCGCGCGTAGTGCAGCGGTCCGCCCCTGAATGGCGCAAATCCGGTGCCAAAGATCACCCCGGCATCCAGCAAGTCCCTGTCAGTGACCACTTGCTCCCGCAGACAAGCCACTGCCTCATTCAGCATGGGCATCATCAGCCGGTCTTGCAGGTCGCTCGGCGGTTCGTAATTGTCGTCCAGCTTCTTGACCGGCTTGCCTTTGCTGTAGTCGTAGAATCCGCCGCCGGTCTTTCGACCCAGCCGCTTGTTGTCCACCATTTCCTTGAGTTTATCGGGAACATCCAGGCCGAAGGCCTCCGCGAACACGCCCGCCACGTGGTACGCGATATCCAGACCCACCGTATCGGCCAGCTCAACCGGTCCCATTGGCATGCCGAAAGCCTCGGCGGCCTCGTCAATGGCAGCCAGCGGTACGCCTTCCTCGGCTATCTTGACCGCTTCCAGCATGTAAGGCATCAGCACCCGGTTCACAACGAAACCAGGAGCGCTGGCACACGGCAACGGCAACCTGTCGATGCGTCGCGCGAAGGCAAGTCCCTTGGCGATTTCTTCGTCGCGGGAATTGTCAGCTGCAATGACCTCGACCAACGGCATTTTTGCCACCGGGTTGAAAAAATGCAGGCCAATCAGTCGGCCAGGGTCCTTGAGGGCAGGAGACAGGATTTCCAGCTTGAGGCTCGAAGTATTGGTTGCCAGCACGGCATCTTTTTTCATGCGCGGCTCGAGGGCCTGGTAGAGCGCCTGTTTTGCTTCCACGTTTTCAAAAATCGCCTCGATAACCACATCGGCTCGCGGCACGCCATCACCATTCACGTCCGCCAGCAAGCGATCACTGGCAGCCTGCACCAGCCGCGGTTCTCTGAGTTTTCGCTGGAACAGCTGGTTCGCCCGCTTGATTGCCGGCGCAATGAACTTGGCCTCGCGATCCTGCAAGGTCACCGTGAGCCCGCGCAAGGCGCACCAGGCCGCAATGTCGCCACCCATGACGCCGGCACCGACAACATGTACATGCTGGCAATTGAATTTGGCACCGCGGCCAAGTCCCTTGAGCTGATCCTGCAACAGGAAAACGCGAATCAGGTTGCGCGCCGTTGGAGTGACAAAAACCTCAGAGAATGACCGGGCTTCGGCTTCGAATTGCTGTTGCAAGCTGTCGCCGCCATGCTCTTTCCACAAATCGATCATGGCGTAAGGGGAGGGATAATGTTCGCGCCGGGCGCGCTTGGCCACCTGCTTCTCCAGCATTGTTGCAACCAGACCACGGGCTGGTGCGCTGTTCAATAGTTTGTCTTTTAATCCCAGCTTGCGCGGCTTGGGTGGTTTCAGAGCCATCTGGGTGGCTGCCCGACGCAGGTGCCGTGACGGTACGATCATGTCCACCAGCCCGGCTTTCCTGGCCTGGCGGGGCCGCAGCCCACGTCCGCTCAGCATCAGATCCATGGCTCCCAGTACGCCCATCAATTGAACGCTGCGTACCGTACCGCCAAACCCGGGATGCAACCCCAGCTTGACCTCAGGCAGGCCGACGGACGCTCGACTGTCGTCAGTCATGATGCGGTATCGGCAGGCCATCGCCAGCTCCAGGCCGCCGCCAAGTGCAAAGCCATTGATGAGCGCGATCGTCGGACAAGTCAGGTTTTCGAGGCGATCAAAAATCTTCTGCCCTTTGCGGGTGATCTCGAAAGCCGCATCCTTGTCTTCAAGCTGGATAAATTCCTTGATGTCCGCACCGGCTATGAAACCTGACTGCTTGGCCGAGGCCACCACCACCGCGCGCGGCCTGGATTGTTCAAGTTCTTTGAGCCGCGCTTCCAGCTCCAGCATCACATGCGCGGAGAGCACGTTCGTGCCCGAGCCCTGTCGATCAAAGGTCAGCCAGGCGATGCCCTCGTCATCCACCTGGATGAACCAGTTCTTTTCTTCGGTCGGTACCGTGGTTTTGGTCTCGTCGCTCATTTTTTTAGTCCCCGGCTGTTTCCAGTAGCATGGCGCCCCCCTGGCCGCCACCGATGCAAAGCGTAGCTATGGCTTTGCTCCCGCCCGTACGCTGCAAGACCTTCAGGGCGTGCAGGACGATGCGCGCTCCACTGGCCCCGACCGGATGGCCGATACTGATGGCGCCACCGTCTATATTCAGCCTGTCGAGGGGCAGTTTGCCGAGTGCACCGGCAAGGCCCAGCTGTTCGCGGCAGTAGTCATCGTCTTGCCAGGCGGCCCGACAGGCCAGCACCTGCCCGGCAAACGCCTCATTGATTTCCCAGTAATCGACCTCGTCAAGGCCAAGCCCGTGGCGCTCCAGGAGCGGCGTTGAAGCGTGCACCGGGCCAAGCCCCATCTCAGCCGGGTCAAGGGCCGCCCAATGCACGTCCGTCAGGCGTCCCAGCACCGGCAGCCCATACTCGTCGACGGCTGCCTTGCTGGCCATGAGCAGCAGTGCAGCTCCGTCAGTGATCTGGGAACTGTTAGCGGCGGTCACGAGTCCCACGTGGCGATCGAAATACGGTTTCAAGGTCGCCAGTTTTTCGGTGCTGGAGTCGCGGCGCAGGCCGTCGTCCTCCTCATAAACTTTGCCAGCCTTGTCGAAGATAGCCACCACTTCGTCCAAATGTCCCGCGGCTATGCCCTTATCGAGCCGCTCGTGGCTACGCACCGCGAACTCGTCCATGTCTGCCCGGGAAATGCCGAAGCGGTGCGCGATAATCTCGCAGGTCTGACCCATATTGAGGCCTACCACGGGATCAGTGAGCCCGTGCAGCAGACCAATGACCGGTTTCAGGTGGCCGGGACGAAACCCCGACAGGGCCTTTAACTTGTCGGCCGGTTTGCGGGCCTGTGCCAGGTCGGCCAGGAAATTGACCATGTCCTCGTTGTACAACAGCGGCGCGCGGCTCATGGCCTCGGTTCCGCCTGCCAGCACCAGGTCGGCGCGACCCAGGGCGATATCTTTGGCGGCGGAATCCAGCGCCTGCATAGCCGACGCGCAATTGCGCATCACGGTCCAGCCCGGCACGCTTTTTGGGCAACCCAGTCGCAGGGCGACGATGCGGCCGATGTTGGCCTCGTCCTCGGAGGGCATGGCGCAACCGAGAACGACCTCGTCGATGGCGTCAGTCGAGAATTTCTGGCGCGCGAGCAGAGGTCTGCCGGCGGCCACGGCGAGATCCGAGGCGCTGAAGGGACCGGGCCGTCCCCTGGCTTTGAGGAATGGCGTGCGGCTACCGTCTACCAGGTAGACTTCGCGCCCCGAGCCAAATGCGGACTTGTTCAATGTCTGTGCTCCTTGAGTGTTGGACCGGCGGCAAACCGGGAGGCGGGTTCACCACGGCTTGGTGTACGTCACCCCTGGCGGCTTTCGGCAAGGCAATGATACGGCTGGTTATTGTGCGCTGCAAGAAAACGACTGAGCCTGGCCAAGAAACCTCAGCCATTAATGCGGAAATCACACAATAAGGGCAGGTGATCCGAAAGCTGCACCTTGGGTACCTGGAATCGTGAGACCGTCAACTGCGGGCTGTGCAGGATGAAATCAAGCTGCTGGCGAGGGTAATGGCTGGGGTAGGAGGGCAGGCCATGAATATTGGCATTCAGGAGATTGGCCGCCTCCATGAACAGGTACATTTCGTGCTCGCCCCAAAAGGTATTGAAGTCGCCGGCCACAATGACCGGTTTTTCGGTCGCTTTAATCATCTCGTGAAGGTGTCGCAACTGGTAATGACGGTGGCGGTATTTGACCGATAAGTGCACTAGAAACACCGCCACGTCATCCAGCTCCAACTCGATTATGAGCCGTTTGATACCGGTATCGAAATAATGGAACCGTTCACCATGCACGCGGGGCGCGGCGAGAAACGCGTTGGCCTGGTTGCGGATGATTGGCAGGCGGCTGTTGAGTGACTGCTCGCCATATTTGCACTGGTAGGCGGAGTAATGTCCCAATGCTTCCGCCACGGCCTCCGCCTGATTGACCCGGCGCGAGCGAATTGATCCCGTGTCCACCTCTACCAGCCCCACCAGGTCAGGGTCGTGACCCCGAATGAACTCGATGATGCGGGCCAGGTTGGCGTCGGTACGCTTCAGATACCCTGCACCGGGCACGGGCAGGTGGAAGCGTCGGCCGGTGCCGGTGGCATAGCGGATGTTGTACAGCATGAAGCGCAGGTCTTTCATGTAATCAAGACAGACTTATCATATAAATCAATATCTTATAACTTATACTTCATAAATTAAATTAATAATAGCCGCTGTTTCTTTGCCCGCCTGCAGCCGAGCCCAGTTTATCAGGGCCCGGTGTCTGCACCGGATGATGCTCCGGATTACGCCCCCGTACCCGTGCTGCCCGCCGACGCGCTGCAACCCAGCCGACTGTGTCCCAGGCCATGCAATCTCGCGGAAATTGCGGCCAATTCCTTGTAATCACGCGATCATCAGTGTACTCAGTGAATTATGGAAACTCACGAGACCACGGGGCTCTTCGCGACGGGCGAAGAGCGCAAGCTCGGACCGGGCTGGATTCAGGCCGAACAGGTCAAGTGGCTGTATACCTATGGTCATTTGAATTTTATCACCTCGGTGATCACCGCAGGTGTGCTGACGGTTCTGTTGTGGGGAGTTAATCGGCCAGCGGCATTGATCAGCTGGTTGCTCGTCGTGCTGGCGGTCTCGGTGGGCCGCTATTATCTCAACCTGCGATTTCACAAGTCCGGACCCGATGCGGAGGAAATGCCGCGCTGGGGTACCCGGTATATTGTCGGCGTGGTGCTGGCAGGCCTGGCCTGGGGCTGTGCCGGCGCTTTCCTGTTCCCCGCGGGCTCGCTGCAGCACCAGGTTTTCGTAGCCTTCGCACTGGCTGGGATCGCAGCTTCGACGCTCAGCGTGCTGTCTGCCCTGCGCCTCGGTTTCCTGCTGTTTGCCATGCCGGCGATGCTGCCTTTGCTGTACCGGCTGGTATTGCAGGGTGACTACACGTCCTTTGCGCTGGCGCTGTTGATATTGTTGTTCTTGCTGGGACTGACGGTCGCAGCCCGACAGACTCACGACGCCATCGAGAATGTGCTCAAGTTACAGCTCGAAAATCTGGAGCTGACACGCGAACTCCAGTACGAGGCCACCCACGATTCGCTAATGGGCCTGGTCAATCAGCGCGAGTTCAAACGCCGCTTCGAGCGCATGTCGGCGAGCGCAAAGGCCAATGGCACACCCTATGCGCTGGTTTTCCTGGACCTGGATTACTTCAAACAGGTCAACGACACGGCCGGTCACATGGCGGGCGACAAGCTGCTGCGGGAAATCGGTCGCCTGATGAAAACCAAGGTCCGCAGCCGCGATACGCTGGCCCGGATCGGCGGAGATGAATTTGCCCTGCTGCTGGAGCGCTGCAGCAAGGATCAGGCCGTCAGAATCGCAGAAATGTTACACCGCACCGTAAATACCTTTCGCCTGAATTACGAGGGCAAGGATTACGGTGTCGGAGTCAGTATTGGCATTACTTATACCAGCGATGGTTCAGACAGTCCTTCCAGCATGCTCAAGGCCGCAGACAAGGCCTGCTACGCTTCCAAGGAAGGCGGCCGCAATCGCATAGAAGTGATGCATCCCGACCCGTCGTTCGTCATGACCGGGCGTTTCCGACTTTCCGAACTCTGAGCCTTCCTGCGCCGCCCCAGGCGAACCTTGTGGCACCCGCCGCAATCGTTAGCTGGTCCCCGGTGCGCAACACAATCTGATCTGCAATAATCGGAGGCTGGAGGACGCCTCTGCAAGGTCGTCATTGTCTGATCCAGGAACGGAGCTACCCATGAGCAAAGTCTACGAGATCGATTCGGCGGTCGCGCAAAGAGCGTTGATTGACCCGAACGGCTACGCCGAAATGTATCGGCATTCGATCGAGAATAACGAAGAATTCTGGCGCGAGCAGGGGCGTCGGGTGAACTGGATCAAGCCTTTTTCAAAAGTCAAAGATGTGTCCTTTGACCGCGATGATCTGCACATACGCTGGTATTACGACGGAACTCTGAATGCGTGCGCCAATTGCGTGGATCGGCACCTCCCCGAACGTCATAACCAGACCGCAATCATCTGGGAGGGCGACGACCCGTCCAGGGACCAACACATCACCTACGGGCAGCTGTTCGAAAGTGTCTGTCGGTTTGCCAATGTATTGAAACAACTCGGCACCAAAAAAGGCGACCGCGTTACTCTCTACATGCCAATGATCCCCGAGGCAGCCGTGGCCATGCTGGCCTGTGCCCGAATTGGCGCAGTGCATTCGGTGGTGTTCGGCGGCTTTTCACCGGACGCGCTCGCTGGCCGCATAGTGGACTGCGAATCCACGCTGGTGATCACCGCCGATGAGGGGCTGCGGGGCGGCAAGAAGGTCCCGCTTAAGGCCAACGTTGACGCGGCAATTAAAAAGCCCGGCGCGGACATCGTAAAAAATGTGCTGGTGGTGAAAAATACCGGGGCAGAAGTTGCCTGGAACGATGACCGCGATACCTGGCTGCACGAGGCGGCTGAGACAGTAGATGCCGAATGCCCGGCGGAAGAAATGGGCGCTGAAGATCCGCTGTTCATTCTTTATACCTCGGGTTCTACCGGCAAGCCCAAAGGCGTATTGCATACAACCGGCGGTTATATGGTTTACGCTTCGCTGACGCACCAGTACATATTCGACTACCATCCGGGCGATATTTACTGGTGCACAGCCGACGTGGGCTGGGTAACCGGCCACAGCTACATCGTGTACGGCCCGCTGGCCAATGGCGCCACCACGCTGATGTTCGAAGGCGTGCCGACCTATCCGGATGCCAGTCGTTTCTGGCAGGTTTGCGACAAGCACAAGGTCAATATCCTGTACACGGCGCCCACCGCGATTCGTGCATTGATGCGCGATGGTGACGAACCGGTGAAAAAAACCTCGCGGCAAAGTCTGCGTTTGCTGGGTAGCGTGGGGGAACCCATTAATCCTGAAGCCTGGGAGTGGTATTACCATGTCGTGGGTGACGGGCGCTGCCCCATTGTCGATACCTGGTGGCAGACCGAAACCGGCGGCATACTCATCAGTCCCTTGCCCGGGGCGACGCCGCTGAAGCCAGGCTCCGCCAGCGTACCGTTTTTCGGCATCGAACCGGCGCTGGTAGACGCCGACGGAAACATCCTCGAGGGCGCCACCGAGGGCAACCTGGTGATCATCGACAGCTGGCCCGGCCAGATGCGCACGGTTTATGGCGACCA
>JBFIQI010000050.1:0-15278 GCA_041609715.1 Gammaproteobacteria bacterium
CGGTGACCCGCCATATCATCTCGCCCAGGTCAATATCGCACGCGCCAAAGCCCCGATGACCGATCCTGTCATGGCTGGTTTTGTCGCGCGGCTGGATGAAATCAATGCCATTGCCGACGAGCACCCGGGGTTTGTCTGGCGTTTGAAGCCGGACCCCGAAAACTCCGACCAGTTGCTTGCCTGCGAACGTGACGGCTTGTTGTTCAACCTGTCGGTATGGCGCTCGGTTGAGGATTTAAGGGATTATGTTTTTGACAGCGCTCACAGAGAGCTGCTGGCAGGGCGTGCTGACTGGTTCGAGAAGATGCAGCAACCGCACCTGGCACTTTGGTGGGTGCCGGCAGGCCATATCCCCGGGATCGATGAAGCCATGTTGCGGCTGGACCGCTTGGAGCTGCTGGGTCCGACGCAAAATGCGTTTACACTGGCCAGGCCCTTTCCCATGCCTGAGCCTTACAGGCCGAAAGACGACGCAGACTGAGCCCAAGGGCCCGGCAGCAGCAAGGCCGTCGCAAAGTTGCAGCCGGAGCCGCCAGCCATGGCCAGCGTCAATTAAAAAACAACAGTCAGGGAGCCATTCGGAAACATGAACAAGAGCCAGCAAATTGCGATTATGTCTGTGGTGATCAGCTGGCTGAGTGGTTGCGCGGCAACGCCCGCGCCCAGCAGCCCTGTGTCCCCGGCGGCCAACGACAACATGTACGCTACGCTGTACCTGCGCACGGCTGCCGAATACGACGCCCTGACTCGCAGCGTCTATGCGGCCGCGCAGAGCATGCTGGATTCGGCGCTGGCCGCCTCTGGTTCGGCCGCCCTGGAACAATCCGGCGATTTAACGACACTGCCACCCGGCATCATTTTTGATGTGGATGAAACGGTACTGGATAACTCCGCCTACCAGGCGACGCTGGTGGCAGAAAATATCAGCTACAACACTCCCCACTGGGACGGCTGGGTGGCCGCGGCCCGCGCCGATGCCGTTCCCGGGGCGGTGGAGTTTTCCCTGGCAGCCGTCGATAGAGGCATTGCGCTGCTGTATCTCACCAACCGGCGCTGCATCCAGCGCTCACCAGATGGCGATCCATGTCCGCAACGTGCAGAGACGATAAGTAATCTTGTGAAGGCCGGTTTCCCGGAGCCCGATCCGGTCAATGTATATCTGCGCAGCGCCGAATTCGATTTTGAGCGTGACAAAAGCAGCAGACGTGCCGCCTTCGCGAACAACTATCGGATTGTCATGCTGTTCGGAGATGACCTGGGAGACTTTCTGCCTGGCGTGACAGCATCCGGTATCACTGCGACGGATCGCCAACGCCTGGTGGCGGAGCATGCCGCGGCCTGGGGTCGTCGGTGGTTTATCCTGCCCAATCCCAGTTACGGCTCGTGGCTGGACGTGCTGGACAATCGCTTATACGAAAACCTGCAGCCATGGTCGGGTGGTACTGGGCAATAGCCCCATGTCAACGCAAACTTCAGATATGTACCGAACCTTCAAGACGCACGGTTACGCGTTACTCGAACATGCCCCCGGTGCCGACGATATAAGGCGCTATGGCGCTTACATGCTCATGAACCGGCAGCACCCGGGTTACTACGAGCGCGAGGGGCAGGATGCCTGCGAGTCCCGTTACGGGGATGTGCTGAGCGAAGCCCTGTTGCGTAGTCTGCGACCGCATGTGGAAACCGCAGTGGAAGCAAGCCTGCTGCCTTGTTATTCCAGTATGCAGGTTTTCGCGCACGGGGCTGAAATTGCAGCGCCCACCGCCTCACCCGCTGAGGAGATCAGCGTCATCATGGCTCTGGGCGCAAAAGGTGTGGATGACTGGCCCATGCGCGTGCAGGCGGTCGACAGCGCGGAGCGTCAGGCCAGCGCGCTCGCGTTCGCCCCCGGGGCGGCGTGGGTGCTGGATACCGGCCGCGTACGGTACCGGCGGGAAGCCTATGCAGGTGAGTTCTGGTTGCAACTCAATTTGCACTATGTGCGGGCGGAGGGCGCATATACCCATTATCGTTTCGACGGACGCCGGGGCCTGGGCGAGCCGCTGAATCGCGGCCAGCAGAATCGCAACATCGAGTTGCGCAAGGTGTACGATTCCGCTCTTGCCGCAGGCGATGATCGCGACTGTTTCTGCGACAACGGTAAAGCATACAGTGCTTGTCACGGCCAGTTTGATCAAACTTTGACGGCCTGAATACAACATGGGCAGATATCGGCCACCCCCCAGAGAAAAGGCCCCCTACATCACGCCAGAAGGCGCCCGGCGTCTGCGCGAAGAGTTAGATCATCTGTGGCGAACAGAGCGTCCCCGGGTTACGCAGGCGGTCGCCGAGGCCGCAGCCCAGGGTGATCGCTCGGAAAACGCGGAGTACATCTACGGCAAGAAACAGCTGTACGCCATCGACCGGCGCGTGCGCTATCTGCGCAAGCGCCTGGAGGTGCTGAAAATCATAGACAGTGCCCAGCGGCAGGACGAGCGGGCCTTTTTCGGTGCCTGGATCAGGCTCGAATCAGAAGCGGGTCATATTGAGAGCTATCGCATCGTGGGACCTGACGAGATTGACGCCGAGAAGGGATATATCAGCGTCGAGTCACCGATGGCCAGGGCGGTGCTGGGCAAGCGGGCAGGTGACGAGTTTGAGGTCAGTCGCCCGGCTGGCCGGGCCGCTTACCGGGTGCTTGCAGTCAGTTACTCGACACCCGCGGAGTGACCAAGTGCGGCGGGCCGATTCACGCCGCTGGTTATGACGGTCCCCTGGGGGTGAACTGACCGGTAGAATGGAGCCAATGCCTTATTCAGCACCGAAGATCGCTTTACCGGCAGGGCTGCTGATCCTGACGCTGGTGGCACTGGCAGCGTCAGCCATTCGTCCCTACGACTGGCTGACCTGGGCGCTGGAAACGGCGCCTGTCTGGATTGCCATACCGTTATTGTTTTTGACCTGGCGGCGCTTTCCTCTCACCAGCCTGTTGTACGTGCTGATTTTCGTGCACGCCCTGGTCCTGATCCTGGGCTCGCATTACACCTACGCCCGGGTGCCGGTGGGTTTTTGGGTGCAGGATCTGTTTGACCTGCAACGCAACCACTATGACCGGCTCGGTCATATTGCCCAGGGATTTGTACCGGCAATCCTGGCCCGTGAAATTTTGCTGCGCAACCGGGTCGTTGAGCGCGGTGGCTGGCTGATCCTCATCGTCACCAGCATCTGCCTGGCGTTTAGTGCGCTGTACGAATTGATTGAATGGTGGGCAGCCTTGCTTGCCGGTGACGGCGCCACGGAATTTCTCGCCACCCAGGGAGACGTGTGGGATACCCAGTGGGATATGTTCCTGGCGCTGTGCGGTGCGCTGACGAGCCAGCTGCTGCTGGCGCGCTGGCATGATCGTCAGTTGGCCAAATTATCCGGCAGCCAACGGGAATGAGCCTGCGCAGTATCTGCATTGTTGCCTGGTTCGACTGGCCGCGCGATTTTCGATAAGGTGCCGGTCTGCAATCAGTATTTCCATTCGTCTCGTAGTCGCGATTGATGCCTGCCGAATGATTTTTCAGTTTCGGGAGGACTGTCATGTCTCAGGCCAAAAATGGCGACACGGTAAAGGTTCACTATAAAGGTACCCTGGAAGACGGTACTGTTTTTGACTCATCCGAGGGGCGCGATCCGCTGGAATTCGACCTGGGTTCCGGTCAGCTGATCGCAGGATTCGAGGCGGCGGTCAGCGGCATGACCGCGGGCGAGACCTGCAACATCGCAATCGATTCCGAAGAAGCATACGGCCCTTACCGGCCTGACATGGTGATGAACGTACCCCGATCCCAGCTGCCCTCCGACCTGAGCCCCGAGGTGGGCATGCGCCTGCAGGCCGGACAAGGGGAGGAGCAGTTTGTGGTGACCATCATCGAGGTGAAGGACACGGAAGTCACCCTGGACGCCAACCATCCGCTGGCTGGCAAGAATCTGAAATTCGAGATCACCCTGGTGGAGATCGTCGCCTAAGGCGTCATTCCCCGGCATTCCCGCAAGGCCCTGGTGCGTGGTTTCGAAGAGACACCCGCATATCAAGCCGCCACAAAGCCGCCGCGCCGGTCGATGCGCCGAAACCACCAGCTCATGGTGAGGCCGCGGGCGGCCATAAAAGTCATGAAAGCCAGCCACAGGCCGTGGTTGGCAAGCTCCTGGGTGAAGTACCAGGTTGGCAGGTAGAACACCAGTGCGGAAACAACCATGGCATCGCGCATTTCCCGGGCCCGGGTAGCGCCCACAAACACGCCATCCCACAGAAAGCTCCAGGCGGAGAGCCAGGGCGAGATGATCATCCACGGCAGGTAGAGATAGGCGGTTTCCCGCACCGCCTCGATACTGGTGAGCAGGTTGATGATGCTTTTGCCCGCGAGCAAATAGGCGAGGCTGTAAAGCGCTGCGACCGCGAGCGTCCATCCCAGGGACAGACGCACTGCCTTTTTGAATCCCTGCCTCGAGTTCGCGCCCATGGCCTTGCCGACCAGGGCTTCGGCAGCGTTGGCAAAACCATCCAGGCCGTAGGACATGAAATACTGGAAATTCAGCATGATGGCGTTGGCGGCCAGAATCACGTCGCCCTGACGAGCGCCCATAGCGGTCAGAAAGCCGAAGGCAAACATCAGCGTCAAAGTGCGAATAAAGATATTCCCGTTGACCGAAAACAAGCGCCGAAATCGGGCCAGGTTGCGAATCTCTGCAACCAGCCAGTGCCCGGGCTTACCGGCCAGTTCGCGGTGCAGTATTACCAGCCCGGTCAACAAGCCAATGAACTCGGCAATGACCGAGGCCAGCCCGACGCCATCGGCGGTCATACCGAGACCCATGACGAACCAGAAATCCAGTCCGATGTTGGCGATATTCGTGGTCAGCATGATCAGCAAGGCGGCGCGCGCGTTTTGCATGCCGATGAACCAGCCGATGAGTGCGAAGTTAATCAGGGTGGCGGGAGCGCTCCAGATACGCATCGCGTAATAACGCAGTGCTTCCGGCGCGACCTGCTCGCTGGGGTCCATGAGCGCCAGCGCTGCCGAGGCAAGCGGGCGTTGCAATAGCAACAGAACCGCGGCGAGACCGAGAGCGCTGAGGACAGCCTGGCCGAGCACGGTGCGGATTTCGTCGCTGTCCTCTGCCCCCCAGGCCTGGGCAGCGAGGCCGGTGGTGCTCAGGCGCACGAAATTCAGGCCCATGAACAGGAAACTGAAAATCACCGAGCCTATGGCGACCGCGCCCAGGTAGTGCGGTGCCGGCAGGTGTCCCATGACGGCGGTATCCACCATGCCCAGCAAGGGTACCGACAAATTTGAAACAATCATGGGGAGCGCAATACGCCATACCGCAGCGTGGGAAAAGTCTTTTGCCGAAGCGTTGGGCATGGCTGGGATCATCGCTAACGGGCCGGAAAGCGGGCATCCTAACCCATGCTAGACTCGCCGCCATGAAATTCCGGAGGCTGGCATTGACCCTGGCGGTGTTGCTGATGGCGCTGCTGGCGGGTCTCGGAACCGTGGATGCCACGGGCGAGCATTACGCCCAGGCCGCCTTCAAGCGGGCGCTGGTCACCTTTGCCGTGGCGCGTACCCTGAATGGCGTCATATCCGTTGCCCAGGGCACGGAAGTCGCCGTCGAGCCAGCTGGCGTAGGGGTCAACTTTACCGTCGGCCAGATCCTGGACCCGGTCAATGATCTGGTGGAGCGTTTCTCCGCGGTGATGCTGGTAGCCACCAGTTCGCTGGGCTTGCAAAACGTACTGCTCAGGATCAGCGCCTGGTGGGGCATCAGCGTGTTTCTTGGGCTGGCGGCGATTTTTTATCTGCTGACCTTATGGGCCCCCGGCGAAAAACTAAAGCGCTACAGCAGCATAGCGATACGTGTGCTGCTGGTGGCGGCCTTTATGCGCTTCGCGGTGGCGCTGCTGATCATCGGCAGTAACCTTGTGTTCGACACCTTCCTTGCGGCAGAACAGGCAGCCGCTACCCAGGCGCTTGAAACCACCACCTCCGAGATCCGCGAGCTCAGCGAGCAACAGGCGCTGCCGGTGCTGGAAGACCAGTCGTTGCTGGAGAGACTGGGCAATGCAATTGATCAGTCGCTGAACTCAATCAACGTGAAGGAACGCCTGGCGAGTTTCAAAGACCGCGTGTCCAATGCCAGCGAACACATCATCAACCTTATCGTTATATTCATCATGCAGACGATCCTGTTGCCGTTGTTTTTCGTCTGGCTGTTGATCGAGGCGCTGAAGTTCCTGGCCACCCGCAGCATCAAAGCGGGCAGTTGATTTTTTTCAAGAGCAAAAAAAGGCCGGGAGCAAATGCTCCCGGCCCTGGTTGCAGTCAATACTGCTTGCAGCTTACGGCCGGAACTGCTGCCTGACGGTAGTCAGTTCGTAATCGATGGCCGAGGCGGTCGGATTCTTCACTTCGATTGTGAAGTCACCGATCAGCAATGGCGAGACCATGACCATGGCTCCGTCTGCGGTGGGCAAGGAGGTGGCCACCACGAGGCCGCTGGAATCGACGATATCGATAACCAGCATGCTGGCGAGTTCGCCCCGCACTGCGGCGATCAGCATCACCGTGTCGGCGTCCACCGCGGCAGCAAAGCTGCTCGAGCTGCCGCCTTCGGTCTTCGCTGACTGGCTCTGAACCTCGTCGTTGGTCGACTGGTTGTCGAAGTCATCTTCGATGCCGTCGTTGTCATCGTCGGAGTCTTCGTCATCGGGTATCCCGTCGTTGTCATCGTCGCTGTCCGCGTCATCGCGAACACCGTCGTTGTCATCGTCGGAGTCCTCGTCGTCTGAACGACTGTCATCGTCGAAATTATCGTCATCGCCCTTGTGCACCTTGACGGTTACGGTCGCCGAATCCGAGCCACCGCGGCCATCGCTGATGGTGTAGGTGAAGGCATCGGTTCCCTTGAAGCCGCTGTCGGGCGTATAGGTAATGGTGCCGTCCGGGTTATTGACTGCGCTGCCGTTGGAAGGCGGTGTGATCTGGGTGATCTCCAGGCTGTCGCCATCGGGATCGCTGTCATTGGCCAACACCGATATGACCACTGGCGTATCGCGAGAGGTCCTGGTGTTGTCATCGACGGCTACCGGCGGCTGGTTCTGAGCCACCTCGTTGACAGTCACGGTCACCGTCGCCGAATCTGTCCCACCGTTGCCATCGCTGATGGTGTAGGTGAAAGAGTCGATGCCGCTGAAGCCGGCATTCGGCGTGTAGGTGACCGTTTGTGCGTCATTGGTCACCGTGCCGTTGGCCGGCTTGGACGTGCCCGTAATGCTGAGCGTATCGCCATCCGCATCGGTGTCCGCAACGGCGCCAGGCGTGCTGCCACCGACCACGTCGATGACGACTGCCTCATCCTGGTTGGTGGTGGCAGTGTCGTCATTGGCGACCGGAGCCGTGTTTTCGTCCACGACGCAATTTTCAACACCAAAGACTTCATAGGCACCGAAACCAACGAGGCTGTCCGGCATGTTGTCCGGAGTCAATGTAACCGCGCCCAGGTTAAAGCGCGCCCGGATTACAAAGTCCTTAAGCAGATCTCCGGCATTTGGGGCACCGATTGCCGCACGCGGCACCACGATGCGAATGATGTTGTCGGCGAACAGCCCACTTGCCGGTTCTGCCGGCGTACCCGGAGAAGTTAGCGGATTCGAAGCGCTGCCGGTGCCATAGGAGAACCTGGGCGTGCTGGCCTGGGTGTCCATGCGAACCCAGTATTCGTTGTCTGCTGCATCCTTGAAGTGGATCGGGTAGTAGGCGTTCGGCGGTACATCATTGCTCTGTACGGTGAGCACAAAGGCAATGTTTCCGGCCCCGATTTCAGGTGCTTCCGAAATTCCCAGGCGGTGCATGTCGTAATGCTCCTGACCCACCGGTGACGTGGTGTCGCCCTCGGCGTCGGTGAGCACGGTTACGCCCATAAAGTCGCAAGGACTTTCATCGGGATCAACGGTTCCTACGCCCGCAAACACGTCCAGGAAGCCGCCGGCTTCACAGCCTGGCTTCATACGGCTGCTGCCAACGGCATTCGAAGCGAATACGCGGTAAGCGGCATTGACATCCGCAGAACCAACATCCGTATAGCTGCGTGCCTCGGGCGGCAGGTTGACCGACAGGCCACCTGGTCCTTCGACGGTGTAGCCGGTAATGGCATTACCGCCATCTCCGGGTGCTTCCCACTTAAGGGTCACATCGGTACCGTCGGTGGTGGCTGTGGCCAGCGGCCAATCCGGCTGACCGGAACGCTCGGCATCATATGCCGCGAACAAACCCCTGGGGCTCTTGAGACGAGCGATGGTGGCCAGATTGTTCAGCGTATTGATATTGGGATCGGTCACGCAGGCACCGGTGCAGCCATCGGCATAGATGACCACCGGTCGGCCGCGTTTGTCGATCTGGATGTCATTGAAGTCCAGCAGGTTGCGGGTGCCATTGTCGCAGCCGCCGAAGCCGCCGCCACAGATGGTGCCGCGCTGAACCGGATCATTGGGGTCGACCTTGGTGGTGGTCCAGGTGGCGCCACCATCAAAAGTCATCGCTACGTACATGTGCCAGGTGGCCGGGTAGGTTGGATCGTCACCGACAGCGCCCGGTGTGGTGCTGCCGAGGAAGGCATAGGCAGCCCGGTCGTCGTCGCCGGCAATCATTTCGGGGAAAGCCGTGCTCTTGATGCCGAACTGGGCGCCCACGTCGGTAATGTTGTACCAGGTTTCGCCCTTGTCATCGGAAACCGCCGCGTAGGCCTTGCCGCTGTTGTCATAGCCAAAGTAAACACGGCCATGTGGGACCACATCACCTCGCCCGATACCCACCGAGGGATCGGAGGAGCTGGAGCCGGAGTTCGGCACAGTCCGCACCGACCAGGTCTGGTTGTTGTCCTCGGTGACCGCGACGCCCTGCTCACCGGAGCAGTTCGAGTTGGGCACATAGGCGGTGCCGTCAACCGGTGAGACATCTACATGGCCATGCAGACCGCCGCACTGGGTCAGGTTGTACATGGGCACCGCGGCGCCAAAGGTCACGCCGCCGTCGGTTGAAAGACCGCATTGTGCGATAGCGATATCCTGAGAGCAGTAGTACATGCCATGACCCCAGCCGCTGGGGTTGTTGCTATTGGCATAAGTCGGGTTGTTGTTCTGCAGGATGGAATAAAGCGGCTCCGCAAGGCGGCCGCCGCCGACGGTCTGGTGATCCACACCGGAGTTGATGCCGGCACCCTGGCTCGGGCCCCAGTTTTCCCCGTCGTCATCGGACAGACCCAGCAGCGAGGTCTTGCCTGCCAACTGGGAAGAAGCCGTGCGGCCGGTGATGTGGTCGGTGAATATAATGGGGTCGAGGGAGGTCACATGCCAGGGCACGTTACGCTCCACCCATTCGCCTTTGTCGGCGCTGTTGGGGCCATCGAGATAGGTAGCCGGAGCCGTGCAGTCATTCGGCCGGATGCGCAGGGTGTCGAGGCCCGAGATATACATGATCGCGCCGCCGTTATCCCCACCGACGGTGCCGTCGGCAGGCTCACTGGTCCAGTTGATGCCGGCTCCGGGCTCGCCAAAGGCGTGACCATTGGGGTCGGCGTAGGTATAGAACTCGACCTGTTCAGAACCGGGGTTGCTGACGACCGGTTCGATTTCCTGAAGGGTCGCGACTGCGGAATAGCCTAGCGGAGCGGCATAGGGTGAAGCGGCGACCGTGTACACGCTGGGATTGGGATTCGTCGATGTAAACGAGACAAATTCAGCCGACCCCGGCGCGTTACCGGAGCTGCCAACAACGCCGCCCGTGGAATCGTAAACCTGCACATCCCAGTCATCAGCGCCGATGGGTTGCAGCGTGATGTTGACGATGTAGCTGGTGAGACCGTCCGGGTCAACGGTGAGCGTGTAGTTGTCGCAAGCAGGGTCGCTGGGGCCGCCACAGGTGGCAGACGCGGTCGGCGTCATGCCAGCCTGTCCGTCCCATTGTGGGCTGCTTGTAGGTGACACCGTGCCGCTGGAGGGCGAGGCGGCGTGCGCCGATGACAACGGCAGGCCGGCGGCGATCACCAGCATGCTGGCAATCGACAACAGCGAGCGCCCCCTGCGTGTCATGTGGTCGAAAAGTCTGAGTTTCATTGGTTTCTCCCGAAGTGCTTGGAGCACTTTGCTGTTTCTGAGTCTGGGCGAGCCGTCCTGGCCCTTTTTGCAGTGGATCCGCCTTGTTCTGGCAGCCTTGATCCACTGCGGCCGTCTCCAGTAGGGATGGGTGCGAGCAGCTTGGCGGTTCACCAAGATCAAAAACAGAGGGATGAATACCCATTCAGGGTGGGGGAAAATACCCACGTGCGCTGCAGCAACTCAGCGCTCAGGCACGACCCCGGGTTAGTCTGGCCGGGGTAAGACTCGCGGGCAAAAATGGCCTGGCTACGCGGACGCTGCCGACAGCGACCCCGGTACAGGCTGCTTACGAAGTAGCGATGAAGTTTCAGCAAGCCGACAACAGGTGCCGGGGCTGACCGCCACTGGCCGGTCCTGAGTCACGCATCTGGATGCTATTGCCTGAAAGTAGTCTGACCGAGGCGCGCGATGAATACGTCGGTCTTGCCGCGCTTTGCGAGTGGTTCGACACCGCTGATTGCGAGATCGATTTCTTTGTTGAAAAAGCCCGCAACGGCCACATCGCCGTAATCGAGCGCCGTCACCGCAAACAGCATTTCCACACCGTCACCGCCGGCGCTGATGGCATCGACCAGCTCACCCTCGGTGGAAATTTCGGCGAGAAAAGCGTCCGAGTTACCGGGACCTGCGGAACGCAGCTCGAAAATATCGCTGCCAGGATCAAAGTCCGCTTTATGCTCGAAATGTCCGGTCAACAGCAGGGTTTCATTCTTCGACCATGTGGCATCGAAAGCCTCATCGATTTGTTCACCGCCGATACGCCTGGCCCAGCGCTGTGCGCCGCCGGGGCCGAAGCTGATCATGAAAATGTCGCGGCTGCCGGCGCTTTCCAGTTGCATGCCATTCGGCGTGATCACCGTCTGTTGAAACCCGCCGACCATGTAGATATTGCCGCTGCTGTCTGCAGCCAGCCCGCTTACGTTCTCGCGGTTCGCCCCGGTTATGCTGCGGGCCCAGATGCTTTCACCCATTGAGTTGAATGCCAGGATATAGGCGTCGTCAGCCTTTCCGAGGGCGATCAGGCGTGATCCCGGCTCTCCATCGATCTGGCCCTGGCCTGAGAAAGTACCGCCAACATACACATTGCCTTCGGCGTCGCTGGTTACCCGGCTGGCCTCGTCGCGTCCCGAACCGCCAAATGACCTGATCCACAGGGGATTGCCATCACCATCCAGCTTCATTACGAAGGCATCCCGGTTACCGGCGCTGACGACCTTGCGGGTCTTGTCGCCGATCCTCGCCAGCATAACGTCCTGAAAGCTGCCTGCCAGCAGGATTTCGCCGGCCGGGTTGACCGACAGCGAATTGCCGCTGTCCGCCAGTCTGCCACCAAAACTGGTGGTCCAGACGGCTTTTCCTGCAGCATCTATGCGGCTCAGGAAGATTTCGGGGTTGTTGTCAGCAGTGAGGGTTTGGGCCTTGCCGGCACCGAAATCGCTGCCGAAATATCCGGTAATCACGACGTCACCGTTTGGCAGCGCGGCGATGGCGCGAGGCTCGTCACCGATACGGGCGCCAAACTGCGTGGCAAAACTGAGCCGCCCATGCTGGTCATGACAAGCCAGGAAAATGTCCTGTATGTTTTCGGCCGAAAGCCGTTTTTTATCGTTTTCACTGCCAAACTCGGCATCGTTATAAAACGTTCCTACGCTGCACAGGCGGCCATCAGCGGTGGCTGTGATATCGAACACGATTTCCGGGCCCAGCCCTCCGACCTGCGCGATCCAAGATTCATTCGCATCGCGTGTTTTTGCACTACAAGCCGCAATAAGTACGCCGAGTAAAAGCACACAGGTAATACGGGCGTTTTTCACTTTGTAGCCTCCAGTTTCTGTGACGCGAGGACATCCCGCGGGCGTTTGTATCGATTGCTGCAGCTGCGCGGGAACACCAGGAAACCCCGCAAAGGGCTCATCGTGGAATGAGAATGGCGCATTGATAACGCCGAACCAAGGGGTATGAACACCCATAAGCTGTGGGGGAAAACCCCCAGCAGCCCCTGCAACGCCAGCCGAGTCGCCGCTCTTCTAATTAAGCTGCAAGCAACCGCAGCGCGGCTTCAAGGGCCTGCTGGTCTGAGGGCAGCACCAGGTTGGCAGCGGCGCCCAGCGGGATATAGGTATCTTCACCGGTAACGCGGGCCTTGGGCCTGTCAACGCCGGCTTCATCCAGGGCAGTGAAAACCTCCTCCGAGATTCCGCCGGTTTTGCGGCCCTCGTCCAGCACCAGCACTTTGGCGCAAGCCTGCGCGTGTACGGCAATCGCCGCCGTGTTGAGCGGCTTGAGCCAGCGCAAATCGAGCACCCGGGTCCTGGCCTGGTGTTGCTGCTTTAAAGCATGCGCAGTGCGCAGCGCCATGGGCACACCGTTGCCGTAGGTGATGATCAGCAAGTCCGTGGCCTTCGGTGCATAAATTCGAGGCTCGCCCAGGGGCACAAACTGCTCAGGCCCGGGATATTTGAACAGCCACTTGCCGTCTTTGGGCGCGTGCAGATCCTTGAGCATGTAAAGCGCGATAGGCTCGAGGAAGGCCACGACCCGGCCGCAGGCTTTCGCCAGTGCGGCGGCGGTGCGCAACATCATGGCGGCATCATCACCGCGGCTGGGGCAGGCGATGATCAGCCCGGGGATATCCCGCAGGGCGGTAATGGAATTGTCATTGTGAAAGTGACCGCCAAAGCCCTTCTGGTAACCCAGCGAGGCGATGCGCACCACCATGGGATTGGCGAACTGGGCATTGGAAAAGTATTGCAGCGAACAGGCTTCGCCGCGCAACTGGTCGCAGGCATTGTGGAAATATGCCAGGTACTGGATTTCCGGAAACGGCAACATCCCCATAAGCCCGGCGCCCTGGGCCAGGCCCAGGATGGTGGTTTCGTCAAGCAGCGTATTGAAGACGCGCGTGCCCTTGAAAGCCCGGGCGAGCCCGGTGGTGACCGTGTACACGCCGCCCTTCTGTGCCACGTCTTCGCCAAACAGCGTTGCCTCGGGGTACTTGATCATCAGATCGTGCAGGGCGCGGTTAATCTGGATCGACAAATGTCTTGGTGCTGCGTTTTCCGGCAAACGATCGGCACCGCCAAAAATTCTGCTGCGTTCATCGGCGTCTGCGCTGCGCTGCGCTTCTGCGGCGACCGCCGCCTCATCCAGCGGGGCCAGCGGCAGCATGATCTGGTCGGTCGTTTGCAGGCGTGGGCGCTGGCCGGCAGCCGCGGCCGCTTGCCGCACTTCACCGCGAATGCGCTCGTAGAGTTCCCGAATTTCTGGGGCTGTCAGGATACCGGCCTCGATGGCAGTTTCCGCCGAGACCAGCAGCGGGTCGCAGGCTTCCGCTGCCTCCACTTCGCGGAGCTTCATATAATCCGTTTCCACGTCGGTACCCGCATGTCCCAGCAGGCGTTTGACGCGCAAGTGCAAAAACACGGGCAACCGTTTTTGCCGACAGGTTTCGATGGCTTCGCGCGCCACATTCCAGGTATCGACAACATCCAGCCCGTCGGCCTTGAAGTAGGCGAGGTTGTTTCTGGCCGCGAAGCTGCTTTCGATCCAGCCGCCGGGAGTTTTCACGGAGATACCCAGTCCGTTGTCTTCGCAAACAAACAGGATGGGCACCGGCAGTTTCTGAAACGCCGACCACTGCGCTGCATTGAAGGCTCCGGCGGCCGCGGAGTGATTGGCACTGGCATCGCCAAAACTGCAGATTACGATGCTGTCTGCGGGCACCGGCAACTCGAGACCAAGGCGCCTGGCCTGTTCGATGGCGAGCGCGCAACCCACGGCCTTGGGCAGGTGGCTGGCGATTGTGGATGTCTGGGGAGGTACCCATAAGCGCCGGCTGCCCCACACCTTGTGGCGGCCCCCGGAAATCGGATCCTCGCTGCTGGCCGCCAGCGACAAGGCGGTGTCCCGGATCGGATCGACCTCGGGATCCTTGAAGCCCCGCGCCATCATGAAGCCGCCGCTGCGGTAGTGCAGAAAAGCCGGATCGGTGATCCGGCTCAGGTGGCCAATGACCGCATTGCCTTCGTGGCCGGCACTGCCGATCGTGTAAAAGCCCTCGTTACGCGCCCGCATTTCCCGGGCCACCAGGTCAAGGTGCCGGGAACTCATCTGGGCCTCGAATATCCGCAGGAAATCAGCGCGCCCAAGATCGCTGTTCGGACTGACGCGATCTCCCCCACCCTGAGTGTGAGGCGATGCTGCGGTCCAGTCCTTTAAAAAATCGAGGAAATTCCGGTCGACGATCTCGGCGCGGTTGACAGCGCGGGTGCCGGCCTTGGCCAGTGCCGCTTCAGAAGGCGTTGACACCGGTCAGCTCTTTGCCGATGACCAGTTCGTGTACGGTCTCGGTGCCTTCGTAGGTAATAACGCTTTCGAGGTTCAGCATATGACGCACCGGACAGTACTCGGCGCTGATGCCGGACCCACCGAGAAGGTCGCGGGCGTCGCGGGCCACGTCCAGGGCCATGCGGCAGTTGTTCCATTTGGCCAGCGATACCTGGGCAGGCGTGAACGTGCCGGCGTCTTTCATGCGACCCAGGCGCAGCGACAACAGCTGCGCCGTGGTAATGCCGCGAGCCATTTCGGCGAGGCGGATCTGTACGGTCTGGGTCCGATTGACAGGACGACCGAACAGGACCCGGCTCTCGGTATAGTCCAGCGCTTCCTGCAGGCAGGCCTGGGCTGCGCCGATGACCCCCCAGGTAATGCCATAGCGAGCCTGGGTCAGGCAGCTCAGCGGACCCTTGAGACCTTTTACCCCGGGCAGCATGCTGGCGGCCGGCACTCGTACGTTGTCGAGGAACAGCGCCGAGGTCACCGAAGCCCGCAAGGAGAACTTGTTCTCGATTTCCTGGGCGGTATATCCGGGCATGTCTTTTTCCACCAGGAAACCGCGGATGCCCTCGTCGGTTTCGGCCCATACCAGGGCGACGTCCGCCAGATTGCCGTTGGTGATCCACATTTTGGATCCGTTCAGGATCCAGTCATCACCATCGCGCCGGGCGCGGGTTTTCATATTGGCAGGATCCGATCCGCCGTGGGGCTCGGTCAGCCCGAAGCAGCCGATGGCCTCACCCCTGGCCATGGCCGGCAGCCA
>JBFIQI010000051.1:0-15053 GCA_041609715.1 Gammaproteobacteria bacterium
GAGACCGGCACCACGATGACGACCAACGGCATCAATTTCATCGATGAAGATAATGCACGGAGCATGCTTCTTGGCCTGGTCGAACATATCCCGTACCCGCGAAGCGCCCACGCCCACGAACATCTCCACAAAATCCGAACCGGATATCGTGAAAAAGGGGACCTTGGCTTCGCCGGCGATGGCTCGTGCCAGCAGGGTCTTGCCCGTTCCCGGCGACCCGACCATCAACACGCCCCGGGGAATCTTGCCGCCGAGGCGCTGAAACTTGCTGGGGTCTTTTAGAAACTCGACGATTTCGCTGACTTCTTCCTTGGCCTCTTCGACGCCGGCGACATCATTGAAGGTCACTGTTACCTGGTCTTCTCCCAGCAGGCGCGCCTTGCTTTTGCCAAAGGACATGGCGCCACGACCACCGGCACCCCCCTGCATCTGGCGCATGAAATAAATCCAGACACCGATCAGCAAAAGAATCGGGAACGACGACAGGAACAACTGCAGCAGGAAGGACTGCCCTTCATCTTCCTCGCCGTAAAACTCTACATTCTGCTTCCGCAGGTCGGCTATGAGTGCGCTGCTGCCAGGTTCCAGGTTGATGGTTTCGAAACGGTCATCAGAGCGAGTGTAGCCGATGATCCGGTCGCCTTTAAAAACCACCTTCTCTACATTGCCCTGCTCAACCTGATCCAGAAATTGCGAATACTCCCACCGGTTCACCTGCTGGTTGGTAGGCGCAAAGCTCTGGAATACCGACAGCAGTACTACCGCGATGATGATCCAGAGAATGATGTTCTTGGTAAAGTCGTTCAAAAGGCACCTCGTTTCCGGGGGTCGCAACTCATAATTAACTATACCACGCGCCGGTTTCGTCCAATGACGTAAATCTCCCGGCTGCGGGGCCGCGAAGCTTTGGGCTTGCGAATTTTCACTTTGCTGAAAAACGCTCGCATGTCGGCGATGAACCGGTCGCTGCCTTCGCCCTGGAAGACTTTGACGAGCAATCCACCGTCCTCTGCCAGTACCTGACCCGCAAAGTCCAGGGCCAGTTCCGCCAGCAAAATGGAACGCGGCTGATCCACCGCCTTTACACCACTTAAATTGGGGGCCATATCGGAAATAACAAGATCAACCGGTCTGCCGTTCAGTCTCGAGCGAACTGCCTGCAGTCCCTCCAGCTCTGTAAAATCCGCTTGTACAAACTGCACCCCGTCGATGGGTGCCATGCCCAGCAGATCAATGGCCACGAGCAGACCATTGCGCCCGATTTTGCCGGCAGCATACTGACTCCAGCCGCCGGGAGCAGCACCCAGATCCACAACGCACATGCCGGGCTTCAGCAACTGCTCCCGCTGGTCGATTTCTTCCAGCTTGAATACTGCCCGGGAGCGCCAGCCCTCGACGCTTGCCCGGCGTACGAACGCATCACGCCCGTGTTCCGCCATCCAGCGACCGCTGCTTTTGCTCTTTGCGCCCATGGGTTTTCAATCACCGAATGCTAGACTAGGCCAGCCTGATATTATAAACGTTATCAAGAAACCTTTTTAACTTAATGAATTTAAAAAATAATCAGAAAAAGTTTTTGCGGAGCAAGGGCCAGCAGCTCAAGCCCGTGATCTGGGTGGGCCAGGCGGGCCTGACGGCGGCAGTTCTGGCGGAGCTGGATCAGGCCCTGGAGCACCACGAGCTGCTCAAGGTGAAAATCGCCGGGGCGGACCGGGACGCGCGGGATGCTGTGGTTGTCCGCATGTGCGCCGCCAGCGGGGCCGCGCTGGTCCAGCGCATCGGCAACATCGCGCTGCTATATCGCCCGGCCAAAGAACTGCCGCGCATTCTGCTACCCGCCTGAGTATTCAGACGTACTCGATCTCGACGATATCGTAGCTGCGCGTGCCGCCCGGCGCCCGCACTTTGGCGACATCGCCCTCTTCCTTGCCGATCAGTGCCCGGGCGATGGGCGAAGTGATTGAAATGCGCCCGCTGCGGATATCGGCTTCGTCCTCGCCTACCAGCTGATAGACGACTTCGTCACCAGTGTCGGTGTCTGCGAGATGCACCGTGGCACCGAAAACCACCTTGCCCGAGGCATTGATCGTGGTCACATCGATGATCTGGGCATGCGAAAGCTTATGCTCGATTTCCTTGATGCGACCCTCGATAAAACCCTGCTGTTCCTTGGCCGCATGGTACTCGGCGTTTTCTTTGAGATCTCCGTGAGCCCGCGCTTCCGCAATCGCCCTGACCACTTGCGGCCGATCCTCGCTCTTTAGACGTTTGAGTTCCGCCCGCAACTGTTCGGCGCCACGCAATGTCAGCGGATGTTTTTTCAAGCCACCAGCTCCTGGTGCAAATCCTGCAGTCGATTCACGTCTGCATTGTCCAGGTAGTCAAGTGCAATACAGCCGGCCAGCGCGCCGGCGACAGTGGTGTAATACGGCACAGATCCGCGCACGGCTTCACGCCGAATTGCATGCGACTCGTTGATCGCCTGTTTGCCTTCGGTGGTATTCACGATCAGGTCAATCTCGCGGTTCTTGATCAGATCGACGATATGCGGGCGTCCCTCGCGCACTTTGTTGATGTGAGTGCAGGGCACGCCGGCTTTGTCCAGGGCGTCTGCCGTGCCGTGAGTCGCGATGAGCTCATATCCGCGGCCAGTCAGCAGTTTGGCCAACTCGATGGCTGCTGGCTTGTCGCGGTCTCGCACACTCAAGATGACTTTGCCCGAGCGCGGCAAGATGACGCCTGACGCCTGGCGCGCCTTGGCGTAAGCCTCGCCAAAAGAACGCCCCGTGGCCATCACTTCCCCCGTGGACTTCATCTCCGGACCGAGAATGGGGTCGGCACCCGGGAACTTCAGGAACGGGAACACCGCCTCCTTCACCGAAAAATATTCCGGTATCCGTTGCTCGAGGCAACCCAGGGCGGCGAGTTTTTTTCCAGCCATTACCTGGGCACCAATTTTCGCCAGCGGCAAGCCTATCGCCTTGGATACAAAGGGAACGGTTCTTGATGCCCTGGGATTCACTTCGAGCAAATAAATTTCGCCATTCTGGATGGCGAATTGGGTATTCATCAGGCCTACGACTTTGAGCTCTTTGGCCAACGCGCGAACCTGTTCGGCCATGCGTGCCTGCAAATCTTCACTCAGGCTTGCCGGCGGCAGCGAGCAACTGGAATCGCCCGAATGCACCCCGGCCTGCTCGATATGTTCCATGATGCCGCCAATCAGCACATCCTCTCCGTCGCTAATGGCATCCACGTCCACTTCCACAGCCATATCGAGAAAATGATCCAGCAACACCGGGCTGTCGTTGGATACGCGCACCGCGCTGCCGATGTAATGAGCCAGATCTTCCGGTGTAAAAACCACTTCCATGGCACGACCGCCCAGTACATAAGATGGCCGAACGACCAGCGGGTAGCCCACTTCGTCCGCCAGCTTCAGGGCCATGGCCGGGTCCTTCACGGTGCGGTTGGCGGGTTGCTTGAGACCGATTCGGTTGACCAATTGCTGAAAGCGCTCGCGGTCTTCAGCGAGGTCGATGCTGTCCGGCGACGTGCCGATAATCGGCGCACCGGCGGCCTCCAGGGCGCGAGCCAGCTTCAGCGGTGTCTGCCCGCCATAATGCACAATCACGCCCTCTGGCTCTTCGGTCTCGATGATGGACATAACGTCCTCGAAGGTCAGGGGCTCGAAATAGAGGCGATCCGAAATATCAAAGTCAGTAGAAACCGTTTCCGGATTGCAATTGACCATGATGGTCTCGAAGCCCTCTGCGCGCAGCGCCAAAGCCGCGTGTACGCAGCAGTAGTCAAATTCAATGCCCTGGCCAATGCGGTTGGGACCGCCGCCGAGAATCATGATTTTGCGCCGCTCGCTCGGTTGCGCCTCGCATTCTTCCTCGTAGGTGGAATACAGGTAGGCCGTGGTGGTGGCAAACTCCGCGGCGCAGGTGTCGACTCGCTTGAACACCGGGCGCACGCCGAACTTCTGCCTGGCGCTGCGCACCGCCTCTTCCCGCACCCCCAGCAATGCTGCCAGCCGGGCATCCGCAAAACCCTTGCGTTTCAGGGCCCGCAGCCGCGCCTCATCCAGTGCCGCAAAACCCTCGGCGGCTATGCTCTGCTCTTCCACCACCAGGTCTTCAATCTGGGCCAGGAACCAGGGGTCAATGCCCGTGGTCTTGTGCAGACTCTCTATACCCATGCCAAGTCGCAAAGCGTCCGCCACATACCAGAGCCGGTCGGCACCGGGCATGCGCAGCTCCTCGGCCAAGCGTCGGCGCGCATCTTCGTTGACCGGTGAGGGCAATATCGGATCGAGTCCGTTCATACCGGTTTCAAGCCCGCGCAATGCCTTTTGCAGAGATTCCTGGAATGTCCGTCCAATGGCCATGACCTCGCCCACCGACTTCATCTGGGTGGTGAGCCTATCGTTGGCGTCGGGAAATTTTTCAAAGGTGAATCGCGGTACCTTGGTGACCACATAATCGATAGCGGGTTCGAAAGAAGCGGGTGTCAGCCCGCCGGTGATCTCGTTCTGCAATTCATCCAGGGTGAAGCCCACGGCCAGCTTGGCGGCCACTTTGGCAATGGGGAACCCGGTAGCCTTTGAAGCCAGCGCCGAGGAGCGCGACACCCGCGGGTTCATCTCGATAATGACAATGCGCCCATCATCAGGATTGATCGCAAACTGTACATTGGAGCCGCCTGTCTCCACACCAATTTTGCGCAACACCGCGATTGAGGCATCGCGCAAGCGTTGATATTCCTTGTCGGTCAGGGTCTGCGCCGGAGCGACGGTAATGGAATCCCCCGTGTGGACGCCCATGGCATCCAGATTCTCGATAGCGCACACGATAATGCAGTTATCAAGCCGGTCGCGGATGACCTCCATTTCGAACTCTTTCCAGCCAAGTACCGATTCTTCCAACAGCACTTCGGTGGTGGGCGACAGTTCCAGCCCGCGACGCACGATATGCTCGAATTCTTCGCGGTTGTAGGCAATCCCGCCACCAGTGCCGCCCATGGTAAAAGAGGGCCGCACGATCGTTGGATAGCCCACTGTTTCCTGCACCACCAGGGCAGTTTCGAAGTCATGCACCACCTGGGCTTTCGGAACCGCCAGTCCGATCTCCTGCATGGCTTTACGAAACAGTTCGCGATCCTCGGCCATGTCTATGGCTTCCCGGCTGGCGGCGATCAGTTCGACGTCGTATTTCTCAAGAATGCCCTCGCGTACCAGGTCCAGCGCGCAGTTGAGGCCGGTTTGACCGCCCATGGTCGGCAGCAATGCGTCGGGTCGTTCCTTTTCAATGACTTTGGCGACGTTGCGCCATTGCACCGGCTCGATGTAAACCGCATCGGCGGTTTCGGGATCGGTCATGATAGTGGCCGGGTTCGAGTTCACCAGGATGACCCGGTAACCCTCCTCGCGCAGGGCTTTGCAGGCCTGGGCCCCCGAATAATCAAATTCGCACGCCTGGCCGATGACGATGGGGCCGGCACCGATTATCAATATGCTTTTTATGTCATTGCGCCTTGGCATCAGGTTCCTACAATCTATTATCTATTTATTTCAATAACATAAGAATATTTATTCATGTAATTTATGACGCTGAGGCTCGCGACATCTCAGCCCTTGCGACCATCATGGTGGTGAACTTTTCGAACAGCATACGGGCGTCGTGGGGACCGGGGCTCGCCTCCGGGTGACCCTGGAATGCAAAGGCCGGCCGGTCGCTGCGCTGGATGCCTTGCAGGGTACCGTCAAACAACGACCTGTGGGTCACCTTGAGGCAGTCAGGCAATGCGGTTTCGCTCACCACAAAACCATGATTTTGGCTGGTAATCATCACGCGCCCGGTAGCCATGTCCTGCACCGGGTGATTGGCGCCGTGGTGGCCAAATTTCATTTTTTCGGTCTGCGCGCCGCTGGCCAGTGCCAGCAGTTGAAATCCCAGGCAGATGCCGAACAGAGGGATGCGCGCATCCATCAGTTCCCTTGCGGCAGCGATGGCGTAATCACATGGCTCCGGATCCCCGGGTCCGTTTGACAGGAATACACCATCTGGCTGCATGGCCAACACCTCGCTGGCGGGCGTAGTGGCCGGCACCACCTCCACGCTGCAGCCGGCGTCCACCAGCAAACGCAGGATATTGCGCTTGACCCCGAAGTCATAAGCCACCACCCGATCACGACCGGCCGGCGCCGGCCGCGGCGCGCTGTGGTCCAGGTCCCAGGTGCCCTCCTCCCAGGTATAGGGCTCTGCCGTGCTCACCTCGCGGGCGAGATCCATGCCCGCCAGGCCTGGAAACGCCCGCGCGGCCTCCAGGGCGGCTTCTACATTCACCTCGCCGGCCACCAGGCAGCCCGACTGCGCACCCTTTTCACGCAGTATGCGGGTGAGCTTGCGGGTATCGATGCCCGCAATGGCGACCACGCCCTGTTGGGTCAGAAAATCATCCAGATCCTGCTCCCGACGCCAGCTGCTGACGCCCACCGGCAGGTCGCGTATTACCAGCCCGGCACACTGGGCGCGCCCGGATTCCATGTCGGCAGCATTCACGCCGGTGTTGCCAATATGCGGATAGGTGAGCGTGACGATCTGGCGGCAATAGGAGGGATCGCTCAGGATTTCCTGGTAACCCGTCATCGCGGTATTGAAGACCACTTCGCCCACGGACTGCCCGCGCTTGCCAACGGCGGTACCCCGAAACACGGTTCCGTCGGCGAGGACCAGGGCGGCGTCTTGTTGCAAGGCTGACTCCATGGCGGATCACTGGGGTCCGCAGATACACAAAACGGGACGTGCCCTAAGCATCGGCACCTCCCGTTTGGCGCCCTCCTTGGGGAGGGACCCGGGCGATTGTACTTGAGGCCAGAAGGAGGTGTCTATTGGACACTGCTCTTCAGACCCAGCACATCTCCCATGTCATACAGGCCGGCACGCTGAGCCCTAAGCCATGCGGCAGCCTCCAGAGCCCCGTTGGCAAAGCTGCCGCGATCCTTGGCACTGTGCCTGATCTCGATACTTTCACCGGGACCCGCCAGCAGCAGGCTGTGGTCGCCGACGATTTCTCCGGCGCGCAGCGCGCTGATGCCGATTTCGCCGGCGGCCCTGGCCGGATCACCCGGCCTGCGGCCCAGCCTTCCCACGGCGCTGAAGTCCTGGTCGCGGGCGGCCGCCACGACCTCGCCGATTCGCAGTGCCGTGCCCGACGGCGCATCCTGCTTGTGACGATGATGAGTTTCGTGGATTTCCGCGTCATACCCGGGCAGCGCCGCCGCGGCCAGCGACGCCAGTCGGTACAACACGTTGATGCCGATGCTCATGTTGGGCGCCAACACGGCAGGCACCTGCCAGTCGCGCTGGCGCAGGCGGTCCAGCTGCTCGGGGCTGTGGCCGGTGGTACCGATGACCAGCGCGCAGCCGGCTGCTTCGCAGCCCGTTACGTTGAATACAGTGGCTTGGGGTAGCGTGAAATCAATGGCTACATCGGCATCGGCCAGCACGGCCGCCAGATCTTCACTGACCTCGACACCGGCGTGACCTGCGCCGGCCAGTTCTCCGGCATCCCGCCCCACCGCTTCGGCTCCGTGGCGAGCGAGAGCACCAGCCAGCAAGCAGTTATCGCTGTCCAGTATTGCCCGGATGACGGCACCACCCATGCGGCCCCCGGCGCCCAGAATGCTGATTTTGATCATGGCGTCCCCCAAATCGAGCTGACCAGTTTAGCGCCCGTCAGGCACCAGAATTCAATCCCGATCGAAAAATTCCTTGACGCTGTCCAGCCAGGAGCCTGACCGGGGAGAATGTTTGTTGCTGGCGCCGGCCAGTTCGCTGTCCAATTCCTCGATGAGCTGTTTTTGCCGATCGGTAAGCTTCACCGGCGTTTCCACCTGCACCCGGCATATCAGGTCGCCGATCGGTCCGCCTCGCACCGGGGCTACACCCTTGCCCTTGATTCTGAACAGCTTGCCCGACTGCGTGCCCGGCGGAATCTTCAGAGACACCTGGCCGTCCAGCGTCGGAATTTCCACGGCAGCGCCCAACGCCGCCGTGGCAAAACTGACCGGCACCTCGCAGGCCAGGTGACGACCATCGCGGGTAAAAATGGGGTGCTCCTTGACATGTACTTCCACGTACAGGTCACCCGGCGGGCCGCCATTCTGGCCCGCTTCACCCTCGCCTGACAGGCGGATCCGGTCTCCGGTATCGACGCCCGGGGGAATTTTTACCTGCAGATTCCTGGAGTCCTGCACCCGGCCCTCGCCATGGCAGTCCTTGCAGGGATCACCAATCACCGTGCCACGCCCTCGACACTGGGGGCAGGTCTGCTGAACAGAAAAGAACCCCTGCTGCATGCGCACCTGCCCCTGGCCGCCGCAAGTTGCACAGGCCTTGGGCGAAGAGCCGGGCCGGGCTCCGGATCCGTCACAGGTCCCGCAGCCGACCAGTTTCGGCACGGTCAGCGTTACCGTGTCACCGAAAACGGCTTTTTCCAGGCTCAGTTCCAGATCGTAGCGCAGATCCGCGCCCCGGAAGACCTGTCGACCACCACCCCTGGCGCCGCCGAATATGTCACCGAATACGTCACCGAAGATATCGGCAAATCCGCCGGCTCCGAAGCCGCCGCTGGCCATACCAGGATCGACACCTGCATGCCCGAACTGATCATATGCGGCACGCTTCTGGTCGTCATTGAGAATTTCGTAGGCTTCCTTGGCTTCCTTGAACCTCGCCTCGGCATCAGCGTCATCGGAGTTGCGGTCAGGGTGGTACTTCATGGCCAAGCGCCGATAGGCCTTCTTGATCTCGGCCTGCGTCGCGTTGCGAGCGCACCCCAGCACCTCGTAATAATCGCGCTTGGCCATTGTCCCTATTTCCCGACCTTTTGACATGCGTACGCGGCGCGCCCCTTACGGGGCGCACCGCGCAGATTGCTTCCAAGGCAACGACACCATTGAGTGCCCGTCGCCCGCTTTACTTGTCGTCTTTGACTTCCTCGAATTCGGCGTCCACAACCTCGTCGTCCTGGCCTTCACCCTGACCGGATTCGGTGGCGCCATCTCCAGCGGTCTCCGAGTACAGCCGCTGCGCCAGTGCGCCTGACAGCTCCGCCAGCTCCCGGGTTTTCTCCTCGATTGGCCCGAGTTCGTCCTTTTCCATCGCCTCTTTGAGCGCCGCGATAGCCGACTCGATGCGTGACTTCTCCTCGTCCTCCACCTTGTCGCCCATTTCGGCCACGGACTTCTCGGTGGCATCGATCATCGCATCAGCCTGATTGCGGGCGTCCACCAGGGCACGAAACTTCTTGTCCTCTTCCGCATGCGCTTCGGCGTCCGACACCATCCGCTCGATTTCATCGTCACTCAGTCCGCTGGATGCACGAATCACAATGGACTGCTCTTTGCCGGTCGCCTTGTCCTTGGCGGATACATTCAGAATGCCGTTGGCATCGATGTCGAATGTGACTTCGATCTGCGGGATGCCCCGCTGCGCTGGTGGAATGTCAGCCAGGTCAAAGCGCCCCAGCGACTTGTTATCGATGGCGCGCTCGCGCTCGCCCTGCAGCACATGAATGGTAACCGCAGTCTGGTTGTTCTCCGCCGTGGAAAACGTCTGGTTGGCCTTGGTGGGAATGGTCGTGTTCTTGTCGATGAGCTTGGTCATGACTCCACCCAGAGTCTCGATACCCAGCGACAGCGGCGTCACATCCAGCAACAGCACGTCTTTGACGTCTCCAGACAAAACACCAGCCTGGATCGCTGCACCCACGGCCACCGCTTCGTCCGGATTCACGTCCTTGCGTGGCTCCTTGCCAAAGAATTCCTTAACCTTCTCCTGCACCTTGGGCATCCGGGTCTGGCCACCCACCAGAATAACGTCATCGATATCCGACACGCTGAGCCCAGCGTCCTGCAAAGCAGTTTTGCAGGGACCCATTGTGCGTTCGATCAGTTCACCAACCAGGGATTCCAGCTTGGCGCGGGTCAACTTGATCGCAAGGTGCTTGGGGCCGCTGGCATCTGCGGTAATGTACGGCAGGTTCACTTCCGTCTGCGAACTGGATGACAGCTCTATCTTGGCTTTCTCGGCCGCTTCTTTGAGGCGCTGCATTGCCAGGGGATCCTTGCGGATATCAACGCCGCTGTCCTTCTCGAATTCGTCTGCCAGGTAATTGATGATGCGCAGATCAAAGTCCTCACCACCGAGGAAAGTGTCGCCGTTTGTAGCCAGCACCTCGAACTGATGCTCACCGTCGACTTCCGCGATCTCGATAATGGAAATATCAAAGGTGCCGCCGCCCAGGTCATACACGGCGATCTTGTGGTCACCACGCTGCTTGTCCATGCCGTAGGCCAGCGATGCCGCGGTCGGCTCGTTGATGATGCGCTTAACTTCCAAACCGGCGATTTTGCCGGCGTCCTTGGTAGCCTGCCGCTGCGAGTCATTAAAATAAGCAGGCACCGTGATAACCGCCTCGGTCACTGGCTCGCCCAGAAAATCCTCGGCCGTCTTCTTCATCTTCATCAAGACACGCGCAGATACCTCCGGCGGGGCCATCTTTTTGCCGTTAGCCTCCACCCACGCGTCGCCATTATCTGCCTTCACAATCTTGTAAGGCACCATATCGATGTCGCGACTCACCACCTCGTCATCGAACTTGCGACCGATGAGGCGCTTGACCGCAAACAGTGTATTGTGCGGATTGGTTACTGCCTGACGTTTGGCGGATTGCCCCACAAGGATTTCGTCGTCCTTGGTAAAGGCGACGATGGACGGCGTCGTGCGCGCACCCTCACTGTTTTCAATGACCCGGGGCTTGCCGCCCTCCATAATGGCGACACAAGAATTGGTTGTGCCCAGGTCGATGCCGATAATTTTGCCCATCTGCTCTCTCCGTTAAGCTCTAAAAGCCTGAAATTCTTGACTACGTCTGTATGTGGGGCCGCTGGTGGCCGGATTCAAGCCGCCAATCAGCCGGTTTCGGACTGGGAGGCGCGCGCCACGATCACCCTGGCCGGGCGCAGCAGGCGCTCGTTCAGCACATAGCCCTTTTGCACCACCTTGAGCACCGAATCCGGCTCCGCCTCGGCGGACTCCTGCATACTCATGGCCTCGTGGAATTCGGGGTCAAAAGGCTCGCCCTCGGGGTCCAGTTCGCGGATCCCAAATTTCTCCAGGGTCGCCGTCAGCAAGCGCAGGGTCATTTCGCTGCCCTCGCGCAGGCGGGTCACATCAGCATCCCCGGCACCTGCTGCCTGCACACCCAACTCCAGGCTGTCGCGCACCCCAAGCAGTTCGGTTGCAAATTTTTCCAGCGCGAATTTACGGGCATTCTGCAGGTCCCGGTCACCGCGGCGGCGCGCATTCTCCAGTTCCGCGGACGCGCGCAGGAATTTATCCCAGTTCTCGTCGGCCCGGGCTTGCGCCTCAGCAAGGGTCTCGCCCTGCTCGGCAACCGGGGCGCTCTCAGCCTCCACCACGCCGTCTGAATCGGAGCCAGCCTCGGTCTGCTCATCCTCGCCGGGCCCCTGCGCCGGCTGTTCGACGCCCAAATCATCGTTTTCGCTCATGCTCTTTCACTCCGTATTCGAGCTGACTGCGGCAAGCTGTCCGCAAGCACGCCGTCGCCAGCCGACTAAGGTCAGCCCGCGGCGGCCAGGAAATTAATCTAATGAACGACGCTGGGGCCTACTTTCTTGAATTCAAGGCTGTTCCCAGTAATTTGGCTGTGATATCCACGATCGGGATGACGCGCTGGTAGGCCATCCGGGTCGGACCGATTACGCCCAGCACCCCCACTACCTCGTCGTCCACCGAGTAAGGCGCCGTCACGACGCTGCAGGCATCGAGAATATCGTAGCCTGATTCTTCCCCGATAAAGATCTGCACTCCCTCCCCCGACAGGGTGTGATCGAGTAGGTGCAGAAAATCCCGTTTCTGGGCGAATGCCTCGAACAGGCGGCGCAGCTTTTCCACATCAGAAAGTTCGGCAAAATCCATCAGATTGGTTTCACCGGCCAAAACAAAATCATCTTTTTGCTGCTGGCCGGCATCGAATAGCTGCTGACCGAGGCTCAAGGCTGCGTTCATCATGTCATGCATGCTGTCACGGGTGCGGCGCAGATCTTCCAGCAGCTTCTCGCGCACCTGCGTGAGGTCGCGACCGGCAAACTGATCATTGAGATAGTTGGCAGCGCGCTGCAGTTCGGCGTCGCTATACGAGCGGTCCAGGTTGAGCACGCGATTCTGGACCTCCCGGTTATTAACCACCAGGATGCTCAGCACCCGATTGCCCGACAGCGGCAAGAATTCAATCTGGCGCAGGTTGGCATGATTCCTTCTGGGCACGGTCACCACCCCTGCCAGATGCGTCAGCCCGGACAGGAGGTTCGATGCCGAACGCACCAGCGCCTTACCACCGGCACCCTCAGCCTCATCCTCCAGCCTGCGTTTGAATGTGTCGATTTCCTCGGGTCCCGGCGGCTTGAATTTCACCAGCGAGTCCACGAACAGGCGGTAGGCACGCCCGGTCGGCATTCGGCCGGCGGAAGTGTGTGGCGACTGCAGGAAGCCGAGCTGTTCCAGATCGGCCATGACATTGCGGATGGTGGCGGGGCTCAGCTTCAGGCCGGACGCCTCGGACAGTTTCTTGGAACCGACCGGCTGCCCATCTTCGATATAACGCTCGATCAGCACCTTCAACAAGTGACGCTGACGCTCGTTCAAGGTCTGTTGTCCGGACTTGCGTGCCATGGCAGCTTTTGTCACCCTCCCGGTCCTTGGCACTCGAGCAGGTAGAGTGCCAGAGCCAAATTAGAAGCAACGCCCGGCCCTGTCAAGGCAGACCGGTTTGGGCAGAACGTCCGGGCGTGCTAAAACCGCACAGCCGAAGTCAGATGAACGCCGGCGGATATCGACCATTATGAAAAACGTGTTCCAGACCATTGCCTTGCTCGGCCGCGGCTCTGATTCCCGGGTGGCCACCACCATGCTGTCGCTGGCGCCTTTCCTGGCGGAGCGCGGCGTGCGCATGCGGGTCGCTGAGGAGCTGGTGGTGGATTTTCCCGCCGGCCTGGTCCAGCGCATTCCGGAAAGCGAACTGGCATCTGAAGCCGACCTGGTGATTGCTGTAGGCGGCGACGGAACCATGCTGTATGCATGCCAGCTGGTGGCGCGCCACGGAGTCCCGGTCGTCGGTATCAATCGCGGCCGGCTCGGGTTCCTGGCGGACGTCACACCGGACGCCATGCTGCGTAGCCTCGAGGAAATCCTGAGCGGCAACTTCAGCAGTGAGAAGCGCCTGCTGCTGGCTTCCCGGATCAGCGGCGGCGATGCAGCGGGACCCGCAACACTGTCACTGAATGATGTGGTTCTGCAGAAAACCGACTCTGGACGAATGCTGGAATTTGAGACTTATGTTGACGGGGTTTTCGTCAACAGCCATTCCAGCGACGGCATGATTATCGCATCACCAACCGGGTCGACAGCTTACGCCCTGAGCTGCAGCGGCCCCATCGTGCAGCCGTCTTTGGATGCCCTGGTGCTGGTTCCCATTTCTCCCCACACCCTCAGCGATAGGCCCATTGCGATTCCGGCCAGCCAGGAAGTGGAAATTCGGCTGCTGGAGCGCCGTGCCTGCCGGGCACAGGTCATTTGCGACGGACAAGTGGCGGGTGACCTGGTCGAAGGCAACCGACTGGCGGTGCGAGCTGCAACTCAGCGTCTGGAGCTGATTCATCCGCCCGGCTATGACTATTACCGGATTCTGCGCTCAAAGCTGCACTGGGGGCGGGGGAGTTCCGGGCGTCCGGGCACGTCGAGACGAGACAGCTAAGTGGCATGTTGAGTTTCATTCAAATTCAAAACTTCGCCATCATTGATTCGGCCGAACTGGAACTGGATGCGGGGCTGACCGTGCTGACCGGTGAAACCGGCGCCGGTAAATCAATCCTGGTGGATGCACTGGGACTGGTACTGGGCGATCGTGCCGATGCCACGGCCTTGCGGCATGGTGCCGAGCGCGGCGAGATTGCCGCCTCTTTTCAGCTGCGGGACGATGCCTCCGCCCGGACCTGGCTGGAACAGCAGGACCTGGACGACGAAGGGGAATGCATGGTGCGGCGGACCTTGAGCCGCAACGGTCGTTCGCGGGCGTTTATCAATGCGCGCGCAGTGCCCCTGGCCACCCTGCGCGAACTCGGACGGTTTCTCGCCGATATTCACGGTCAGAACGAGCACCAGTCGCTGCTGCGCCAGGCCGTGCAGCGCCAGATTCTTGATCACCTGGGCGGCAATGCCGACTTACTGGACAAAGTCGCACAGGCACATGGCGAATGGTCGCAACTTCACAGCGAAATAGAGGACCTGCGCTCAAAAGAAGCTGAGCGCAGCAGTCGACTCGAACTTCTCCGGTACCAGGTGCAAGAACTGCAGACGCTGGCACCAGGCGAAGATGAAATGTCGACGCTCGAAGAGGAGCACCGCAGACTGAGCGGCGCCGATCGCCTGGCCGAGGGAGTCCAGCAAGCCCTCGTTGCCCTCGGCGGCCTTGACACTGATAACGGTGGCGCTGGCGCGCTGCTTGGTCATGGGGAAAGGGCCTTGGCCAGCCTCACCGAGGTTGATGCCGGCCTGGAACAGGCCGTCAAATTGCTGCGGGAAGCCGGTATCTCGGTCAGCGAGGCGGTGGAAAGCCTGAATCGCTATCTCGACGGCCTGGAAATGGATCCTGCGCGCCTGGATTGGGTTGAGGAGCGCATCGGTGCGCTGCTGGAAGTCGCGCGCAAACACAAAGTTGAGCCCCGGGAGCTACCTGCGCTGACCGAAAAACTGGGAGCCGAGCTGGAAAAGTTGGAGAGCGCCGACGCCCGGGTTGAAGCAATGCAGGCAGCGCTGAATCGTGCCGAGCAAGATTACCTGGCAGCCGCCGCCCGTCTCAGCCAAGCAAGAGCAAATGCGGCCAAGAAAATGGGCGCGGATGTCAGCAGCCTGATGCAAAAGCTGGGAATGCAGGGCGGGCGCTTCGAGGTAAAGATTACGAGA
>JBFIQI010000052.1:0-14886 GCA_041609715.1 Gammaproteobacteria bacterium
AGTTATATCCCGCCCAAGGCTGCCACGATCTCGCTGACCTGCCAGCCGGATGAAGGTGGCGGTCGCCTGTATGCCTTGTCGCTGGGTGATGCCACGGCCCGCAAGAATTACAACGAATCCGATGACGATCCGTCCAACCCTGGCGAGCCTGGCACCAAGGATGATCGTTACGACGAACTGGCCTCCGGCGGCATTCCCGCGGAAGTTGTTTCCCTACCACCCAACAAGATTTTGCGGCCCGATCTGACTGTGGAGTCGGCTCTCAGCGGCAACCGCTGGCGCACTTTCTGGTACGAGGCAGAAAATGGTGATCTGTAAGATGCAAACGATAAATCGCTTGATGGCCATGCGCGGCCGGCCGGTTTGCCACTCTCAGTTGGCGAATACAGTGGATGAGAGCCGCGTAACCCGATCGAGCACGGTGCGAATGCAAGGTATTCGACCCCAGGGCGGCTTCACTTTGATCGAGCTCATGGTGGTGGTGGTGATCGCCGCGATCCTGGCGTCCGTCGCGGTGCCTTCCTATGAGAATTTCATAGCCCGGTCCAAGCGCTCCCAGGCCAAATCCATGTTGCTGCAGGTCGCCGACAAGCAGGAACAGTTTTTCCTGGACAACAAGCGCTATGCCGCAACCATGACTGAACTCGGCTACGCGGCCAATCCGTTTTATATTGACGGTAGCAGCACACAGCAGGCATCTGCGTCCGCTGACAGCATTTACCGGCTGGAATTCAGTGTTACCACCAATACCACCTACTCGGCAGCCGCGGCACCGCTTGGCGCCCAGGCCAGCAACGATTCCAAGTGCGGCACGCTGAGCCTCGATAATACGGGCCGGCGAGATCAAAGTGGACCGGCAACGGACTGCTGGTGACAACGGGCGCTTGAACCAAAACAGAGCCGGGCAGTAGCCCGGCTTTTTTCATTGCGCAGGTTTTTTTATGTTCAGCAGGGCATCAATAATCAGGCAAATGGCGCCCGCGGTAATGGCGGAATCGGCAACATTAAAGGCAGGAAAATACCAATCACCGTAATGAAAATGCAGAAAATCCACTACGTGACCGTACACAGCACGATCGATAACATTACCCAGCGCGCCCCCTAATATCAGTGCCAGGCCGGCTGAAAGCCAGCCCTGCCCGCGGGGCGGCAGGCCGCGGAGCCAGGCCATGATGAATACGCTGACCCCAATACCCAGAAACATGAAAAACCAGCGTTGCCAGCCGGAGGCGCCGGCCAGGAAGCTGAATGCCGCCCCGGTATTGTGCAGTCGGGTCAGGTTCAGGTAGGCAAACACATAATTCGAATCGTACAGCTCGAAGCTGTTGACGATGGCCAGCTTGGTGGCCTGGTCCAGGAGAATCACGCAGGCTGACAGCCACAGCCAGCGGCTGGCGCTGATGGAAAAACTCCCGACCTGCAGTCTGGGGCTATTCATGCGAAATCCCGGGTCTCGCCCGGACCCTCCACATTACTGACGCAGCGTGCGCATATTTCCGGATGACCGGCATCGCTGCCCACGTCTGCCCGGTAATGCCAGCAGCGCTGGCATTTGCTGTGCACCGATGGGCGGATGACCAGTCTGATCTTGCCCGCCAGCGGGCCTTCAACATCAGCGGCGTCACTGGTACTGGCGGCAATATCATGCAATCGCGCTTCCGAGGTTATCAACACAAAACGCAATTCGTCCTGCAATTGCGCCAGTAATTCACGATGCACCTGATCCGCATAAATGTCTACTTCCGCTTGCAAAGCGGACCCTATCTGGCCTGCCTTGCGCAGACCTTCCAGTGCGCGGGAAACCGCGTCTCTCACCACGGTAATGTTTGGCCAGTCGATAACATCGGTACGGGCGGCGTCCGGTAACGCATACCAGGTGCTCAGCATTACCGACGGCGGCCGCTCCCCGGGCAGATTTTCCCAGATCTCTTCCGCGGTAAAACACAACACCGGCGCCAGCCAGCGGGTCAGCGCCTCGGCGATATGAAACATCGCGCTCTGCGCCGAGCGCCTGGCCAGGCTGTCAGCAGGCGTCGTGTAGAGCCGATCCTTGAGGATATCCAGGTAAAAGCCGCCCAGGTCGTTGACGCAGAAATTGTGCACGCCGTGATAAATATGGTGAAACTCGTAGTCGTCGTAGGCGGCCACCACCGCCTCCTGAAGCTGGCGCGTGCGCGCCACTGCCCAGCGGTCCAGGGCCAGCATTTCATCCACGGCAACCAGATTCGTTTCCGGGTCGAATCCCGCCAGGTTGCCCAGCAGAAAGCGGGCAGTGTTACGAATCCGGCGATAGGCATCCGAGGTGCGTTTGAGAATCTCGTCAGAAACGCTGATTTCTCCGCGATAGTCGGTGGCAGCTACCCACAAGCGCAGCACATCAGCGCCCAGCGAGTTGAAAACCTTTTGCGGAGCGATAACGTTGCCCAATGACTTGGACATCTTGCGGCCTTTCTCGTCCACGGTGAATCCATGAGTCAATACCGCCCGGTAGGGGGCCTCGCCATGCATGGCCACCGAGGTGAGCAGCGAACTCTGGAACCAGCCGCGATGCTGGTCGGAACCTTCCAGGTAAAGATCCACCGGATACCCAATTTCGTCGCGAGAATCACTGACGCAATGATGCGCCATGCCGGAATCGGCCCAGACATCCATGGTATCCGTGACTTTGCGGTAATGGCTGGCCTCTGCGCCTAGCAGCTCGGCCGGATCCAGTTCGAACCAGGCATCAATACCATCTTCGCTGACACGCCGGGCGGCCTGCTCAATAAGATGCGCGGTTTGAGGATGCAGCTCGTCCGTTTCCTTGTGAATAAACACCGGAATCGGCACACCCCAGGTGCGCTGGCGAGACAGGCACCAATCGGGTCGCCCTTCTACCATGCTGGCAATTCGCCGCTGCCCCCAGCCCGGCAACCAGCGAACTTCTTCAATGGCGGCCAGCGCATCCCGGCGCAGACCCTGCGCGTCCATGCTGATGAACCACTGGGGCGTGGCGCGAAATATTACCGGTGACTTGTGCCGCCAGCAGTGCGGGTAGCTATGGTGCACGGGCTCCTGGTTGATCAGCATGCCGCGGTCGCCGAGTACTTCGACAATATGTGCATTGGCTTTGAAGACATGCTCGCCGGCAAACAACGGGGTGCCGCTCACGAAGCAGCCATCGTCGCCCACGGGATTCTCCAGCGGCAGATCATTCTCAACGCCGGCAGCAAAATCCTCCTGGCCGTGGCCCGGGGCGGTATGCACGGCGCCGGTACCGGCATCGGTGGTGACATGCTGCCCCAATATGACCGGTACCTGGCGTTCATAGAACGGATGCTGCAGACACAGGCCCGCCAGGCTGGTGCCGCTGGTGATGCCCAACTCGGTGAACTCCTCCACGCCGTATCGCATCATGATGGCGCTGACCATTTCCCGCGCGAACACCATGCGCTCGGCGCCTCGGCCAGCATCGAACTGCACCAACGCGTAATCGAGTGCGGGGTGCACCGCAACAGCCTGGTTGGCGGGTAAGGTCCAGGGTGTTGTGGTCCAGATGGGCAGACCAACCGGGCCCGCCCCTTGCTGAGCAAGGTCTTTGAATGCGGCCAGCGCCTGCTGCTCGTCGACGAATCCGAAACGCACGTCGATACCTGGTGAGGTGCGGTCTTCGTATTCCACTTCCGCTTCGGCCAGGGCCGAACGACAGTCCAGGCACCAGTGCACGGGTTTGTAGCCTTTGTAAAGATGACCGCGCTCAACGATGCGGGCGAAGCCGCGCAGTTGCGCAGCTTCGTAGCGGGCCTGCATGGTCAGATATGGCTGGTCCCAGTCGCCCAGCACTCCCAGCCGTATAAAGTCCTTGCGCTGCTCCTCTACCTGGCGAGCCGCGAACTCACGACAGGCTGCGCGAAACTGGCGGGCATCCAGCTTGTCGCCCACCTTGCCGCGCTTTTTTTCCACCTGGTGCTCGATAGGAAGTCCGTGACAGTCCCAGCCTGGAACATAGGGCGCGTCAAATCCCGCCAGGGTCCTCGCTCGCACTACGATGTCTTTAAGCGTCTTGTTAACCGCATGACCAATGTGGATAGCGCCATTGGCGTAGGGCGGCCCGTCCAACAACACGAATGCCGGGCGACCTTGGGCGACCGCGCGAATCTGCCCGTACAGATCCTGCTCCTGCCAGCGACGGAGCATTTCCGGCTCACGGTTGGCCAGGTTGGCACGCATCGGAAAATCGGTTGCCGGCAGGTTCAGTGTGTTTTTATAGTCGCTCAATGATTTGTCTTCCCAGGTTTTGAACTTGGCCTCAGGCGTAACGCCTCAGGATGCACCGCGCGGCATGCTCATCCTTGCGCATCTGCTCCACCAGTACGTCAAGGTTTTCAAAATGCGCTTCATCCCGTAGCTTTGCCATGAATTGTACTTGTAGTTTTTCGCCGTAAAGAGTGCCGTCAAAATCGAACAGGTGGACCTCCAGCAGCTCGTGGTCCCCCGAAACCGTAGGCCGGCAACCCAGGCTGGCAACGCCGTCAAGCGTCCTGCCTCGGCCCAGCACAACGCGCACCGCGAATATGCCACTCAATGGCGCGCGCCTCCTGGCGGGCGCGATATTGGCTGTTGGATAGCCCAGTTGGCGCCCAAGTCGCTGGCCGCGGATCACGCGCCCGTACATCGTGTAGGGCCGACCCAGCAATACCCGGGCACGCTGCAGGTTGCCGGTTGCCAGCGCCTTGCGCACAGCGCTGCTGCTGACCCGCTCGCCATCCAGATCAAAGGTAGGCATGCGAGCTACGGTGAAACCATGTTGCTTGCCGGCCTCGCACAGACTGGCAAAATCACCCGCCCGATCCTTGCCGTAATGAAAATCGTCACCCACGACTACATGACGGGCACCAAGCCCATCCACCAGAACCTGTTCCACAAACGACTGCGGTGCCTGCCCGGCAAGATCGCCATCAAAGCGCAGACACAGAAACTGGGCAATCCGGGTCTTTGCCAGCGCCGCCGCCTTTTCCGCAAAAACCGTGAGGCGGGCCTCGGCCTGCTGACCAGAAAAGTATTCGGCCGGCGTGGGCTCGAAAGCAATGACCGTCGATACCTGTCCCCGTTGCCGGGCATGGGCTGCCACGCGGGCGATCACGGCCTGGTGACCACGATGCACGCCGTCAAAATTGCCAATGGTGGCCACGCCGTTGCGGTGCCCGGCACGCAGGTTGTGCAAGCCGCGAATCACTCGCATGGCCGATCGTCCAAAAGGCGGGAATTATACGGCAGCACCCGGGGAATGCCCACGCAGATGGACCGGTCGCAGGCCTGTTACCAGCAGGGCCAGCATATAAACCAGGGCACCGCCCAGAACGCAGCCGCCGAGGCGCAGGACCCGCACACGCCAGCCCTGTTCGATCCAGCTGGCCAGCTCCCCGGCCAGGGGCACCAGGAAGGCGATCATCACCAGGTTTGCTATCAGCACTCTGATGCATAACGGTAGCCAGCCCCTGCCGGGACGATAGACGTTGCTGATACGCAATCCCCGGTAAAGCAGGCCCGCGTTTATAAAAGCGGCCAGCGCGGTGGCCAGTGCAAGGCCCATGTGGGGTGCCACGAACCCGGTCTTGACCATGGGAATGACCAGCGCCAGGTTCAGGACAATATTGGCGAGCATCGCGATGATACCGACCTTCACCGGGGTCTTGGTGTCCTGACGGGCGAAGTAGCCCGGTGCCAGGACTTTCACCAGGGTGAAAGCCAGCAGCCCGACCGCGTAGGCCATCAGGCTCCAGGCCGCCATGGCAACCGCGTGGGCGTCGAAAGCACCGTAGTTGAAAAGTGTTGCCAGCATTGGGCCTGCCAGTATGAACATGCCCACGGCAGCCGGCACAGCCACCACGCAAACGAGTCGCAGCGCCCAATCCAGGGTTCGAGAAAATGCCTCGGGGGCATCCTCGGCGTGGCGCGCCGACAGGCCCGGCAAAATGATGGTCGCCAGCGCGATGGCAAAGACGCCCAGTGGAAATTCCATGAGGCGGTCCGAATAATAGAGCCAGCTGATGCTGCCCGTAACCAGGAAAGACGCAATGATGCGATCTATGATCAGGTTGATCTGGGCAACCGACGAGCCGAACAATGCCGGCAGCATCAGGCGGAGAATTTTTCTGACCCCCGCATGCCGCCAGCCCCAGCGCGGCCTCGGCAGCACACCGATGCGCGCCAGGAATGGTAGCTGGAAAACCAACTGCGCAACGCCGGCAAGCAGCACCCCCCAGGCCAGTGCCTCCACGGGCGCCGCAAAATAGGTGGCGGCCCAGACCGCGGCGGCAATCAGGCACAGGTTCAAGATGACCGGGGTAAACGCGGGCACCGCGAAGCGCCCGAAAGTGTTCAGGATGCCGCCAGCGAAGGCCGTCAGCGAAATGAACAGCAGGTAAGGAAAGGTGATCCGCAAGAGCTGTACGGCCAGATCGAACTTGGCCGGCTCGGCTGCGAATCCGGATGCAAACACCAGGATAAAAGCCGGTGCCCCCAATACGCCAACGACGGTGATAATCAGTAAAACCAGGCCCAGGGTGCCGGCCACCCGGTCTGCCAATTCCCGCGTTTCAGCGCCAGACCGCTTGCTGCGGTACTCGGCAAATACCGGCACGAAGGCCTGGGAGAAGGCACCTTCTCCGAACATGCGCCGGAAAAAGTTTGGAATCTGGAATGCGATGACAAATACGTCCATGCCGAGACCGGCACCAAAAAAGCGCGCGAATACCAGATCACGCACCAGTCCCAGGATCCGGGACAGCAGCGTCATGCCACCTACGGTGGACGTGGATTTCAGCAAGGCTCGTGACATCACGCTCCGCCGGTAAACCGATATGGGCCGTGATGATACCGGGCTTGGCGGGTCGCGCCTAACCGGGCCGGGGTTTTACCCGCAAACGACCCGGCTGCGTTCCTGCAGGCGCTGGACCAGGTCCTTGAGGCCCAGGCCGCGGGCATGCAGCAATACCAGCAGGTGGAACTGCAAGTCTGCGGCTTCACCCAAAAACGCCTTGTCATCCTCGGACAATGCCGCGAGGCTCACTTCCACGGCTTCCTCGCCGACCTTGCGAGCTACCTGGGCAATACCGCTGGACAGCAAACCGGCGGTGTAGCTGGTACTGCCTCCGTCACTCCCACGCTGGGCGATGGTTGCGTCCAGCTGGCCCAGAAACGTCTGCCCAAAGCTGGATTGCGTGCCGAAACAGCTGTGCGCACCGGTGTGGCAGACCGGTCCCGCCGCCAGCGCCGACACCAGCAGCGTATCGTTGTCGCAATCGGCTTCGATTCCCGCCACACGCAAGACATTTCCAGAGCTCTCGCCTTTCATCCACAGGCGCTGGCGAGAGCGGCTGAAGAAATGCACCTGGCCGCTGCTGAGGGTTTTATTGAAGGCTTCCTCGTTCATGTAGCCCAGCATCAGGACCTGACCCGATTCGGCGTCCTGAACGATAGCCGGCACCAGGCCGCCCTGCTTGCGCCAGTCCACAGTTTCCAGCGTCGGGGCCGTCACAGGCGAACTTCCAGTCGTCCTTCGGCAAGACGTCGCTTGAGGTCACCGATTGCCAACTGCTTGCGGTGAAATACACCGGCAGCCAGTGCGCCATCCACCCGGGCCATCGCAAACACCTCGGCAAAATGCTCCCAGCGCCCGGCGCCACCGGAGGCGATCAATGGCACCCGGCAAAGCGCCCGCGCATCGCAAAGCTGGACGAGGTCATAGCCTTCCCGGGTCCCGTCCCTGTTCATGCAGTTGAGCACGATTTCGCCGGCGCCACGCCCCTGCACTTCCACCAGCCAGTCAAGGGTGCGGCGACCGGCCTCGCGCCGGGTCCAATCGCTGCCGGTATCGCGATAAACGCGGTACTCACCGTCAACCTGGCGGCTGTCTACACCCACCACCACGCATTGACTGCCAAAGCGACGCGCCAGATCGTCGATTAACGCGGGATTTGTCAGCGCCGGTGAATTGATGGATATCTTGTCAGCGCCCGCGTTGAGTACCCGCTCCGCAGTCATCACCGAATCTATGCCTCCGGCGACGCAAAACGGGATGTCGATGGATCTGGCCACCCGGCTGATCCAGCGAGTATCCACGCTGCGTCCTTCGGGACTAGCGCTGATGTCATAAAAGACCAGCTCGTCGGCGCCGGCCTCGCGATAACGATGAGCCAGCTCGATAATGTCGCCAACATTCTCGTGATCGGTGAATCGCACGCCCTTCACGACCCGGCCGTCGCGTACATCCAAACAGGGAATTATGCGCACGGCGGGCATGCTGCCTCCCGAATCGCCAGGCTGCCTTCCAGCACCGAGCGTCCCACTATGACCCGGCGTACACCAACCGCGGCCAGCGCAGCAAGATCTGCGCGATCGCGAACCCCACCGGACGCCTGTAGTGCCAGTCCCGGAAAGTTACTGCAAAGCTGCCCGTACAGCCGAAGGTTGGGTCCGGCGAGGGTGCCATCGCGGCTGATGTCCGTGCACAGGAAGTGTTGCACGCCCTGCCGCCAATAAAAATTCAGCACATCATCCAGTTTCTGGGCAGTGTCGTTTTGCCAGCCCCGGGTCGCCAGCCGGTACTCGTCACGACCCAGGGGCCGGACATCGAGAGCCACAACAATCCGCGACGGTCCATACTTTGCCAGCCAGCTCGCCACCATCTCCTTGGCCTCCACGGCCAGGCTGCCAATCACAACTCTGCTGGCGCCCAGAGACAGCAGGGCATCGATATCCGCCGCGCTGCGCACGCCACCACCGCATTGCACCGCGCAGTCAACCGTGCCGATGATGGCGCCCATGATTTCTCGATGTTCGCCGCTGCCTCGGGCGCCGTCCAGATCCACCACGTGCAAGAGTGCTGCCCCGACAGAGACCCGCGCAGCTGCCTGCACCGGATCCGGGTCATAAACCGTTTCGGCATCGTAGCGACCCTGAAAAAGCCGCACGCAGCGTCCGCCACGCAGATCGATGGCGGGAATCAGCTGTGGCGAAGAATTATTGCGCAGGCTCATGGTAGGTTCAGAAAATTGGCCAGCAGCTGGCTGCCGGGCTTGCCGGAGCGCTCCGGATGAAACTGGGTGGCGTAAAAATTATCCCGCTGACAAATGGCCGCAAAGTTTCGCCCATGGCAAGCCTGCGCCAGCGCGCTGTCGCCGCCGCCCACCGCGTAGCTGTGGACGAAGTAGAAATATTCGCCCGCATTGATGGCATGGCCCAATTCGCAGTCACGCAGCCACTGGACCCGTGACCAGCCCATATGAGGCACGGTGAGGGCAGGACCCGGCTGCAGTAACCTGGCCCTGCCTGGCAAAATCCCCAGGCATGGGGTGTCGTCCTCCTCGGAATGATCGAACAAGAGTTGCATGCCGAGGCAAATCCCCAGCACGGGCTGCGTCAGCCGTGCAATCACCGTTTCCAGCCGCAACTCGCCCAGCCGCCGCATCGCATCGCCGGCAGCGCCCACTCCCGGCAATACCACATGACTGGCATGGTCGAGGGCGGCAGCCGACTGCACCAGCCGCGGTTGCTTTCCCAGCCTCTGGATGGCGGCAAACAAGGAAGTCAGGTTGGCTCCGCCGGTGTCGATGACCCCGATCACAGCAGCCCCTTGGTCGACGGCAACTGGTCGCCGTTCTTGCTGAGCGCTGGCCGCAACGCCCGGCCGAGACCTTTGAAACCCGCCTCGATCATGTGGTGTGTATTTTCTCCTTCGATGTTGATGTGTATTGCCGCGCCCAGCGCGCCTGCCAGGGAGCGAAAAAAATGCGGCACCATTTCCGAGGGCAGCTCGCCCACCTGGTCGCAATTGAACTCGCCAGCAAACACCAGCGAGCCTCGCCCGGAGAGATCCACCGCCACGCGCGCCTGGGCCTCATCCATGGGCAGCACGAAGCCATAGCGACCCACTCCCCGCTTGTCGCCCAGCGCCTTCTTCAGGGCCTCACCCAGCGTCAGGGCGCAGTCCTCAACCGTGTGGTGGGCATCGACCTGCAGGTCGCCGGCACAGGAGAGTGCCAATGAAAAATCGCCATGCTTCGCAAGCTGCTCGAGCATGTGATCAAAAAAGCCAATGCCGGTGTCGACCGCCACCCGCCCTGGTGCATCCAGGTCAACCTGTACCTCTATGCGGGTCTCCGCCGTCTGTCGGCGAACCCGCGCCTGGCGCGAGCCATCCAGCAGGCTGCGCACAATCCCCGGCCAGCTGCCCCACCAGTCACCATTACCGGTGACCTTGAATCCACGCAGCCCCAGGTTGGCCGCCAGTTCCAGGTCCGTGTCCCGATCGCCGATTACGGCGCTGCGCTGCCGGTCCAGCTCGCAGTCCAGCAAGAACTCCGTCAGCAATCCTGGCCGCGGCTTACGGCAGGGGCAATTGTCTGCCGCCAGGTGGGGACAGATAAACACGTCACTGAACTCAATGCCCTGGTCGCCAAGCAGAGTCAGCAGGAAGTCCTGGCAAATATCGAAATCCGCCCTGGGAAAGCGATCGGTACCCAGGCCATCCTGGTTGCTCACCATGACCAGTCGGTATCCGGCATCCCGCAACCGCAGCAAAGCCGGCACCACCCCGGGCACCAGGCGAATTTTATCCAGCCGGTCAATCTGTTCGTCGGGTGGTTCACGAAGCAAAGTGCCGTCACGATCGATGAAGAGAACCTTTTCAGCTGGCATGGGCAAACTCCGCCAGCGCCCTGAGCAATCTCTGGTTCTCGGCATCGCTGCCTACCGAAATGCGTACACAATTCTCCAGGCCCGGCTGCGCACTACAGTCACGTACCAGCACCCGCGCAGCATTGCAGCGTCTGATAAAGTCATCGGCGGCCGTTGTTTGCACCAGCACAAAATTACCCTCACCCTCCCAGACCTGTTCGATGTCTGACATGCTCCGGAGACGCTCCGCCAGCCGGTCTCGCGCGCCGCGTATCCGCTCGATTCGCTGGGCGGTGCGCGCCAGCACCTCAGGCCGCAAAGCGCCCAGCGCTTCCAGACGACTGCTGCGCGGCAACGGATATGGCGGCAGCACCCGCGAAGCCAGATTCACCACGCCGGGGTGGGCAACCAGGGCGCCAACGCGGCTGCCCGCGAGGGCATGTGCCTTGGACAGGGTGCGCAGAACGACGAGGTTCGGGTAACGACTGACCAGCGCACAAACCGAATCCGCCCGGGCAAACTCGACATAAGCCTCGTCCACAACCACCAGAGCCCTCCATTGCAGCTGTTCACACAAGCCCTCGATAACCGAGGCCTCGATTAATGCGCCCGTGGGATTGTTTGGCGAACATAAGAACACCAGCTTGCAGCGCGCCTGCCAGCGGGACATCACATCCGAAATGCCCACCGCAAAATCGGTGTCACGCGACAGCTCCAGCGTGATGACGCCTGCGCCCTGGATGCCCGCGGCCAGACCGTACATGGCGAAACCCGGCGCAAGAGTCATGACACTATCCTGTCCGGCCCGGCAAAAAACCCGCAGCAACAGGTCGATGGCGTCATCACTGCCCCGGGTTATCAACACCGCGGAGGACTTCACGCCCAGGTATTCGGCCACCCGGCCGGTGAGTTCTGCACAGCGACTCTCGGGATAACGGTGGATCTCCCCTCCCGCTTCCTTCCCGCCGGGCCATGGCGACTCGTTGGCATTCAGCCGAACGAACCGGCGTCGCTGCTCCGCAGGCATATAAGCCGACAGCGCCAGGATTTCCGGCCGGGCCAGCTGCTCGATGTTGTTCACGCGCTGGCTCGCTTGCAGAGCATTGCCAGCCGCCTGGTAACCGCTCTTGCGTGGGCGTCGAGGCCTTCGTAATTCGCGAGTTCCACAGCCCATGGCCCGATTTGCAGCAATCCATCCTCGCTGATTTCCTGCACCGTCATGGCCCGCATGAAATCCTGCACCGACAATCCGCTGAGATACCGCGCATATCCGTTGGTTGGCAGAACATGGTTGGTACCGCTGCAGTAATCGCCCAGCGCTTCCGCCGACCACGCCCCCAGGAATACCGAGCCTGCGCTGTGTACGTCCCTCAGCAGGGCCTGTGGGTCGGCCACATTGAGGATCAGGTGTTCTGGCGCGTAGGCATTAGCCACCTCGGCAGCCTCCGCCTGGTCTGCAACCCGGATGCTGAAGCTGTTCTCTAGCGCTGCCGCCGCTATATCCCGCCGGTTCAGCGCCCCCAGCTGCTCGCGTAGCGCCGCGGTAACGGCACTTATGAGGCGCGAAGCGCTGCTGACCAGGATCACCTGCGAGTCCTCGCCGTGTTCCGCCTGGGAAAGCAGGTCCGCGGCCACGATGTCAGCCCGGGCTCCGTTATCGGCAATCACCATCACCTCGGAAGGACCGGCCGGCATATCGATCCCCGCGGCCCGGGGATCCCTGGCCACCTGCTGTTTGGCCGCAGTTACGTAGCGATTACCCGGCCCGAATATCTTGTCTACCGAGGGTATGGTTTCGGTGCCATATGCCAGAGCTGCAATCGCCTGGGCGCCACCCACGGCGAAGACCTGTTCGATGCCGGTCAACTTCGCAGCATAAAGCACCGCCGGATCGGGCAATCCGCCGGCTGCTGGCGGCGTGCAGACCACGCGCTGCCGGCAACCAGCAAGCCGAGAGGGAACGCCCAGCATCAGTAGCGTCGATGGCAGCGCTGCACTGCCACCGGGCACATAAAGACCGACCGACTGCAGCGGACGGTAGACTTTTGCGCAGCGCACCCCCGGGCAAACTTCAATTTCCAGACCCTGTGGCTGCTGTGCCGCATGAAACCTGCTGATGTTTGCGGCGGCGCCCCGCATCGCAGCTTTAATCTCGCCGGACAGTTGCCGTTCGGCACCTTCAAATTCTGCCGCGGCGACTTTTCGCAGTGGCCCGCAAGCTTTGTCGAAACGCCTGGCATATTCATTGACGGCTGCATCTCCCCGTCGACGAACGTCGGCAATAATCCCGGCTACCGCGCTGTGGATTTTTCCGTCATCACGGCTACCGGGGCGTGCCAGCAGACGCTGTTTTTCCGCCGACCCGAGATCGCTCCAGGTAAACTGCTGCATGCCGGGGCCTCCGCTCAGGCGAGCATTTTCTCGACGGGCAGCACCAGTAACGCGCTGGCACCAGCGGCCTTGAGTGCTTCCAGGGTTTCCCAGAAAACACTCTCGTTACAGACTGCGTGGACCGCGACCCGATCGCTGCCGCCGTCCAGCGGCATCACCGTGGGTAACTCGCTGCCGGGCAGCAGACGGCGAATCTCAGCCAGAGCATCACGGGGTGCGTGCAGCATTATGTATTTGCTTTCGCGCACTTGCAGGACGCCCCGCATGCGCTCCAGCAGGCGCTGAAATAACGCGTCTCTTTCCTGCGGCATGGGCCGCTTGCCCTTGAGCAGCACCGCCTGGCTGCGCTGCACGACCAGGCGTTCCGCCAGCCCGTTGGCAGCCAGGGTGTTGCCCGTGGAGACCAGGTCGCAAATATAGTCTGCGGTGCCAAGCCGTGGCGCGATCTCCACCGAGCCCGACAGCGTCACGATGTTGGCGCTCACCCCGGTTTCCTGCAGGTATGCCTGCAGCATGGCGGGATAACTGGTTGCAATGCGCCGACCCTCGAGGTCTTCAATGCCGGAAAACGGATCGGCTTCCGGCCCCGCAATCGACAATCGACAGGCACCGAAGTCGAGAGGCTGCAGTACCTCGAAGCCGCAATGCTCGCGCCGGGCGGCAAGTTCCAGTTCGGTTTCGCGGGCCACGTTGAGGCCCACGATGCCGGCGTCGCATACGCCCTCGCGAATAAGAAACGGCACATCGTCATCCCGCACCAGCATCAGGTCGACCGGCAAGTTTTCGCCGACGCAAACCAGCTGGTCTTTGCCCCGCATGGTCTTCAGGCCGCAGCGAGCCATCAACTCGGCTGATGCATCTGACAGGCGCCCGGATCGCTGTACCGCGATTTTAAGTCTGCTCTGTGTTGGCATTATTTTGTCCTTAATGCAGATAGCGCGGCGCGATATCCCTGGTTGCCGTGTTCAAGAAAGCGCGCGACCCGACCTATAGTCGTGACGCTGACTCCGGTGAGGTCATGAATTTCGCGGTAGGGGCGACCCTCCTCCAGAAAACCGACAACCCGCCAGCGATCGGCCAGCGCCTCCAGTTCCGCAGGCGTGCACAGATCCCTGAGAAACTTCAGGCAGCTCTCGACAGAATCGAGCGCCTGAAATGCCCTTGCCAATTGTTGCTCGGCCTCCCGGGCCTCGCGATCTGAGAGGTCGCGGTGTTCTTTCATGAGTGCATACTAATGTATTAACGCGTTAATACATTATCACATCATAGGCGCCTGTCAACTCTCTGTTGAAAGCCGGGGTACGGGGGGATCGCGCGGGCCCGTGACCCGCAACGAGCGCTGTCCCCGCGTTGACAGTTATGCCTTAAATAAGGACAATGCGCCGCTCGCTGGGGTCGGTCCCCGGAAAAATCTTTTTGAGAGGCAGCAAGTGGCAAACATCAAATCCGCACAAAAGCGCGCTCGCCAGGCAGAAAAGCGCCGCATGCACAACATGGCATTGCGCTCACGCATGCGCACCAGTATCAAAAACGTATTGAAGGCGATCGATGCAGGCAAGCGCGACGAGGCTGTCCGGCTTTACAAGGATGCCGTGCCAGTCATCGACAGTATGGTGAATAAAGGCATCGTCAAAGCCAACAAGGCTGCACGGCACAAAAGCCGCCTGAATAAACACATCAGGGCGATGCAAGCCTGACAGCGGCAGCGCACAGCCCTGTCAGGGCGCATAAGAAGACCGGTCTGTGACCGGTTTTTTTATGCGCCGTCGCTGGCCCGCTGCTCTTGTTCCAGGGTTTCCAGCCGCTTCATAATGGCCTGGCAAAGCGACTCGGTGC
>JBFIQI010000053.1:0-14831 GCA_041609715.1 Gammaproteobacteria bacterium
AATTTCTCAAGATGCTGCGGCGAGATGCGGGGCGCATCCACCCGGATGCACACCCCGTCCAGATTGGCAACGCTGGTCAGGGGCAGCTGGGCTATATCGGCAGCGTCGGCGAAGCGGTGAAAGGGTGCATCAATATAGGTGCCGGTGTTCGCCACCATGTTGATACGACCGATATGAAACCGGGTACCGGGAGCGTAATGGGCTTGTGAATCGCTGCGGCTCATGTGGCTCTCGATCCGGGGTACCGGCAAACCGGGGTAGGTTTGCATGCCATCTTCTATGGCATGGGAAAGGTCTATCAGGACCTCGGTTTCAACAGGCTTCATGGCATTGCCTTTGTGACATTATTGTTAAATAACAGAACATTATGTAAACTTTTTAACTGTTTTGTGAACCACATCACGCATCCGGGGAGCCGGGTCAGGACCTGGGTCACAGACTTGGGTCGGCAGGCGGCATAGCTTAGATCACGGGGCAGCATCCATGCACCCACAGCCACTTGCAAGCGGAATTCCGCTGGGAGGCCGAAATGAAAGCCCTTGTTGTACTGAGCGCTGCGTTGCTCGGCGCTTGCGCCGGGACCCATCCCCTCGCCTCCCATAGTCCGGACCAGGCCCGGCCTGCTGATGAAGCGAATCCGGCCCTGTTGCTGGTCAGTCTGTCTGACGGCCAGCTGGTTCTCCAGCACATCGACGTGGACGCCGATGTCTGCATGAAAAACAATGACGGACCCGAGACCCGCTGCTTCAAGCGCGGCGCCCCCATTTACGACGCCGATTCTTCAACTATCGTCGCTTATCAACTTGAGTCGCGTGAACTCAGTCTGCACGGGAAGTAACCACGGCCCGAATCGGGCCTCACGGTCCACAGCAGCGGGCGTCGTTACGCTCGCCAGCCTGTTGGCCATGGGCGCTTGCTCCTGGGCGCCCCCCGAAGCTGATCGGGAATCCAGGCAGCTCGTGGTCCGATCGGCTCCCGAAGGATTCGACCCCGTCCCCCAGTCGTTGCGTGATGACGTCCTGTCAACCGCCAGGCAGATGATCGGGGTGAACTATCGCTTTGGCGGCGCGTCACCCGACACGGGATTCGATTGCAGCGGTCTCATTTACTACGCCCACCGCGCTCAGGGAATCAGTCTGCCCCGCACGGCCAGTGCCCAGTATGAATTTGCGCACCCCGTGACCAGGAATGATATGCGCCCGGGTGACCTGATGTTTTTCCGCACCAGTGGCAAGCGGATTTCTCATGTAGGTTTTTACCTCGGTCCGGGCAGGTTCCTGCATGCACCCGGCACCGGTAAGAAAGTTTCGGTAGCGGATTATCGCAATTCATACTGGCGCAGCCGTTTTGCCGGCGCCGGTCGTATTAACTACTGATTACCTGATCAGTATCGGACCAGCGCGGATCCCCAGGTAAAACCGCCGCCAAATGCCTCCAGCAGTAAAATATCGCCGCGCTTGATACGACCGTCCCTTACGGCCACATCCAGCGCCATGGGTACGGAAGCCGCCGAGGTATTGCCATGATCCTGGACCGTCATGATGACCCGATCCATATCCATGCTCAGTTTGCGGGCGGTGGCCTGAATAATTCGCGTATTGGCCTGGTGCGGTACCAGCCAGTCGATGTCGCTCTTGTCGAGCCCGGACGCTTCCAGAGTCTCTTCCACGATTCGGCCCAGCGTATTGACGGCCACCTTGAAAACTTCGTTGCCTTTCATCTGGATAAAGTCGCGTCCGCCAGCCATCGCTTCGAAGTTTTTTGAAACTCCGGAGGGAAAATAAAGCAGGTCCTTGTACTTACCATCTGCATGCAGGTGGGTCGACATGATCCCCGCCTCCTCCGCGGGCTGGAGAATGACGGCTCCGGCCCCGTCACCGAATAAAACGCAGGTCTGACGATCACTCCAGTCCACCATGCGGCTTATCGTCTCTGCGCCGATAACCAGCGCGCATTTCGACGATCCTGTCTTGACGAATTTGTCGGCCACACCCAATGCGTAGATAAAGCCGGTACACGCCGCCTCCAGACTGAAAGCGGGACATTCATGAATGCCAAGACGCGCCTGCAGCAGGCACCCGATATTGGGAAAAATCTGGTCCGGCGTGGTCGTGCCTACGACAATGAGGTCTATATCTTCCGGTCCAACCCCGGCTGCCTGCATGGCCTCCCTGGCGGCATGCTCGCAAAGATCACTGGTGGTTTCCTTTTCGCCGGCGATATGACGACGTTCGATTCCTGTGCGAGTGCGAATCCACTCGTCGGTGGTATCGACCATTTTTTCAAGATCGGCATTTGTGAGAATTTTTTCCGGCAGGAATCTGCCCGTGCCGGCAATTCGTGAATACATGATCTGCCCCAAATCAACGTCTTTTTTTAACGGCGCTCTTACACCGCAGCGCATGCCGGCACCCTGAAGACGCCATGATTGCGTACTTCGCTGCATGCTCTGCAAGCATAATTGGTGCAGAAGTATACCGGCAGAGCTTGCCGCAACAAGCATTCACAGCCGGTAAAAGTCACACAGGGGTCAAAAGTGACCAGCCCCGCCGCGCCAGCGGGGCCAGTCAGGGGGGCAGATAGTTTCCTTCCTCGTGCGCGGTTGGGGAGCCGAAACTGCCGCACCTGGCGGCTCGCAATTCCTGTTCAGAAACACCTTTCCACCAGCAATTGCAGCAGTGTTTCTTGCTCGTTTTGCGCAATTCCCGCGCACAGGCAGAAGTGTGGGTGCTTTGTGCACCAGTGGCTATGGGGGAAAACACCCAGATGTGCGTAGGGGTTTTCACTCAAAAGCCGGCAGTTTTTTTGCCCAGCAACGGAAAAATTCCGACTTTGATCACAATTTAAACAATCTGGTCACAAAATTGCCCAACAATCATTATAATTGTGAGCATCCGAAAAGATGGTTGGAATCGCTGCCGAAATTCAGCGACATCCAGGCACAGTTGGCACTCCCGGGAGGCGTGCGCGCATGAAAACTTTCCGAGCAATCATATTGGCCACCGTTCTGCTAGCGCCGGCAAGCTGGGCCACTGGAATCGTGGGTGCCCAGGTTTCCGGCAACAAGCTGACTGCAATGATCGAGTTACCGGGCAGTATCAGTGCCGATATCAGCGTCGAGTTCGAAAACGCGGTGGGCCTGACACCGGCAGGGCTGGGACTCTCGGCAGAGCTGATCGATCCGATGGACACCAGTGTCCTAAACCGCCTTCCCGATCCGGGCGCCGCCTCTATCCCGGCCGCTTTTCCGGTACGGCTGCACATCGAACCGCCTGCAAGCGGCGGTTTGAGCTTCAGCGGTGTGGTTGAAATTTCCCTGCACACCCACAATCTGCATTACACAGCCGGCACACCTCTGCGCATGTTCGCCGCTCACGCCGGCGGCAATTTCCGCGACATAACCCATGTCACCGCCAGCGGCAGTTATCGCGCCGGCGGCAGCAAGGGCGACTTCTCGGAATTCATTATCGTCGCCGACCTGCGTTTACCGGGCGCGGTAATCGACGGCAAATACAGTGATCTGGATTCGCTGTTACAGGCTTCTGCAAGCCATATGTCCGGCGCGACTTACTCGAGCCTGCAGTTTTACCTGGATGCATCACGTACTGCTTACGCGAGTGGTGATCTCGTCGGCGCCATCAAGGACATGGACGCTTTTGCCAGGGAGGTCTTGCTGAATAGCGGCAATGACATCCCTGATGTATGGCGTTCTTCCCGGGATATCGACAATACAGCCGGTAAGCTAAGGGCGCATTCTGCATCGCTGCGCTACAGCCTGACCCTTGCCAGCAACAATCTCTGAACAAAGCCGGGACTTCGCAGAATGCCCGGCAGGCTGACCGTTCACCTATCGAACCTGCCTGCCCGCCGCCTGTATGTTGAAGAAGGCGAGGCATATATCATAGGCCGCGGCGCGGATTGCGATCTCCAAATCAACCACCCTCAGTTGTCCCGACAGCACGCGCGCCTGAGCTGGCAGAACGAAGCCTGGCATTTTGAAGATCTTGGCAGTAAGAACGGGCTGGTTGTCAACGGCCGTGCAATACAGAAAGCCCAGATCCGCAATGACGACTGGATACAGTTCGGTGATGTCGTAGCACGCTTCGAGTCCATCAGCACTGAAAACCGGCGACGGGAAGATGAAATTAATCGACGCCGCTGGGAGACCTCGCTGGAATTGCGCCGGCAACTCGATCCTGCCGCCGGCCTCGAGCGTTTGCTCCACCAGGTTCTGCGTTCCGTCCTGAATCTTTCCGGTACCGAACGCGGCTTCGTCATGCTGACCACGGATACCGGTGATCTGGAAATCAAGAGTTACTCGGGGGTCGCCCCCGACGATTTCGACCAATACGCCTTTTCAGGCAGCGTCGGCGCCGTGGAACTCGCCCTTGATTCAGGCGAACTGGTGGTTTCCTGCGACGCCATGACTGACGTGCAGCTCGGGGACCGTCCAAGCGTAACTCTTGGTTCGATCCGTGCGTTGGTTTGTATTCCCCTGGTGATTCTCAACAAAACCACCGGAATTCTGTACGCCGACAGTCGCGAACCGGGCAAGGTATTTACCGAACTGGATGTGGAGATCCTGCAGGGCCTCGCCAATCATGCCGCCATGGCCATTGCGGTAGCGCGGATACGTGATGAAATCGCAGGGCTCGGCCAGGCCCTGCCGGATGTAGACCTGAGCGAGGCCAAACCCGACCCATCCCAGCTGCAGGCATGGGCCGACAAACTTCCTGGATTCGAACCGGACACCAGCACCGAATCGGACAACGATGTCCGTGCCGGTGTAACATGGAGCGATCTTAAATCCGCCCATGCTTTGAAGTCCGGTCCGGATACATGAGCGAAAAACCGCGCACACCTGATAACGACGTAACCCAAACCAGTACTGGCAAAACACATCTGCTCGCCGAGGGCCGCGTGCTCGCCGGTCGTTATCGAATTGGCGATGTGCTGGGCCTCGGCGGCATGGGCATGGTTTATCGCGCCCGCGACGAAACCCTGAACATCGACGTCGCGCTGAAGGTTTTGCGCGACGATCTCAATGCAGAGGCCGATACCCGCACCCTGGAACGCTTCCAGCAGGAACTGGTGCTGGCGCGACAGGTTTCACATCGCAACGTCGTACGCATCCACGACATCGGTCGGGACGGCGAGGTCTATTTCCTGACCATGGATCTCGTTGAGGGTCGCTCGCTCAAAGATATCCTCGAGGAACAAGGCACGCTGTCAGTGGCCCGGGCATTGGACATTACGCGTCAGCTGGCGCTGGGACTCGCCGCGGCTCACGACATGGGTGTGGTACACCGCGATCTGAAACCGGCCAACATTTTGGTCGACAAAGACAATACGCCATATATCACCGATTTCGGGGTTGCCCGATCCGCAGCCAACAAGGGCCTTACCCGTACCGGTCACATCGTGGGTACGCCCGATTACCTTTCTCCGGAACAGGCGCGTGGCGGCGAACTCGACGGGCGTTCGGACATCTACTCGCTCGGGCTGATTCTTTACGAGATGTTGAGCGGCCAGCTGCCCTTCTCCGGCGAGACCTTCCAGGAAGTTCTGGCTCAACGCACCATGGGCAAACCCAGAGACCTCGCCGAGATCGGCGTGGAAGTGCCGCCTGCGGTCAAGCGGATTATTGAACATTGCCTGGCGCGCGATCCCGGAGACCGTTACGACGACGCCCAGCAACTGGCGCAGGACCTTGGCGAGGGCCAGGCCACCCGGGTAATGCACAAGCGTCGTGGGCGACAGGCGCGGCATGCCTTGTTGGCGTTGTCGCTGGCCCTGCTGGTGGCGGGCGTCGCCGGGAGCGGATACTGGATCTTCAACAAGGCCCGGCCAGTATCGACATCTGGTGGCGACACGGCGCCAGCTGTCAGGACCGGGATCGTGATCATGCCCCTGGATGACGCTACGGGGCGCGATGATCTCAAATGGCTGCGCACCGGCCTGCCCGAGCTTGCTGCTGATCAGCTTGGCGAGAATCGGGCCCTGCAGCTGGTGGACCCCAACCGCGTGCTGCAGACTTTGGCGGATCTCAACATGATGGAGCGTCCGGGTACTGCCGCCGAGATGCGCCAGGCAGGTGAGCTGCTCGGTGCCCGGCAACTGGTGACCGGTACCATCCGCTCGGCAGGGCAAGCCATCCGCATCGACGCTCGCCTGACCTCGATCGACGCAGCGCCAGGTGGCAGCCAGTCGTTCAGTGTCGAGGTGGCCGGCGGGGAGCAGGTGTTTGAACTGGTGAGTCGATTCGCCGATGCCCTGCAGCAACAACTGGCGCTGCCGCCGAGCGCGGACCTGGACGAGGCACGTTTATCCACCTCGGAAAGCGCATTGCGTGCCTATACCGAAGGCACACGCCAGCTTTATCTGGGCAGCAGCGTTGAAGCGGCTCCATTGCTGGAACTGGCAGTGGACATGGATCCTGAATTTGCAGCTGCCTGGCTGCGGTTGTCCGAAGCCTACGAGATGCTTGGATTTGGCGACAAATCTGTGCAGGCGATTCAGAATGCAAGCAACTTGCTGGCCGACAGCAGCTCGCGCACCGCTTTGGAGGCGCGGGCCCGGGAAGCCATCTTGACGGGAGATCTGGAGCGCGCACAAACGGCGCTGGCGACCCTGGTTGAACGTTTCCCCGGCGACAGCGAGGCGCGGGTGGCACTTGCCCTGGCGCACGAAGACGAGGGCGAGCTGGAGCAGGCCATGAAGGTTTTGGAAAAAGTCCTCGCGGAAGATCCCAATCATCCACGCGCCTGGTACCTGATGGGCAAGTACGCCATTCTGACGGGCGACATGCAGTCGGCAATAGACGACTACCTGGTACGCGCACTGGTGATCCAGAACCGGCTGGGCAATCAACAGGGACGAGCCGACGCGCTCAACGCCATGGGCGTTGCCTATTTCCGTCTCGGACAACTCCAGCAGGCTGAAGACCATTATCGGCAGGCAGCGGAGATTCGCAGTCGTATCGGTGACCAGCGCGGAGTCGCCTCATCGCGCAGTAATATCGCCCGCATCCTGGTCAGCCAGGGCAAATTTGAAGAAGCGCGCGCAGAGTTTGCCCAGGCCATGACCAGCCGTGAAGCGATCGGTGATCGACCGGGGATCGCCGTCCTGCATAATGAAATCGGCCTGCTGGAAGAAAATCGCGGCCGCTACTCAGAAGCGCTCTCCAGCTACCGGCAGGCCCTGCAAATTCGTCGCCAGCTGGGCGACAAGCGAGCCCTGGCCGAAAGTTACAGTAATGTCGGCTTTGCATACTTTACGCTGGGCGAATACGACAATGCCTCTGTCTATTGGCAGCAGGCACTGGACACTGCTTTGGCCCTGGAAAACCAGGAGGACATCGTGCTGGCGCGTCAGAACATCGCGCTGCTCGATTTTGTCCGCGGGCGCTGGGACGCTTCGTTAAAAGGATTTGTGGAAACCCTGGAGGAAGCGCGCAACCTGGGCAACCCGCGCATCGCAGCCGTTTCCTACGGCAATCTCGGTCGGCTGGCCCTGTACCAGGGACGCTTTGTGGCTGCTGATCGTTCGCTGGCCGAGGCCATTGAAATTCTCGCCGGCCTCGGCGATGCCCGTGGTGAGGCGGAGTACCGTCTGTTCAAAGCGCAGCTCAGATTGGCGCTTAATCAGCCGCAAGCGGCGCATGCGGAACTCGAGGCCATCGCCGCAATCATAGGCGAGCGGGGTCATCGCGAGCAGCTTGCGAGGCTGCAATATTTGCGTGGCCAGCTGGCGGTTAAATCGGGCCAGCAAAATACCTTTGATAACATGTTCCAGGAGGCGTTGAATTATGCCCGCGATAGCGGCAACCCGGCGGTACAGTTGCAGGTACAACTCGCTGCTGCGGACGCCCGGCTGGCTGGCGGCGATCTGAAGTCAGATGGAGCCGAAGATCTGGTTACCGCGGCGGCCAGCATTGGCCATGTGCCGCTGCAGCTGACGGCGCTGGAACTGGCCACCGGGGCTGCCCTTGCCGCAGCCCAGTACGAAACTGCCGAGCGTCATGCCCGCCAGTGGTTGCGGCACACCCAGGCAGTGGACATATACGAAGGTAGCTGGCGCGCCTACCGTGCACTGGGCACTGCCCTGGACCAGCAGGGAAAAAGGGCGCTGGCTGATCCGGTTTTCGCAAAGGCAAGGACTGAGTTGGGTCGCCTGCAGCAATACATGGACGAACCCCAGTGGCAAAGCTTCAGCGCCCTGCCAGCGGTCAAGGAGTTAATCGATGTGCCCTGACATCAAACCAAAGCAATCAAATCCGGCGTCCGGCAGCAGCCGCGTGGGTGACGATGCCGATCTCGACGAAATCGCGCGCCGGGTCAACCGCATAACAGAAGAGAATCAACACCTCTTCTCACAGCTTCTCGACGGTGAGCGACGCTTCCGGAGTCTTGCCAAAGGGGTCTGGAAAATCCAGGAAGACGAACGGCGACGGCTCGCCCTGGAACTTCACGACGGCATCGGACAAACGCTGACTGCCCTGAAGCACCAGCTGCAGAGGATAGAAGCTCGCGTCGATAATGATCTCAAGCCGGCGTTTGCCGATCTGGTTGAGATTGCTACCGGTGCGCTCAACGATACGCGTGAGCTGTCGCGCTTGCTGAGGCCGCCAGTGCTGGACGACCTGGGCCTGATTGCGGCGCTGCAATGGCTCAAGCGAACCTTGAAACAAAGTGTTGATCTGGAAGTTCATTTGTCCATCGAAGGCCTTGGCGACGAGCGACTGGATGCCGACATCGAGACACTGGTATTTCGCGTGGTACAGGAAGCCCTTACCAACACCGTGAAGCATGCGGGAGTCAAAGAGGCCAGCGTGCAACTTGGCAGGGACAACAACATGCTGCTTTTGGTCATAGATGACCGGGGTAAGGGTTTCGACGTGGATGCCAGGATGCGCGCCGGAGGCAGCAACGAAAGTTCAGGCCTCAGGGGTATCCGGGACCGGATTGCGTTGTTTGGCGGCGTACTCAGTTTAAAATCCACGCAACGGCAGGGTACCAGACTGGAAATGAAGATCCCGCTGCCAGAGAATGACGCCCTGGGGGGTAGTTCCGATGAATAGCGAAACGCGAAGACTGCTGCGGGTACTGGTGGCAGACGATCACACCATTGTTCGTCAGGGCGTGGTCAGCCTGCTGGAAGAAAGCGGTGAAGTGCATGTGGTAGCGGAAGCGTCCGACGGGCTGGAAGCGGTCGAAAAGGCGCTGGAGACTCGTCCGGATATCGCGATTCTCGATCTTACGATGCCGCGGCTCAATGGCCTGGAAGCGGTGCGTCGCATTCACGATCAGCTTCCGGGCACCCGTATTCTCGTGCTGACCGTGCACGAGGAAGATGAATACGTGATTCCCATCGTGCGCGCCGGCGCCTCGGGCTACCTGGTCAAGGATGCTGCCGTCAAGGAACTGATGTCTGCCGTGCAGGCATTGCAGCGAGGTCAGGGTTACTTCGGGCCGCAGGCCGCCAGGGCACTTGCCGAGCAGTACCGACACGGCCAGGAAGCCGGCGACCCCTACGGCTCGCTGACCCCCAGGGAGCGCGAAGTGTTCCATCTGCTGACGGAGGGCAAGACTTCCAAGGAGATTGCGCGCAGCCTGGACATCAGCGTAAAGACTGCAGAGAACCACCGGGCCCGGATCATCGACAAACTGGCGGTGCAAAACACGGCGGGCCTGGTCCGCTACGCCGCCCGCATGGGGCTGCTATCCTGAGCCTGTGAGGGGCTCCCGGGTCTGAGCTGCATCCGCAGCCGCCACCGCGCGCCGCATTTCGGCGCTGATCTGCTGGGGCACTGCCTTTTTTACCTCCAGTAATGCCGTCTCCAGCGCAGTCTCGAAGGCGACATCGTCCGCGCTGCCATGGCTCTTGATGACAATGCGGGTCAGGCCAATCAGGCTGGCGCCGTTGTAGCGCCGCGGATCAAGCCGATGGCGTACGGCGCGCAACGCGGGCCGCGAAAGCAGGCCCGAGAACCTGGTGAACAGATTGCGCTGGAACTCTTCGCGCATGATGTCCCCTAACATATGCGCAGCGCCTTCCATCGTTTTCAGGGAAACATTACCGGTGAACCCGTCGGTGACGACAACATCCACATGGCCTGAAAAAATATCGTCACCTTCGACAAAACCTATGTAGTTAAGGCCGCTAGTGGCAATTCTCCGGGCGGCAGCCCGGATTACGTCCGTGCCTTTCATCTCCTCTTCGCCGATATTGAGCAAACCAACCGCCGGGCTTTGGATTCCGTGGATTTCCCGCGCGACCACTGCGCCCATTACTGCGAACTGGAACAACAGTTCTGCATTGCAATCCGCGTTGGCGCCCAGATCCAGCATCAGGGTGTGTCCGCTGGTTGCCGGAATCGTAGAAAGAATGGCGGGGCGATCAATGCCCTCGGCCATTTTCAGGACAAAGCGCGCCGTGGCCATCAGCGCACCGGTGTTGCCGGCGCTGACGCACGCAACCGCTTCACCCTGTTTAACCAGGTCGATGGCGACCCGCATGGAAGAATCCTTTTTATTGCGCATGGCGCTGCGTGGTGCCTCATCCATGGCCACCACCTCACTGGCGTGACGCAGGGCGAATCTTTCCCCGAAAGCCGCCTGCAAAGATTGCGTCGCCCGATCCAGCATTCCTGTATCACCCACCAGCAGTACGCGAGTGTGGGTGTGGGTTGCCAGAAACCTCTGTACCGCCAGAATGCGCGACTGCGCCGGGCGGTCACCGCTCATAGCATCGACAGCGAGTGTGAGAAATTCACTCATCGGCCTGGTTGCATGGCGAAATTCCCGTCCCTAAAAAACGTGCGCCGGGTCCAGCCCGGCGTCTGCATGTTTCGCCCCAACGGGCAAGCTTATTCTTCGACGTCGAACTCTTGCTTGCCAGCAACAACTTTCTTGCCGCGATAGTAACCATCAGCCGTCACCTGGTGACGCAGATGGGTTTCCCCCGAGACCGGATCCACCGACAGGGCGGGCGCATCCAGGGCATCGTGGGAACGGCGCATACCGCGCCGCGAAGGGGTCTTTCGGCTCTTCTGAACAGCCATGATCAATTCTCCTGAAAATTATTAATCCATATCCGGGTTGATCGATTTCAAACTCGCCAACGCAGCAAACGGTTTCGCACCATCGCCGTCATCAACCCTGTCAAGAATTCGTTCCGCCAAGGGACCGCATTCCGATATATTCTCGTGGCGCGCCACCATCGGCACGGCCAATAACAATTCGTCTTCAATGAGCTCTGCCGGCACTATGTCTTCGGGCACCGGCTCCAGCAGCTCGTACTCATCCGGCAACGCGTCGACCTGCCTGCCGCCGAGCAGTGCCAGCTTGAAGCGCTGGTCAAGCGTCATCTCAAAATCTTCCAGACAGCGCTGACACTGCAATTGCAGGCTACCGCTTACCCGGCCGTCAACAACCACTATGTTGTTGGCATCGCGCCAGAATTCAAGGATCGCCCGCAGGTTCTCCTGCCGCCCGTTATCCGCCACCAAACGCATAAGACGTGGCAGACTGGCAACCGGCAAATTCCCCTCGAGCCTGACATTCTCGCCGGCCAGTCGGACCGGATCGACGCGCTGCCTGAGACGAGAGGCGGACATAGCCGGCGAATGATAAATAGCCAGGATTTGCTTGTCAAAGTATCGACCGGGTCAGCTTTTGTAGGATACTTTGCACTTCATCCAAATGCCGGGAGCCCAACCCCTTGCACAGCTTGATTCTCGGATCAGGGTCGCGCTACCGAAAGGCATTGCTGCAGCGGCTGGGGTTGCCGTTCACCACTGTCTGCCCCGAGATCGACGAGCGCCCACTGGCGGATGAAAATGGTGATCAGCTGGCGCTGCGCCTCGCTGCGGGCAAAGCAGGCAAAGTGCTTGAGCAATACCCCGATGCCGTGGTCATTGGCAGCGACCAGGTCGCGACTCTGGAGGCAGTGATACTCGGTAAACCCGGCAACCGTGAAGCCGCCGTCGCCCAGTTGAGCCGCGCATCTGGCCGGGCGATGCAATTTCACACGGCGGTTTGCGTGGCTGACAGCACAGATTCCCGCATGTACGTAGATTGCACCACGGTGCAGTTTCGTGAACTTGGGGCTGCGGAAATTGCCAGCTATGTTGAGCGCGAAAAACCCATCGACTGCGCCGGCAGTTTCAAGGCTGAAGGGCTTGGCATTGCCCTGTTCGAAAGCATCGACAGCAGCGACCCAACGGCACTGATTGGACTGCCGCTGATCTGGCTGTCCCGGGAACTTATGCGCCGCGGCTTCCCGGTCCTTTAGTCCGGGAGCGCCCGGCGGCAGCAGTGGCCGCGCCACCGGCGCCTGCAATGGCGTCCAGAAAATTTGCCAACATCGCAGGCAACGGCGCGCTCACCAGAATCGGTTCGCCGCTGACGGGATGCTCGAAACCCAGAGCGCTGGCGTGCAAAAACAATCGCTTGAGGCCCCTGGCCTGGCATTGGCGATTGAAGGCCTCGTCACCGTAACGGGCATCACCAGCCAGCGGATGACCGGCCCAGGCAGCGTGCACCCGAATCTGGTGGGTTCTGCCAGTCTCAAGGGTGGCTTCCAGCAAACTGGCGTCACCATAGCATTCGACCGGTCTAAAATGTGTGCGGGCGGGCTTGCCGTCAACATCCACGGTCACAACCCGTTCCCCGCCCTGGCGCTGATTCACCTTTAAGGGCGCATCTACACCGCGACTGCCCAGTTCCCAGCGGCCCTTAACCAGCAGCAGATAACGCTTTTCAAATTGATTGTTGCGCAACTGCTCGTGCAGTGCTCGCAAAGCGCTGCGTTTCTTGGCCAGCAGCAAGCAACCACTTGTGGCGCGATCCAGGCGGTGGACCAATTCCAGCCGTTGCTGGTCACCGCGCATGGCACGCAGGTTTTCGATCAAGCCCGCGCTCACTCCGCTGCCACCGTGTACCGCCATGCCGGATGGCTTGTCCACGACCAGCAAATGCTCGTCCTCCAGCAAAACAGCTGCGTCGATAAGCTCACCGACCCTGGGTGAGGTCCGCGGCGTACTTGGATCGGGCAATCGCACCGGCGGAATACGAACCTGGTCGCCCGCCTGCAAGCGGTAAGGCGGCCTTACCCGACCCTTGTTGACCCTTACCTGGCCCTTGCGCACCAGCTTGTAAACCAGGGTTCTCGGTACGCCTTTCAGCTGCGCCAGCAGGAAATTATCCAGACGCTGGCCAGCTTCGTCCGGCGTGACTTCATGAATTCGGACCTTGGATACGGGCAAGTTGGGTTTTCCCTCTGTGGGTCAATTGCTTAGCCGCATTGATGCAGGCTGCGAGGGTTGCTATAGTACCGGACGGTTGTCCGCTGCGTATTGTTATCGCGTTTGCCAGCGGCATCCGCAACGAGATATGGGCGACACCCTCAGGGGTGCCGCCATTTTTTAAGCTGGCCTCGAAAATCGGGGTCTTTACATACAGGCCGTCCGCAACGGGTGGATGCTCACGCACCCCGTTGATGGAAGTCGCAGAATCGCGGGCTCGGTTGCCAAGTCAATCCGGGACCAGACACAAGCAGCTCCCCTACAGGGCCACGTCGCTCCATCGCTTCAGACGCGGCCAGCAGCCCGGGAGACCACAGGTCAGCGTGAAGGCGCGGGCGGCCCCTTATTTGGAACTCGGGGCTCATGAAAAGAATGTTAATTAACGCAACTCAGGAAGAAGAGTTGCGCGTTGCCTTGGTCGATGGCCAGAAGCTGATCGATCTGGACATCGAAATACCTTCCCGCCAACAGAAAAAATCCAACATATACAAAGCCCGTATCACCCGCGTCGAGCCCAGTCTCGAGGCAGCATTCGTTGATTTTGGCGCTCAACGTCACGGCTTCTTGCCGCTCAAGGAAGTCTCCCGCAGTTACTTCCGGGGTGATCCGGAAGCCGGCAATAAAGTGCACATCAAGGAAGTCTTGCGGGAAGGCCAGGAACTGCTGGTCCAGGTTGATAAGGAAGAACGCGGGACCAAGGGCGCGGCTCTCACGACATTTATCAGCCTGGCCGGGCGATTCCTGGTGTTGATGCCCAACAATCCGCGGGCGGGCGGCGTTTCCCGGCGTATAGAGGGTGAAGATCGCGCGGAGCTGCGTGATATTCTGCGCAACCTCGAGCTCCCTGATGGAGCCGGAATCATCGTGCGAACGGCTGGCGTCGGCCGCAGCCAGGAAGAATTGCAGTGGGATCTCGACTACCTCAAGAACGTCTGGCACGCCATTGAAACGGCTGCCGAGGAACAGAGCGCTCCCTTTCTGATCTACCAGGAAAGCGACGCCATCATTCGCGCCCTGCGCGACAACCTCACCAATGAAGTCGGCGAAATCCTGGTAGAGGGTCGTGAAATCTATGAGCAGGCCAATGACTTCATCAGCCGCGTGATGCCACACAATGCGCAGCGCTTGAAGCATTACCACGACGACATTCCCCTGTTTACGCGCTTTCAGATTGAAAGCCAGATCGAGTCGGCTTTTGCCCGCGAGGTCCGACTGCCCTCCGGGGGCAGCGTGGTAATCGACCACACCGAGGCACTGGTTTCCATAGACATCAACTCGGCTCGCGCAACCAAGGGCCAGGACATAGAAGAAACCGCACTCAACACCAACCTGGAAGCAGCCTCGGAGATCGCCCGGCAACTGCGGCTGCGGGATATTGGCGGGCTGGTCGTCATCGATTTCATTGACATGAACGCATCCCGCAACCAGCGCGAGGTGGAGAATCGGTTGCGCGACGCTGTGCAGGCTGACCGTGCACGGATCCAGATCGGGCGTATTTCGCGTTTCGGGCTTTTGGAAATGTCGC
>JBFIQI010000054.1:0-14703 GCA_041609715.1 Gammaproteobacteria bacterium
GTGGCTGGCCGCCCATCAGCAAGCGGGAGAGTTCGGGGCGTCGGGGGCCGATTTGCAAGCCACGCTGGCGGAACTCACGGTCCAGAGTGCTGCCAGCGCGGTGCGTCAGCATGCCCCGGATGCCCGATTGCTCATCATCTGCGGGGGCGGCGTGCACAACACTGATCTGGTCAATCGCCTGGCGCGAGCTCTCCCCGGAATGCAAATCAGCAACGCCTCACTCCTGGGTATCGACGCCGACTATGTGGAGGCTGCGGCCTTCGCCTGGTTGGCGCAGCGGACACTGGCGGGATTACCCGGCAACGTCCCTGGGGCCACCGGGGCAAGCGGCCCAGCGGTGCTGGGCGCCATCTACCCTGCCTGACGGCTAAACTGTGACGTCGCCGCTGGCGCCGGCCTCGTTACCCGGCGCTATACTTGTGGTTTGCAGGGGACGCTGCATGGATGATACCGACCTCAAAAGGCCTGAAAATTTCATTAACCGGGAACTGAGCTCTTTGCAGTTCCAGAGGCGGGTGCTTGCGCAGGCGACAGATACCCGGGTACCGCTGCTGGAACGAGTGCGTTTCCTGTGCATCAGCTGCACCAATCTTGACGAGTTTTTTGAAGTACGCGTAGCGGGTCTGCGACAGATGTACGAGGCCGGTTCGGTCCAGGCCGGGCCCGACAACATCCCGCCCGGCGAGCTGCTGGCGCTCATCAGCCAGCACGCCCAGCGCATCGTCAGCGACCAATACCGGGTATTCAATGACGAGCTCATGCCGGAGCTCGACGCCAAAGGCGTGCGTTTCATACGCCGCAAGGACTGGAATGAAGCTCAGACGGCCTGGCTGGAACGTTATGCCATGGAGGAAGTGTTCCCGGTGCTCAGCCCGCTGGCGCTGGATCCGGCGCACCCCTTCCCGCGCATCATCAACAAAAGTCTGAACTTCATTGTTGAACTCAAGGGCAAAGACGCTTTTGGTCGCAACTGCAAGCAAGCGGTGGTCCAGGCGCCGCGTGTGTTGCCACGGCTGATCAGGTTGCCACAGTCAGAGTGCGGCGGCGGACCCAACGATTTTGTGTTTCTGTCGTCGGTAATCCACCAGTTCATCGATGCCCTGTTTCCCGGAATGCGGGTAATCGGCTCGCATCAGTTTCGGGTGACCCGCAACAGTCACCTGTATGTGGAAGAGGAAGAAGTCGACGATCTGCTGCGTGCGCTGGAAGGTGAGCTGGCGGCGCGACATTACGGCGATGCAGTACGGCTGGAGGTCACCGAGGAATGTCCGGATGAGCTGACGCGTTACCTGCTGAACGAATTTGGCCTCGGCGAGTCCGATCTGTACCGGGTCAACGGGCCGGTCAACATTAACCGGGTGCAGGCGGTGTTCGACCTTGTGGAAGCGCCCGATCTCAAATATCCCCCGTTCGTCCCCGGGGTGCCCGCAGAATTCGCCAGCGGCGCCAGCAAGTTCGACGTTATCGCGCGCCGCGACGTGCTGCTGAACCACCCTTATGAGTCCTTCCTGCCGGTTGTGGAGTTCCTGCGGGAAGCAGCGCTCGACCCCAACGTGGTAGCCATAAAGCAAACCCTGTACCGGACCGGCTCGGACTCCATCGTGGTGGACGCTCTGGTAGAGGCGGCCCGGGCCGGCAAGGAAGTTATCGCGGTGGTTGAATTACGGGCCCGTTTCGACGAGGCCGACAATATTGCTTTGGCCAATCGCTTAACCGAAGCGGGCGCCCATATTGTTTACGGCGTCGTCGGTTTCAAGACCCACAGCAAGATGTCCCTGGTGCTGCGCCGCGAAGCCGGCAAGCTGCAGCCTTACGTGCATCTGAGCACCGGTAACTATCACGCCAGCACCGCGCGCATATACACAGACTACGGCCTGTTCACTGCGGACGCCGAGATCGGCGAGGACGTGAATCGCCTGTTTCAGCAACTCACCGGGCTTGGCAAATTCACCGGCATGACCAAGTTGCTGCAATCACCCTTCACGCTGCACGACGCGATCATCGAGAAAATCCATCGCGAAACCCTGCACGCAGAGAACGGCGAGCCTGGCAGAATCGTCGCCAAAATGAATGCGCTCATCGAGCCGGAAGTCATCGAAGCGCTCTATAAAGCATCGCGAGCCGGCGTACAGGTGCAGTTGATCGTGCGCGGGCTGTGCGCATTGCGGCCCGGAATCCCCGGCCTGTCGGAAAACATCACGATCACCTCTTTGGTGGGCCGCTTCCTGGAGCACTCACGGGTCTATTATTTTCACAACGCAGGGGATTTCGAGCTTTACTGCGCAAGCGCCGACTGGATGGACAGGAATTTTTTTGGGCGGGTCGAGATCTGTTTTCCGATCCTGCGCAAAAAACTGCGGCGCAGGATTATGGAAGATCTCGAAATGCACCTTGCCGACAACGCCCAGGCCTGGCATCTGCAGCCCGATGGAAATTATCTGCGTGTAAAGCCCGAACCCGGCCAGCCACATCGGTCCGCTCAGGACTCGATTCTGAAGTCCCTGGCAATCATGACCTGATTGGAATACTCAGCTGAATTCCAGCATCAGGTCGGCACCCCTGAGATAGCGCGCTTCGCTTTCCAGGTCGGCAAAAGTCAGCGGGTGCGCATCCAGCCAGCCAGCCGCGAATCTTAAACGCAGTTTTCTGCCGCTCGCCTTGACACGAATGTCAGGCAGGTCCTCGGCACTTCGGCCACGTTTCAACACCACTGCGAGGCGCAGGATGATCGAAAGTTTGCGCACGGCTGCCCGCCACTGCGGCCTCACCCTCTGGAGTTCTTCCCGGGCATAACGCTTGCGATGCAATGCCACCAGTGCCGCCAGTCGGTCCTGCTCCGGGGTCGAAAATCCGGCGAGATCGGAATTGGCCAACAGGTAGGCACCATGTCGGTGGTAGTCGGCATGTGCAATTGCCAGCCCCACTTCATGCACGCGTGCCGCCCACCGCAACAGCGATTCGTAAGCCTCATCTTCTAACTTCCAGCGAGTTGCGAGCAATTCCAGCAGCGCCACCGCGGCTGCCTCGACGCGGGCGCCCTGGCTCACGTCAACGTTGTAACGCTCCTGCAGCCAGCGCACGCTGCGATCACGAGCATCTTCGCGACTCATACGGCCGATGAGGTCGAACAGAATGCCCTCGCGCAATGCCCCGTCGGAAACCCGCATCGACTCGATACCCAGCTCCCGAAATACCGATTCCAGGATTACCACGCCACCCGGGAAAACCGGCACTCGCTCGTTCGCCAGGCCCGGCAGGCTTAGCCGCTCAAGGCTCCCCGCCGCTATCATGTGCTCGTACAGCGACTCCAGTCCGGTTTGAGTCAATCCCTCCCTGTAGCCCTGCATGGCGAGCACGCCGGCCGCAGCCCGCACGGTTCCGGAGGCGCCGATAGCTTCCTCCCAGGCCCAGGCGCGCAATTGCGGCACCACCGGCTCCAACTCGACGCGTGCGGCAATACGCGCCTTTTTCAGGCGTTTGCGGGTTATCCGCCCATCATTGAAAAATTTGCGGGTGATACTGACGCAACCCATCTGCAGGCTGAACAGTTCCCGCGGCGAAAATCCCTCACCGGCGATAAGCTCGGTACTGCCGCCGCCAATATCCACCACCAGCAGGCGCTGTGCATGCATGGGCGAACTGTGGGCGACTCCGGAATAAACAAGACGCGCCTCTTCCCGTCCGGAAACTACTTCGATGGGATGGCCCAGTGCCTTTTCAGCGCGGCGCCGGAATTTGCCGGCTTTGCGCGCCTTGCGGAAGGTATTGGTCGCAACCACGCGGACTGTATCGGCGTGCATGTCACGGATGCGCTGGCCGAATCTGGCCAGGCACGCGAGCGCACGCTCCTGGGACGCTTTGTTGATATTCCCGGACTTGTCCAGGCCCGCTGCCAGCCGCACCATTTCACGCAAGCGATCGATCACGACCAAGCGGCCGGCTTCAAACCGGGCCACCTTCATGTGAAAGCTGTTAGAACCGAGATCGACGGCAGCTATGATCTCGTCGCCGCCGGGTAGCGACGTTGCATCGTGAACTGCAGACTCAGCAGGATCCGAATCGCTCACCGGATGGCAGCAAGTGGCGCCGAAAGTTCAAACTGAAAACGAGGAGCCACAGCCGCAGGTGGTGGTTGCCATGGGATTGCGGATGATAAAGCGCGCGCCTTCGAGATCGTCCTGAAAGTCGATCTCCGCCCCCATCAGGTACTGAAAACTCATGGGGTCGACCAACAATGTAACGCCGCCGTTGGCAACCTGCATGTCGCCCTCTTCCACTGACTCGTCAAAGGTAAAGCCGTACTGGAACCCGGAGCAGCCACCGCCGCTCACGTAAACGCGCAGCTTGAGATCGAAGTTGTTCTCTTCCTCAATGAGCTGCCTTACCTTGGCTGCCGCCGCATCGGTGAACACCACTGAGGGCGGCGGCGGCGCATTAGTGCTGGTTCCCGGGGTAGATGTTTTGTCCATGTTCAGGTATCCGCTGATTATTGTTCCAGTACCGGTCTTTGCTGCAGGGGCTCGGGGCTGCTGCTCTGGGCGCTGGTATCGTAAATGGAGGCGGCGTGCTTGCCAGCCTGATGAATCAACTTGCCGTTGACCTCGGCGCCGATCGCCATCTCAATAAGATTGTAATAGACGTTGCCAATTACCCTGGCGTTGGCACCCAGCTCGACTCTCTCTTTGGCACTGACATCGCCCTTGACCGTGCCGTTGAGGATTACATGGGGCACCGCGACGCTGCCTTCGACCATGCCGTCTTCACTGATGCTCAGCACCGACTGGGAATCGGACTCGGCTTCGATGTTGCCCTGGATCATGCCATCGACATGGAAGCCGCCGCTGAATTGAATATCGCCCTGCACCTTGGTGTTCTGGCCCACCAGCGTATCCACCACCGTGCTTCTGCGTTTTTTGCCACCAAACATCGAAAACTCCCTAGCTATTGGTCGTTACCCAGTCGAATGTCCGCGAAACAGCCGCGACGTCGCGGGTCTTCGGCGTAACTTCTACATGTATCTTACGCGGCGCGAACCCCTCCGGAAGGACTATCTTGCGCTCAAAGTCCTGAAAGTAGCGAAAATTGAACTCCAGCGGATCTGCCGTCGGCCCTAACTCTGACATGGCAAGCATTCGGACCGTTCCGTCCAGCGTGCCCTCCACGACAAAGTTTACAACACCGTTGACCCTGCGATCATGCTTGATGGCGCGTATCAGCACCAGGCTCAGCAAATACGTGCGTTCGGTGTCTGCCGGCACGATCTCCAGCTCCTGCACCTGGAGTCCGCTGCGGCCGTCTTCCGGAGACACAATACCCCGATAAAACACCAGTTCCTCTCGCTGGGTCTGTATTTGTGCCTGCAGGTCGGCCAGCGATGCTTCGACCTGCTCATAGGCCTCCTTTTCGACCTGCCGCGAGGTTTCCAGCAGCGCCACCTGGGCCCGCAGCGCCGCATTCTGGGCTTCCAGGGCGCCCAGCTGGTCCTCCAGGTCCGCTACGCGGGCCCGGGCCTGCAACCAGTTATAGCCACCCTGAACCCGCCCAAATTCGTACAGGCCCCAACCACCCAGTGCCAACAGCAGCACCAGTACTGCAATCGTGAGACGCGTACGCAGGGGACGATGAGAACGAACAACGAGACGGGTATCTTGCATGAGAATCTTTGCTGGTCGGCAGTACCGCGCCGGGCGGGCGCCACAGTTTACTTGCGGGCGCGCTGAAAAAGAAGCTCAGTCAGGCTCTCTGGCATAATGCCGGAGTTTCGTGAAGGAGTCGTCATGCTCTGGTTCAAGGCCTTGCACATCATCTTCATGGTGACCTGGTTCGCCGGGCTTTTTTACCTGCCCCGGCTGTTTATTTATCACGCGAGCTCCACCGACAGCGTCTCGCTGGAACGCTTCCAGGTCATGGAAAGACGCTTGATGATCATCATGACCATCGGCGCCGTCCTGACGCTGGTCTTCGGTGCGACCTTGCTGCTTTACTGGCTGACGCCACTGCTGTCACAGGGCTGGATGCAATTGAAACTGGTCCTGCTGGCCGGCTTGATCGGCTATCACCTGTGGTGCTGGCGCCTGATGGCGAGCATGCGCAGTGACCCGTTGCAACGCAGCCAGGCCTGGTTGCGCTGGTTTAACGAAATCCCGGGGGCCTTCCTCATCGCAATCGTGCTGCTGGCGGTTTTAAAGCCGTCTTTATGAGCCGCGACGCTTGTTAGCCGGCTTATGCGGCGCTCCTTCAGGAAAAAGATAAGGGGCCAGCTCCTGCAGCGCCTGCCGATACACCTTGCGTTTAAAAAATATGACGCGTTCCGGCGGGTACCAGAAATCGACCCAGCGATAATGATCAAATTCCGGTTTTGCACTGCGATCGAAACGCACCCGCTCTTCCGGGGAGGTGAGCCGCAGCAAATACCAGCGTTGTTTTTGTCCAACGCACAGGGGGGTACTGTTGGAGCGCTGGTAGCGCCGCGGCAAGCGGTATCGCAACCAGTCGCTGGTTTCGCCGATGAGCTCAACGTCGTCGTCGCTCAGGCCGATCTCCTCGTGGAGTTCCCGGTACATGGCATTCAGGGGATCTTCGTCCGGCCGGATTCCGCCCTGGGGAAACTGCCAGCCGCGGCGGCCCACGCGGCGCGCCCAGAATAACTGGTTGCTTTCGTTCGCAAGAACGATACCGACATTGGCCCGAAAGCCTTCGTCGTCTATGCAATCTACCATTGTGCTTGATACTCCGTTAACCGAATTCTTTCACACGCCGGCCGCATTTCCCAAATTCTGCCTTCACCAATGCTGGTGAGCGCCAGAGATTCCGATTAATCTGCCGCACATGGACAATTATTTGCGCGGAGCGCCCCATGAGCCTGGCGCTCTTTGACCTGGACAATACATTGCTGGATGGTGACAGCGATCAGCTATGGGGAGAATATCTGGCGGCGCATGGCGTGCTGGATCTTGCCGACCATACGCCCAAGCTCGAGGCGTTTCATCGCCGGTATCTGGAGGGGCGGCTGGATGTCCGTGAATACCTGGCATTCTTCCTGGGCCTGCTTTCCAGGGTGCCCGGCCAGGAACTGCGCAAACTGCGCGACGGCTTCGTGCAGCAAGCCATCTTACCCAGGATCCCAACGGCAGCCCGCAGCCTCCTGGAAAAGCATCGGGCGGCTGGCGACAAACTGCTGTTGATCACTTTGACCAACCGCCTTATCACCGAACCCATCGCGGCGGAATTCGGTGTTGATGATTTGCTGGCCACCGAGCCAGAAATGGTGGATGGGCGACCGACGGGGCGTATCCTCGGCGAACCCTGCTACCAGTTTGGCAAACTCTGGCATCTGCAGCGCTGGCTTGAACAGAATGACGAGGACATGGTGGACAGCTGTTTTTATTCCGACTCGCTCAACGACCTGCCGCTGCTGGAAGCCGTCGCCTGCCCCATCGTGGTGAATCCGGATGCGGAACTGGCAAAACTGGCGCGCTGCCGGGGCTGGCTCCGCCAGGATCTGGTGGACAAGGCATCGGAATCCCGAGGACCATGAATCGCGCGCCTGCCAGTATCCTGTTTACCGGCCTGCTCATGCTGGCCATTGCAGCGTTGGTGCTGGGAACCCTGACGGGTAGTGTCGTCATCGAGCCAGGCGAAGTTTTGGCGGTAATTTCCGGCCAGGGCGACCATATCAGTCGCGCCGTAATCCTGGAGCTGCGCCTGCCGCGGGTGCTGGCGGCCTTCACCGTGGGCGGGCTGCTGGCGCTTGCCGGTACGCTGATGCAGGTTCTGCTGCGCAATCCCCTCGCCGATCCTTACGTCCTGGGCGTATCCGGCGGCGCCGCAGTAGCCGCCCTGATAGCCATAAGCCTGGGACTGGGTTCTTTATGGATCGACCTGGGCGCATTCGGTGGCGCTTTACTGGTCAGTTTGCTGGTTTTCTCGCTGGCTCATGGGCCGGGCGGCTGGACGCCTGCGAGGCTCCTGCTCACCGGCATCGTGGTGGCGTCAGGACTGGCTGCCGTTATCAGCCTGTTACTTGCCCTGGGTGATGACGCCAGCCTGCGGGGCATGCTGTTCTGGCTCATGGGTGATCTGTCGCTGGCTGACTGGCCGGTGACCAGTGCCCTGGTTCTGCTTGTTCTGACCCTGATTTTCCTGGCCCTTGCCCGCCCGCTCAATGTGCTGGCAAGCGGCGAACAGCAGGCAGCTTTGCTCGGAGTGCCGGTCAGGCCGTTGCGCCTGGGTCTCTTCGCCGCCGGTTCCCTCGCCACCGCGGTGGCCGTGACCACCGCAGGCAGCATCGGCTTTCTCGGTCTGGTGGTGCCCCATATGCTGCGCCTCGCGGTGGGTTCGGATCACCGCCTGGTGATCCCCGGTGCAGTGCTGCTGGGCGGCAGCCTGCTGGTGCTGGCCGATATCGCCGCCCGAACCGTAACGGCGCCCCGGCAATTACCGGTAGGCGCGCTCACCGCGCTCATCGGCGTGCCGTTGTTTCTGTATCTGATGCAGCGAGCGCGTGCAGTTGGCTAGCAGCGTTACAATGGCGGTCATGCCGGAGACAGGATGCAACTATGCATAATGACGAAATTCATTTGGAACGACTGCCCGAACCACTGCCATCGGAACCGATGCAGTTGCTGGCGCAGTGGCTGCAATACGCCATCGAGCAAGAAGTCTCGCCGAATGCCAATGCCATGGCTCTGGCTACCGTGGATACCAGCGTGACGCCACCGCTACCGGATGCCCGGGTAGTGCTGTGCAAATCGCTGGATGCCGCTGCCGGCAAGCTGGTTTTTTACACCAACTATCATTCGGTCAAGGGCCGTCAACTCGATATGCTGCCCATCGCAACTGCGGTGTTCCATTGGGATGTGCTGGAACTGCAGGCCAGGGTCCGCGGGCCGGTAACGCGCACTTCCGCGGCAGAAAGTGACGCTTACTTCAGCAGCAGGCCGCTGCTGAGTCGTCTGGGCGCCTGGGCCAGCAAGCAGAGTCAGCCAGTCAGGGACCGGGCCACCCTCGCGCAGCAGTTGGAAGACATAATGGCGCGCTTCGATATTTCCGATCCGCGCGACCCGGAGCAGGACCGAGTCATACCGCGGCCGGAGCACTGGGGCGGTTATGAACTGTGGGCGCAAGTCGTGGAGCTGTGGATCGGGCAACGTGGACGCTTGCACGAACGTGGCCGCTGGCAGCGGCAGCTGCAAGCGGATGGCGATGGTTTTTCTGCCGGAGCCTGGCAAAGCAGGCGGCTGCAGCCTTAACCGGATTCGGTCTCGCGGTCGAAAGCGACGATATGATCGGCCGCCAGACGGATGCCGATGGCACCGCCCACCTGGTGATTGTGGTGACTGGGCACCAGCGAAAAAACCTGCGCACCACTTGGCAGAGCCAGCGTATACAAGATATCTGCACCCCTAAAAGCCTTGTCAGCGACGCGCGCGGTAAGAGCGCTGCTGTCGTCGTGCAATATATCGTCGGGGCGCAGCAGCACGTCCACCCGACTGCCCGGCGTGTACGGCCGGGTCAGTTTGCCGTGCACGATGCCAATCTCGATTTCCACCTCTGAATCACTGCGCACTGTTCCCGGCACAAACACGCCGCGGCCCACGAAATCGGCAACAAAGCGCGTGGCGGGCCGATGGTAGAGATTGAATGCCGTATCCCACTGTTCCAGCACGCCATCGCGCAACACGCCGACTTCATCGGCAATGGCAAAGGCCTCTTTCTGGTCGTGAGTCACCATCAAAGCTGTCGTGCCACTGGCCCTGAAAAAGTCCCGCAATTCGCCACTCAGGCGCAACCGCAAGTCCACGTCCAGACTGGAAAAGGGCTCGTCCAGCAACAAAAGCCGCGGCCGCGGCGCCACCGCGCGAGCCAGCGCGACACGCTGCTGCTGTCCCCCCGACAGCTCGTGGGGATAGACATCGGCGCTGGCCTCCAGACCAACCGCAGACAGCACGTCCGCGGCCCGTGCAGCACGTTTGGCCGCCGGCAATCCATGCAGGCCGAAAAGCACGTTTTCGCGAACTGTCAGGTGGGGAAACAGGGCATGGTCCTGGAACACCATGCCGAAGTTGCGTAATTCCGGCGCAACGGTAAAACCGGGACCACTGAGCACGGCGTCGTCCACAATGATCTGCCCGTCGCGAACCGGCTCGAAACCGGCAATGCAGCGCAGTACGGTGGTCTTGCCGCAGCCACTGGGGCCCAGCAGACAACCGATAAGTCCTGATGCGAGATCAAAAGAAACCGCGCGCAAGACGTCCCGATCACCGTAACCTGCCGTAACCTGGCTGAATTCAAGACGCACGCTCGGTCCTCCTGACCATGATCATGATGGGCACCAGACCGACGAGAACAATGGCCAGCGCGGGCAGGGCGGCGCGTTCCCAGTGACCCTCAGAGGTCAATTCGAATACCCGCACCGCCAGCGTGTCCCAGCCAAACGGGCGCGTCATCAGGGTGATGGGCATTTCTTTCATCACGTCCACGAATACCAGCGTCATGGCGGTGAGTAAGCCGCCGCGCAGCATGGGAAAATGCACGCGCTTCAGCATACGCCCGCCCGATACCCCCAGCGAACGCGATGCCTCATCAACGGAGTGGGTAACCCGCTGCATGTTGCTGTCCACCGGCGTGTAAGCCACGGCAAGAAAACGCACCAGGTAAGCAAGCAGCATGGTTAGCAGCGTAGCTTGCAAGAGCACGGTGGGCGCGCCGTCGCCGAACAGCAGATCCAATCCTCCCTGAACCACGCTGCTGAGGCCGGCAAGCGGTACGAAAATACCTACCGCCAGCACGGTACCCGGAAGCGCATACCCCAGGGTTGCCAGGCGCGCGCACATACTGCTGAATCGCCCGGGCGCATTACGCAGGCTGTAAGCCAGTAGCAGGGCAACCGTGGTTATGAGCAACGCGGCGATAATGGCAAGTAACAACGAGTGGCTGACGAAAGCGACGTAGCGAGCATCAAAATCCGCGCTGAAATTCTGCCAGCCCCAGATGAGCATCTGGGTTACCGGCAGGACAAAGGCCAGCAGCAGTACCGCGCCGGCAAAGCAGGTGGCGGCCCAGCGTATCCAGCCTTTTAAGCTGATGCGCGGGGCATTCTGCGCGCCGCGCCCGGTGTAATGGGCGTCGGCCCGCAAACTACGCTCGATTACCACCGTGCCCAGCACCAGCAGCATCAGGACGGACGACAGCTGCAGGGCCGCTTTGACGGAAAACAAACTGAACCAGGCCTCGTAAATTGCCGTGGTAAAGGTGTTGTAATTGAAAACCGAAACGGTGCCGAAATCGGCCAGCGTTTCCATGACCACGAGCATCACGCCGCCGGCAATCCAGGGGCGAGCCATGGGCAGCGCGATTCGGAAAAAACCCTGGCGCCGACTGAGACCCAGCGACTGGCCGGCCTCCAGAGCGCGCGCGCCCTGTGTCAGAAAAGCATTGCGGGCAATCAGAAAGACATAGGGGTACAAGACCAGCGACATGACCGCGATCACCCCGGCGCGGCCACGTACCGAAGGCAATACCGCACCCGCCCCGAAATAATCCCGCAGCATGCTTTGCAGCGGACCCGCATAATCCAGCAGGCCGATGACCACAAAGGCCATGACATAACCTGGCACCGCAATGGGCAGCATCAGGGCCCAGGAAAAGACGCTACGACCGGGAAATTCGGTAACCGCCGTCAACCAGGCAAGGCTGGTGCCCAGCAAAGCCGTAATGCAGGCCACACCCAATACCAGCCACAGGGTGTTCAGCAACACTTCGCCCAGCACATTGTTGAGCAAGTGCGTCCAGGTTTCTCCTTCCGGTACGAAGACCGAGCCCAGGATCACCAGCACTGGCAACAGCACCGGCACCGCGATGAATGCCGCCAGCGCGCGCCATTTGGCGCTGCCTGAGCCGCGGCCGCTGCGTGAGCGCGACCGTGCGCCAGTAGCTGGATACAGCGCCTCCAAGTCGTGCCGCTCAGCGGTACCCGGCGCGATCCATGAGTTTGACCGCCGCCGATTGCAGCTCCCCCGCCCGGGTCAGGGGTGTTTCGCTGGCGCGAAACTTACCCCAGGCACTGACTTGCGGATCCGCCTCGACTCGAGGGTTTGCGGGATACTCATGATTGCGCTCCGCAAATATGCTTTGCGGTACCTGGGTCGACATCCATTCGAGAAAGGCAACGGCCTCGTCAGGATGCGGAGCATGGCGCGTAACGCCGGCACCGGATACGTTTACATGCACGCCCTGCCCCTGCTGATCGGGCCAGAACAGTGCCAGCGCGATTTCAGGATCCTTGGCCTGCAGGCGGCCGAAATAGTAGCTGTTGACAATGCCCACATCGCACTGCCCGGCAAGAATCGCCTGCATCAATGCGGTGTCATTGGAAAATACGTCGGTAGCCAGATTTGCGACCCAGCCACGCACGATCTCTTCGGCGCGCGCCTCACCCTCCTGAGCGATCAACATGGCCACCAAGGACTGGTTGTAAACTTTGCGCGAGGTTCTAAGACATAGCCGGTCTTGCCAGCTCGGGGATGCCAGGTCAGCGTAAGTGGACAGATCCGCTGCATTGACACGCTCGGTGCTGTACACGATGGTTCGCGCGCGCAGCGACAGGCCAAACCAGCGGCCCTGGGGGTCGCGCAGATGCACCGGGATGTTCGCAGCCAGTACGGCAGAGTCCACGGGCCGGAGCAGGCCGTCCTCGGCGGCATGCCAGAGATTGCCGGCATCCACGGTCAGCAGGATGTCCGCCGGTGTATTCTGGCCTTCCGCGCGCAGGCGCTCCACCAGCGGACCTGCCGAGTCGGTCACGTAACTGATCACGACCCCGGTCTCTTCGGTATAACGTTCGAAAACCGGCTTGATAAGCTCTTCGTTACGGGCCGAATAAACCACCAGTGCATCGTCCGGGGGCGCGCAGGCAGCCAGGGCCAGCGCCAACAAGGAAAGAATGAATCGCGAGACTCTTGAAACTGACATCAGGATTCTCCAGGTACCAGCGGGACAGCCACTGCTCGGGCTTGCGGCCGCCGCCCGGTACGGGTGTTTATTCTAAATGAGAATGTATCTCATTTGCGTTGCGGTTGAAAGAGCCCGGGTAGCGGTATTTGACATAGCACGTTAAGCTTTACCGGCTATGGCCGAAGTCCTCATAGAAGAAAAAGATTTCATGTGCCCCTGCTGTGGGTCCATCATCTCGATGCTTTTCGAGTTGGGCCATGGTGGCCAGCGGTACGTGGAAGACTGTGAAATCTGCTGCAATCCCATCACCATCAGCTACCAGGTCGACGAGATCGGCCTGGCGGATTTCGCCGCCAAGCCAGCGCAACGCTAGTGGGCCGCCTGCCGGCGCTTGTCATCAGCCGCACCTTGAGGCTGCCTCCTGAAGAAATCCAGATAAACTTCATCCATGCGTCAGGCCCGGGCGGCCAACATGTCAACAAAGTTGCCACCGCGGCGCAATTGCGCTTTGCAGTGGATGCCTCCACCTCGCTACCCCAACAGGTTAAGGAACGACTCCACCAGATTGCGGGCCGGCGCATCAACCAGAACGGTGAACTGGTGATCACCGCGCGCCGCCACCGCAGCCAGTTGCAGAACCGGGATGACGCTCTGGGGCGCCTGCGAGCCCTGCTCCAGCGCGCGGCGCGGCGGCGGCCAACGCGCATTCCGACGCGACCGCCGGCGGCATCTGAACGTCGCCGCCTGGACGCCAAAAACCGGCGCGGGCGACTGAAGGCGAGCCGGCGAAAACCCGGCGCCGACGACTAAACGGAATCCCGGCCGGCTGCCCAGTCGCGATCCTGAGTGCACACCCGGTCGCGGCCTTCGCTCTTGGCCTGGTAGAGGGCTCCATCCGCCTCCTGCAACAGCGCTTCACCAATGAGCTCAGGCTCCGCCCGGCTCTGATGGGGCGAGCTTTCCGCAACTCCAATGGACAGGGTGACGGTGATGGCGTTGGCGGGATTCAGGCTGATGGGCGTGGCGCTGACTGCATTGCGAATTCTCTCCGCCATCTGCACGCCGGACGCAAGATCGGTATGGGGTAGCAACACCGCAAGTTCGTCGCCACCAAAACGCGCCGCCACATCGCTGCCTCGAATCTGTCCTTTGACGCGGTAGGCCACTTCCCGCAGAACCGTATCACCGCAAAGATGGCCGTGGCTGTCATTAATGGTCTTGAAGTTGTCAATGTCTATGAGCAGGCAGACCAGTGTCTGGTTATAACGTCTCGCCAGAATGACTTCTTCGCGCAATCGGCTTTGCAGGTAGCGACGGTTGTACCACCCGGTGAGCACATCGGTCAGACCTGCCCTGACCAGTTTTTCCCGGTTGACAGCATTTTCAAGACAAAAGGCCGCGATCGCCGCCAGGTGATTCAGGAAGTCCGTCGCGTGGTGACGCGTAAAGCGGTCGGGATCCTGGCTGCCGAAGTTGAGGCTGCCAACCAGCCGTTGCTGTCGCAGCAAAGGCAACAAGGCAACGCTGGCGAGACGTGAGTCAGTCGGCAAAATCAACTGGTGATCTGCTGCCGAGTACGGGCCCAGCCAGGTTTTGCGCAAGCTTCCGAAGATCGGGGTCAGCCCCACGAGGCTGTCAACAAACATGACGCCTTGGATGTTGTCAGGTTGGATCCCGCTGCCCACCAGCAGGTGGCGAATTTCATGTTGGGGATCACACAGCACTACGCTGACATTGTTCAGCCCGAAA
>JBFIQI010000055.1:0-14307 GCA_041609715.1 Gammaproteobacteria bacterium
GCGGTCCTTGCTTGTTACCGGCGCGCGGGGGGAGATTCGGTTCCGGGTTGGCGCTTATTCGCCGCGCGCCGCCGCATATTTCTCGAGCCGGTCCCTGATCCCCTCGACGCTCTGCTTGCTGCGGATCTCGTCCAGCGACAGGCCTTTTAACTCGTGGGGAAACACCAGCCATTCGTCGGTTTCGTGGACGCAGTAATCCGGGCGGCTATTCACTTCGCTCATGGCAGGTTTGAAATACACCGTGGCTACGCGAATATCCGCAGGCGCATTGCGCCGGGCTTTATGCCGCAGCTTGTCAATAACCGCCTTGATACTGCGCCCCGTGTCCCAAACGTCATCAACGATCAGCAGTTCATCCTCGTGGCTGATGTTCTCGAGCACGTAGCCGAGGCCGTGAACACGCACCCGCTTGCGGCGCTCATTGATGCCGGAGTACAGGGAGGTGCGGATTGCAATATGGTCCGTTTCGATATCGAAGTAATCCAGTAGCTCCTGGACGGCGATACCCACGGGCGATCCTCCGCGCCAGATGCCCACGATGAAGCTGGGTCGAAAACCGCTCTCGTAAACCTGCATGCCAAGCCGAAAGGAATCGGCCAGTAATTCCCGCGCACCGATAAAATGTTTCTTGCCGGTCGCGCTCAGCGCATGCTCATCTTTAACTGCGGACATAAACCTTTTCTCCCAGCACATAGGTTGCCGCCACCGACCTGTCATCGCCAAGCATCATCAGAGCAAACAGCCGCTCGGCCAGGTCGTCCGTGCTGGCGGTGCGGCGCGCCAGCAGAGGCGTGGCATTGTAGTCCAGCAGCACGCAGTCCGCCTCTTTACCAGCGGCAAAGTTGCCAATTTCGCCGTCGAGCCGCAGCGCCCGGGCACCACCAAGGGTCGCCAGGTAAAAAGCCTCCAGGGGATCCAGCACCTGCCCGCTCAGCTTGGCCACCTTGTAGGCTTCGCCGGCGGTTGCCGGAATCCCGAAGCGCGTTCCTGCTCCGATATCCGTGCCCAGACCGACACGCACCTTGGCATCGCGGGCCGCCCGATAGTCAAACAGCCCGCTGCCCAGAAACAGGTTGGAGGTCGGACAGAAGGCTATGGCCGCTCCAGCAGCAGCCAGGCCGCTGCGGTCCCGATCATCGATATGGATGCAATGCGCAAATATGCTGCGCTCGCCCACCAGGCCGGCATCGTCGTAAACATGCAGATAGCTGGGCGCCTGGGGAAACAGTTCCGCCACCCAGCGGCACTCCGCCAGGGTCTCGGCCATATGTGACTGCAGATACAGGCCCGGCCGTGAGTCCAGCAACTGGCCGGTGGCCGCCAGTTGCTTCGGTGAGCAGGTGGGAGCAAAGCGGGGTGTCAGTGCATAGGCCAGCCGCTCCTGTCCGTGCCACCTGGCGATCAGCTCGGCGCTGCTCTCGATGCCCGCCTGCCATGGTTCCCGCATGGCCTCCGGACAATTGCGGTCCATGAGCACCTTGCCGGCGATCAAACGCAGGCGCAAACGGCGTGCGACCTGCATCAATTGATCCACGGACTCCATGTGAACGCTGCCGAACACACAGGCCGTGGTCGTGCCATTGCGCAATAATTCGGATATGAAAAACTCGGCGGTCGCGGCGCACACTTCAGGCTCGGCGAATGCCGCTTCGGCGGGCCATGCATAGTTTTCCAGCCACTCCAGTAGCCGCTTCCCATGGGCAGCGATAATATCTGTCTGCGGATAGTGCACATGGGTGTCCACGAACCCCGGCACCAGCAGGTAGCCACGCTGGTCATCAACGGGCACCGAAGAATCCAGACGCGGCAGCAGCCTGCCCGCCTCTCCCACCTCACTGACGCGGCCACGCTCCACCAGCAGCATGCCGTCTTCGAAATACTGCACCTGGTCTTCGACCGCGCCGTTCCCCGGTGCGTCGATGCAATGCAGGATTGCTGCCCGGATTGCCCGGTCAGGGGTGAGCAAAGTTGCGTGGCTGGTTTTCATTTCGTCATTTTACCGCCCGCAGCTCAGCGTGGGTCCCAGGCGACGGGCATGATCAGGATGGCGCGAAAATCATTGACGTTGGTGCGCGTGGGGCCAGTCACAAACAAAGCCTCGAGGGCTGCAAAAAACTCCCCTGAATTATTGCTCGCCAGCATGTCTTGCGGATCGAGTCCAAGCTCACGCCAGCGTAGCGCCATTGCCGGCTCATAGAAAGCGCCGGCTGCCCCGCAACAGCCATCGATGCCGTCGGTATCCCCCGCCAGGACGAACACACCGGGTGCACCGTCGAGGGCAGCCGCCAGGGCCAGCAGATAGTGGGTGTTGCGCCCCCCGCGACCGGGCCCCGTTACCTTTACCGTTGTTTCTCCGCCCGACAACAGCAGCAATGGAACTCCCGGCTTGCTCTCGCCGGCCAGGATTGCATTTACCGCGGCTGCATGGGCTGCTGCCAGATCCGCGGCGTCAGCGTTAGCGTCGGGATCCAGTAATCTGCAGCTGACCCCGGCCCGTTGAGCCGCTGCTGCCGCCGCCGTCAGGGCCCTGCGCCCATTGGCAACGATGGTGATTTCATTACGGGCCAGGCGAGGATCGTCGGGCCGGGGTGACTCGTTGCCGGAAGCACCCAGGCAACGAACCGCGGCCTCATGGTGCAACAGCGAGTATTTTTTCAGCACCGCAAGGGCATCTGCAGGGCGGCTGGCATTGCCGACCGTCGGACCGGAAGCAATCAGTGCGGGATCATCGCCGGTAACATCGGATATCGCGAATGTGCTGCAGCTTGCCGGCGCACAAGCCAGCGCCAGCCGTCCACCTTTGATAGCCGAAAGGTGTTTGCGCACGCAATTGATTTCCCCAATGCTGGCCCCGGCACGCAGCAAATCACGGTTCACCGCCCGCTTGTCTTCAAGGGTAATGCCCGGTGCAGGCAGGCAAAGCAAAGACGAGCCGCCACCGGATAGCAGACAGATTATGCGCCGGCCGCTGCCGGCCCCTCTGGCCAGATCAAGGATTGTCCTGGCAGCTGTTACGCTGCGCGCATCAGGAACGGGATGAGCCGCCACCAGCACCCGTACCCGACGACAATCTGCTTCGTGCCCATCGGGCACCACTACCGCCCCACTGATTCGCCCGTCAAAGTGCTGCTCGACCACGCGCGCCATGGCGGCTCCTGCCTTGCCGGATCCGATGACCAGCGACTCGCCCCGGTCTGCAACCGGCAGAGCCGCGGCCAGGCAGGTTTCAGGGTGTACCGCCGCTACCGCGGAATCAAACAACTTTCGCAGCAGCTGCCGCGGGGCTCCGCTTGAGTCCCAGGGGCAGCTCGGAGACGAAGAATTGCGCATGTCTTTACCAATGGCGGTTTGTTTTCGTTTAATCTGTCGCCGGAACCACCGGCCCCTGGTACCCGGACCATACGAAGGTTACTCATGCAGCGTCAACGGCGCCTGACTCAGCTATCCGCACCCGGTGTCGCACGCCTCTGCCTGGTGGTGGCGCTATTGCCAATCATCGCAATCAACCTCGCCTACCTGGTGTCGCTGTTGTTTGGTGTACTACCCACCTGCTTCCCTTACCTGCAGGGCTGCACTTCGATCAGCAGTGTGGGGCGCGTCAACCCTTCCCAGTGGATTTTTAAGCCCATCATGCTGGTGAGTGCCGCACTCATCGCCTGGCTTTACCTGGCTGCCGGTCGCCGGACGCAGGCGCCCGGCGCGCGCCGCGATGCTGTGGCAATTTGCGGCTTCATCGGTGCCTGCGCCCTGCTCCTCTACCTGGTTTTTCTGGGTACCGAAGGACCCGTATATCGGCTGTTGCGCCGTTATGGCGTCAGCCTGTATTTCGGCTGCATTTTTCTGGGCCAGTTGCTGCTCGCCAGGCGCCTGCGACTGCAGCTGCCGGATCACCCGGCACCCCGCTGGATGATTGCCATCGCTGCCCTGCTGCTGGCGATGGGACTCGCCAGCATTCCCATTTCAAATTTCGTGGCGGACAAGGACCAGATCGAAAACGTCATCGAATGGAATTTTGCGCTGCTACTGCATCTCAATTACCTGCCGGCGTGGCGGGCGATTCCTGCCCTGGGTCTGCCGAAGCGGGCCCTTACCGACCAGCCGGGCTCCGGCGCCGACGGGCGGTAGATCGCCCAAAATTTTGACCGCAGTGTAGGTAGTACCACCTATTGATTTTGCCTTGGCAGCCCCTATAGTTGCGGCGCGGTAAAAACGTTCGGGGGTCCGAACGGCCGCATTTGCAAGTTAGATTCCGAAGCACACGGAAAAAGGTGAAATAAATGAACACTTTCTTGGCGCGGTTGGCGGCAGGCGTCGCCGCGATTACCTTGGCTGGGTTGACGCCCGCAATCGCGTCAGCAGACAGCCCGAGTTACGACTTTGTCGAAGTGGCATATGTCAACGGCGACATTGATAACCCGGACGTCGATGGTGACGGGTTTGGCTTAGGCGGTTCGGTCAGCATTCATGAAAACTGGTTCATGTTTGCTGATTACAGCGACCTGGGCTTTGATTTCGATGTCGACCTGAGCTTGCTGGAAGTTGGTGTCGGCTATCGATTCCCGATGTCCGATACGACCGACTTCGCGATTTTAGCCGCTTATGTCAATGCTGAAGTCGATACCGGTTTCGGCAGCGCCGATGATGATGGCTATGGCCTAACCGCGCTGATTCGCAGCATGCTGAATGACCGGTTCGAGCTGAACGGCGGCATCAGCTACGTGGATTTCGGCGGCACGGACGGGGACGACACCAGTTTCTCGATTGGTGGCGTCTACAGTTTTACCGACAATGTTGCTTTCGACGGCCGCATTGAAATCGGTGATGACGTCAACCTGTATATCGCCGGCATCCGGTTTTACTTCAACAAGTAAAACCCAGGTAGCAGCAAGCCAAACTGCGAACGGAAGCCCCTCTTCGGAGGGGCTTCTTTTTATGCCCGTCCATTAATAAACGCGTATGCCTCCATGACGTCTGCGGCTGCGGTAATCCACCCACCACAAGCCCAGCGCAAAGCCAGCCAGCAAGGCGAACAGGGCGCCCCCCAGTGTCCAGCTCAGAGGCACAGCCGGCGTCGCGAACCGTCGCTGAAATGCCTGGTTGGCCTCTTCGAGGCGACCATTTTCCGTCTGCACTGCAGCAAGCTGACCGCGCGCGGTCTGCAACTCCGACTGCAGATCCGCTATCTGTCCACTGTTGGCAGCGCGCTCTTCGGCTATTCTGGCCAGTTCCTCGTCGAGCTCTGATTGCTTGGCCTCAACTTCGGCGACTCTCAGTACCGCTGGCTTATCATTCATCAGGAAGCCGGCCTTGACCCAGCCCTCGGTACCGTCGGAAGCTCGGACCCTGGCATAAAAACGATTGCGCTCCAGAACCTCGACCTGCTCCCCGCTGGTCAGCATTCTGAAGGGCTGATCGCTGGTATCGGGCGCGCGATGAAAGCCCAGGCGAAGCTGGTCGGTAACGTAGGCTGGCTCTGCTGAGGCGCTGACCGGCCAGACCGCGACACCGAGTGCAAACAGGCAGAAGGCTGTTACAGGTCTGGCTCGCAATTTCATTGAAACTCACCGGAAAGGGTCAGGAAAGGCAATGATTCTACCGCCTTTCCGCGCATCGGATAAACCGCAGGCCGGCGCCCGGACAGGACTCAAGCGGCGGCTGACGGGTCCTCGGAGACATTGCGATGGGGAATGTTCAAAGTAAAGTAAAAAGTGGCGCCACTGCCCGGCCCCTGGGACTCGACCCAGATCTCGCCGGCGTGTTTCTCGATTATGCGCTTGACCAGAGCCAAACCGATACCGGTTCCCTCGGTGCCCGTGTCGAGTCTTTCGAACAGCTCGAATATTCGAGTCTGGTGAGCAGTGTCTATGCCAATTCCGTTGTCGCGGACATAAAAAATGCTTTGCTCACCACGCCGGCTGGTGCCGATTTCAATTCTTGGGTGCAACTGGTCGCCCATGAATCGAGCCGCATTGCTGATGAGATTGAGCAAGGCCTCGGTCATGCGCATGCGGTCCACATAAACCAACGGTAAATTCTCGTGCACGACGACTTGCGCACCGCAGTTCTCAATTTCGCCCCGGGCCAGGCCCAGAGCGTCCGCCACGATTTCGGCAAGCGGAACCCTCTGCGGCTCGTCCATGATTTTACCCGCACGCGAAAATTGCAGAATCTCATCCAGCAACTGGTTCATGCGCGTGGCCGCCGACTCGATCTTTTCGATATGCTTGCGCATGTTAGCCGGCCGCTCTCTCGACTGGTCTTCGTGTAAAAGCCCGAGGAATCCACGAATTGTAATGAGCGGGCTTTTGAGATCATGCGACACCGTATAGGCAAACCGCTCCATCTCAGCGTTGCGATCTCTGAGTTCCATGATCAGGGATTCGCGCTCGTTCTCCATGCGATTGCGTTCCGCTATCTGCTCCAGCAGGCGCGAATTCAAGTGCTCGAGCTTCAGATTCTGACCCCGGATCATGCTGGTGCGTGCAAGATGCAAAGCGTAGATCATTGCTGCGAGCAACAGCCCCAGCACTGAATAAAACCACCAGGACTGCCAGAATGCAGGCCTTATCGTAAGCGCCAGGCTGATCCCATGGTCAGCCCAGGCACCGCCACTGCTCGCGGCCCTGGCCCGAAAAACATAATTTCCCGGCCGCAGACCGGAGTAACTTGTGGAGTTTTCATTGCCAGTTTCGATCCAGCCCTGGTCGACGCCCTCCATCATATGAGCGTAGCGATTCCGCGATGGATCCCGATAATCCAGTGCCGCGTACTCGAAGCGCAAGAAAGCCGCATCATGACTCAAAACCAGGGGCGATTCACCGGCGGCCTCGCCCCCGGGGAACAACTGTTCACCGGTGTCGAACCTGCTCACCGAAGTAAATACCAGGCTGGGCGGCTGCGTATATTCGTAAATCGAATCCGGATGAAATGAAACCAGCCCCCGCAGTCCCCCGAAGAACATCTGGCCGTTCTGGGTGTGTACAGCCGCACCTCGCAGGAAACTGAGCGTCACCAGTCCATCCGAACCTCCGAATGCCTTGGCAGCGCTCTTCTGCGGATCGAATCGAACGATGCCTCTCCCGGTTCCGAGCCACAGTCGATCCTGAGAATCGACCAGAATACTGCTGATCCGTAGCCCGGTTTCGTCGCTCAGCGTATCCTGCGCGCTGAACCTTTCCGATTTCACCTCCAGCAGGTTGAGCCCTCCAGCATCTGTGCCAACCCAGACCCGACCACGACCGTCGCGTGCCAGGCTGGTTACATGGGAAGCCGAAAGGCTGTTTCTATCTGAGATGTCATGGAAGTAACGGGTGGCTTTACCGGTACGGGGATTCAATAGATTAAGACCATTGCGGGTTCCAACCCAGAGGCGGCCATCATCGCTGTCCAGCAGCGCCGTAATTCGGTTGCTGCTTAACGAAGAAGCATCATCAGGCGAGTACTGATAGCGCTCAAAGCGCCCGTCACCGTCGAGGCTCTGCAATCGGGCGAGGCCGTTGGTGGTGCCAATCCAGATAGTGCCGTCCATGGATTCGTGCAAGACCTGAACCCGGTCGTCGCCGAGGCTGTCTGGCCGTGTCTGGTCGTTGGCAAATCTCCGGAATCCATCAGCGGGCGCATCCAGCATCCGCATGTAAAGACCGCCGGCATAGGTGCCGGCCCAAAGTCGGTCTTCACGGTCCACCAGCAGCGCCCAGACGCGCCCGTCCTGTAAATAGCCGTCGGCTCCGGATCGCGGTGGAAAATGGGTAAAATGACCGGTCGAGTCGTCATATCTGACCAGCCCCGCCCCGTCCGTCCCTACCCAGATTGTGGCACCGTCGACCGCCGGCTGTGCCGTAATGCTGCGCACCGTGGTGTGCGGCAGGCCATGTTGCCCGGACTCCGCATAACGATAGCTTCTGAAACCGCGGCTGTGAACTGGCAACTTGTTGATGCCACCACCGCGAGTTCCGAACCACAGTACACCGCCGCGATCCTCATAAATGGCATCGATGCGCCTGAAGCTGATGGTCTCGCCGCTTTCTTCCGCAGCGTAGTCATAATTCCTGATCAGGCCCTGTTTGAGGTCCAGCCGGTCGAGACCGGAATTGTAGGTGGCGACCCAGACAATACCGGCAGAATCCACGAAAACGCGCGCCACAGCATTTTCACTTAGCGAGTTTTCTTTGTCGGGCTCATGACGGTACTCGGCCCAGGTGCCGGAGCCAAGGTCCAGGCGCTTCAGACCATCATCACGGGTCCCCACCCACAGGCCATTTTCACGGTCTGCTTCCAGAGAACGTATGCGTGCTAGTTGCTGTTGGTCCTGTGCTGGCAGGTTCACCTGGCGAAAGCGCTGTTTTTCACGATCGAACACCAGCAAACCTGCATCGGTCCCCACGTAAAGCTCGCCATTGTCCGCCTGCTCCATCGCTTTGACCGATGCGCTACCGGCTTGCGGTTCGCTTTCGGCCACATATGGAAAGTGCTCGAATCTTGCCTCCCCGGCCAGATAACGATTCAGCCCCGACTGTTCTGTTCCTACCCAGATATCGCCGGCAGTGTCTTCGAATACGAATTCAATGTTGCTGCCCCGAAAATTGCTGACAGCTTCATCACCGGTGCCGAAGTGAACGAATTCACCCGTCTTCGGATCAAGACGATCCAGGCCTCCCCCCCAGGTGCCAAGCCACAACCAGCCGCGACTGTCCTGCAAAATTGCCCCAAAATTACCGCTGGCCAGCGAGTTGGGATTGCCCGGCTCCGGCCGATAAACGACAAAGCGGCTTCCGTCATAGCGATTCAGGCCGTCTTCGGTACCGAACCACATAAAGCCTTGCCGGTCCTGAGTAATGGTATTGACGGCACCGTTGGACAGCCCGTCATCGACGGATATCTTGTCAAAGCGCAACTCGGCATAGGAGGTTTTGTGGGCGACGGCCTCGCCTTGTGCCAGGCACAGGACTGCCAGCAGCGCGAGCAGCCGCCTCAGGCACGGCAGCTTCCGGGTCGCATGGAGGGTGCCAGCCTGCATTTCAGTCCCCAGGCTGCGCATCTGCAAATGCTTGCAAGCGCCTGTCCAGCAGGTGGCTGGGCACAACCTGCTGCAGGCTGCGAAAAATACTTTCCACCCGGCCGGGCGAGGCGCGCTCCCAGGCTGCCAGCATGCGCTTGATTTCCTGGCGCTGCAGGTTCGGCTGCGACCCGCATAAATCGCACGGGATAATGGGATAGGCGCGGGCTCGCGCATAACGGGCGATCTCATCTTCGGCGCAGTATGCCAGCGGCCGGATGACGACATTGCGCCCGTCGTCACTCAGCAGCCGTGGCGCCATCGCCTTGAGACGGCCGCCATGGAACATATTCAGGAACAGGGTCTCTATGATGTCGTCGCGGTGATGGCCAAGGGCGATTTTACTGGCCCCCTGCTCCCGGGCGAACCGATACAGGGCGCCGCGCCGCAGGCGTGAGCACAGGCCACAGGTGGTCTTGCCCCGGGGTATAACCCGCTGTACCACGCTGTATGTGTCCTGCTCGATGATGTGATACTCGACACCCAATGACTCAAGGTAGCGGGGCAGCACCGCAGCAGGAAAACCCGGCTGCTTCTGATCCAGGTTCACGGCAAAAATCTCGAAATCCACCGGTGCATTGCGCTGCAGGCTCAGGAGCATGTCGAGTAGCACGTAGGAGTCCTTGCCACCGGACATGCAAACCATGATGCGGTCGCCAGCCTCGATCATTGCGAAGTCGGCAATGGCTTTGCCGACCCGGCCGCGCAAGGCCGCCTGCAGTCGCCTGCTGGTAGACGATGTGGCCGGAACGGCCTCGGGAATTGCACCGGGCATTCAGAATGCTCCGTGGAAAAACAAGATTATACGGGTGCCATCGGCCTCGCGCACCCGGGGTTAGCAGGCTTGCGGCCGGCTTTCGGGGCGCAGAATTCACGGTCGGGAATCCAACTCTGTGAGGTGGTTCAATGCCCGGGGGTCTATCCCTGCGTATACTTATTTGTCATATTTCGGTCTTCATCGAGGATTGATGACAGCACGATGCCACGCAGTATTGCTGAAATGCTCGCCCGAAAAGCCGCCAAGGTCCATGAGATCAAGCAGCGGGGATATATCTATGTCTTTTTCGAGGGGCGTAAAATCGCTGAATACAAGATACGTAAAGAACGGGTAACAATCGGTCGCACCAAGAGCAACGACATCATGGTGCGCAGCCGCCGGGTAAGCCGCAAACATGCTCAGATCATCACCGTGGAAACGGATCGCGTCATCGAAGACTGCAATAGCATGAATGGTACATATCTCAACAATCAGCTCATCAAGTACCACCCGCTACGTTCGGGCGATCAGATAAGAATTGGTGAGTTCGATCTCAAGTACGTCACCAGGGAAGAAGCCGACCCGGCGGAATCCTGAGTCGTCCCCGGCCCTGTTTTCAGCTGCGAGCCAGGTCGTCTATTTCTCGTTTGAGATCATAGTTCTTTGAAGTGACAATGCGCTCCAGCACCTGCACGCGCTTTTCCAGCTCATCAATTTTGCGCAAATGTTCGCCCACAGCCTCCGGATTTTCGCTCCAGAATTCATCCAGCCCCAGGTGACTGAAAAACTCTGACCCCTTGCCGCCGCGGTCGAAATAAGACTTAAGGACCCCCGCGATGCTTACGATCAGTACTATGAAAACAACCATTTTGAAGGGATCCATCACTGCACTCCTGCTATGTTGTTAAAATTGCTAGTCTGCCAACAGCCATTATCGATCTATTCTTTCTCGAGGTCCTGGAATTCCTGGTCCAGCTTGAAGCGCGGTGAAGTCACGTAGCGCTCCATACGTTCCAGGCGGGCCTCCATTTCCCTGAACTTGTGGCGCACCCCGGAGAACGTATTGCTGGGTGAACGCCGTACGGAACGCCAGAATTTTTCATCCTGGTGATCCCGGTACAGCTGCGCCGGCTTTACCGGCAACAGCAGACACATGGCAAAGTAGATGAAAAAGATAATGGGAAAGCACAGGGCGCCGACGCAGGTCAGGATTCTGACTACCGTCACATCAAAGCCGAAATAATCCGCAAGTCCCGCGCACACTCCGCACAGGGCGCCGCGCTGCTTGTCCCGGTACAGCCGCTGGGGGCTGGCCTCGTCTCTGGGACTACCCGTATTTGCGCTCATACCTGTCGACCCCGCTCCTGGCTGTGGTTGCGGTACGCCTGTCGCTGGCGCCTCCAGAAGCGGACCTCTTCCTGCCAGCTGCGCGCATCATCGAAGCCGTTGTACCGCAGTGGCCTGTCCCTGAGCAAAAACCCGGCGGTGAAATAGACCAGCGCTGTCGGGATTGGCGCCACCATCAGCATTACCAGGGTGATGAGCCGGACAGCCAGCAAATTCCAGTCAAAGAATTCTGCCACTCCAGCACATACGCCCATGATCAACCCTCGTTCCCGGTCCCGGTAAAGGAGCCTCGGGGAACCGGCCGCATGCCGTCCTCTCCTCGCCCTGCTCATACTTTTTTCCTCCAATCGGCCACATGATCGTCCAGGATGGTTTCCAGCGCGTTGACACGGCTTTCCATGCGCTGCGCGCTCTGCCACAGGTCTTCCAGCATCTGCTCGTCTTCGCTGGACAGGCCCTTTGCTTCTTTCCACTTCGTGACGTAGTGCAGAATTATTGCCAATGGCGCGATTACCACTACCGCCAGAATTGCAATTACCTCACCCATTACTTGCTCCCGCCCTCAGATCAAATGTTGCTGCTCAGGATTCAGCCTGATGCGCATCTTTGTCGGATATACGCGCCTTGAGCTCGGCCAGTTCTTTTTCCACTGATTCCTGAGCTTCCAGATCGGTGAACTGGGAGCTCAGATCCTTGCGCAGCCCCAGATCGTAGGCCTCGACCCGACTTTCCACGTCTTCCATTTTGCGCTCAAAGGCCTCGAAGCGCATCAGCGCATCATCGATCTTGTTCTCGTGCAGCTGCTTGCGAATTTCCAGGCGGCGCGAGGCCGTCTGGTGACGCATTAAAAGCGCCTTCTGACGCGCCTTGGCATCGGCCAGCTTTTCTTCCAGCCGCGCGATATCTTCGTTGAGCTGGCTGAGGCCGTCGTCCACCTGAGTGTACTGCGCCTTCAGGGACTCCGCAGCCTGGTCCACCGCTGCCTTTTCGGCCAGCGCAGCCTTGGCCAGGTCATCGCGCTGCTTGCGCACCGCCAACTCGGCCTTGGCTTCCCAGTCACCCGCTTCCTTCTCGATGGCAGCCAGCTTGCGGTTGAGTTCCTTTTTGTCGGCAATGGAGCGGGCTGCAGCAGACCGCACCTCTACCAGGGTGTCTTCCATTTCCTGAATCATGAGGCGAACGATCTTTTCCGGATCCTCGGCCTTTTCCAGAATGGCATTCAGGTTGGAATTCACGATGTCGCTAAATCTCGAAAAAATTCCCATTTCGGTGTCCTCTTGCGGAATTCGATGTGCATGGAATACACAGCAGGAACCGTGCCAATTCCGGGGTTATTAGATAAGTCTATGACTTTTATGATTTTTTATGAAGCAAGAGGTCCATGGACCAGGCATCAAAGTTAGCTTTTTATACCAATTATTACCAATTTTTACGTATTATTAGTTTTTTAAACCACATCGGGTGTCGCATTGGCCGAAAAGCAGATCATTATTGGCGAGGCCCCCGCATTCCTGGCCATGATGGAGCATGTTTCCCGGGCTGCCGGGCTGCGCAAGCCCGTGCTGATCATCGGCGAACGAGGCACCGGCAAGGAGTTGGTGGCCTCGCGCCTGCACTTCCTTTCGGGCCGCTGGGAGCAACCCTTCGTCAAGCTCAACTGCTCGGCGCTCACGGAGTCCATCCTGGAAAGCGAGCTGTTCGGACACGAGGCCGGGGCTTTCACCGGCGCCAGCAAGCGCCACGTGGGCCGTTTCGAACGGGCCGACCAGGGCACCCTGTTCCTGGATGAACTGGCGACCATTCCGCCGCGTATGCAGGAGAAAATCCTGCGGGTGATCGAATATGGCGAATTCGAGCGCGTCGGCGGCAGCGAAACTCTGAACACCGATGTGCGCATCGTGGGGGCCACCAATGCCGACCTGCCGGCACTGGCTGCCAAGGGCCGATTTCGCCGCGACCTGCTGGATCGGCTGGCCTTCGATGTCATCAACGTGCCCCCTCTGCGCGCACGCCGGGACGACATTATGCTGCTGGCGGAGCATTTCGCGGTCAATGTCACCAGTGAACTGGGGCGCGAATTCTTCCCGGGCTTCTCGCCCGAGGCCAGGGCGGCGCTGATCGAACACGACTGGCCCGGCAATGTGCGGGGCCTCAAGAACGCGGTGGAGCGCTCCGTTTATCGTGCCGAAGAGCCGTCCGAAGCCATCCGCGAGATTGTCTTCGATCCCTTCGAATCCCCTTTTGACTGGCTGCCCGAGAGCTCGCGGGAAACCGGTCTCCAGCCGGCTACCGAAAGTGCCGCCGCCACGGCAGCGCAACCCCAGCTGCCGTTAGACCTGAAAGCGCGTCTGGCAGAAATCGAGTGCGCCCTGATCCACCAGGCCATGGAAGCAGCCCGCTTCAACCAGCGCAAGGCCGCGGAGTTACTTGGATTGAGCTATCACCAGCTGCGCAGCAGTCTGCGCAAATATGACCTGGTCCAGCGCTATGGCCGCAGCCGCGGCGCGCGCAAGAACTTTGAAGCCGGCGCTGCGTCAGACTAAACTTCCCAACCCGCCGCAGCCAACCCATATCCGGCGAAACCACAAAAACCGAGGAATCATTCATGCAGCGAATCAGAATACTTGCCCTGTACGGCAGCCTTTGCCTGTTGTTGGCAAGCCCGCAGGCCTGGACGCAGGACGGCCAGATCATAGACATTCCTTTTGAACGCTATGTGCTCGATAACGGCCTGACGCTCTTGGTGCACGTTGACAAGAAAGCGCCCGTGGTCGCTGTCAACATGTGGTACGACGTGGGCTCCGCCGATGAGAAGCCCGGGAAAACCGGCTTCGCTCATCTTTTTGAACATCTGATGTTCAACGGTAGCGAAAATTTCAACGACGATTACTTCAAGCCCTTCGACCGCGTAGGCGCCACCGGGATGAACGGTACCACCAACTTCGATCGCACCAATTATTTCCAGGTGGTGCCCAAGACGGCGCTGGACATGGCCCTGTGGATGGAGTCGGATCGCATGGGTCATCTCCTCGGGGCCGTCGACCAGGAAAAGTTGGACGAACAGCGCGGCGTCGTTCAGAACGAAAAACGGCAGGGTGAGAACCAACCCTACGGTCAGGTCTGGAATCTCATTACGGACGCGACGTAC
>JBFIQI010000056.1:0-14303 GCA_041609715.1 Gammaproteobacteria bacterium
CCGCCTGCCGCAATCGCTGAAAACTTTCACGATCGCGCACGGTAACCGATGCCAGTGAGCGCAGACGGCGTGACAGCATTTGAAAAGCCAGCGAACGGCAGGACCTTGGAATTGACTGGCCGAATAAAATGGTCCTCGAGGGCGGAGGGCTGGAGAGGGTTTTCAGGTTATGCAGAAAGGTACGCGTGATGCTCCACGGGCGGGCATTGTTGAAAATATCTCCGCCGACGCTCACATAGAGATCGCTTTCGGGCCGGGGTCCGGCGTGAAAAGCAATTCCCGGCACCTGCAGTCGGTTATCTTCCTCCAGCTGGCAAGTCAGTGGACGTGCAGAGCGCGCCAGGGTGGCGAGGCCGTGATAAATCGCGGCGTCGCCCACGTTGCGGGTGGAATAGGCATTGATCAGGCTGATACGCATAGTGGAACTCCGGATTGACTTGCGGATGGGGTGGATGAAGGTTCGGAGATCTGGACCGGCCGCAATGCAATGCCGATGGCCAGCAGTCCGGGCCAGATCAGATAGGCCAGTACTTCCAAATTTTCGCCGAAACTGTAAAAAACAAGCACCAGCAAAACGCAAAGCGCTGTGCGTGCCGTGGCTTCTCGTTGCGCCATCTTCAGCAGGACCGCTGCGGTCCAGACCAGGGGTACTGCCAGTGCCAACAAGCCGAACAGGCCCTTAACAAACAACAATCCAAACCAGGTGTGATGGGAGCCAATGGGCATGTATTCCACCAGGTGTGGGCCACGCTCGACGATGCCGTGGCCAAACCACGGGGCTTCGTTGGTCCAGCGATCCAGCGCAATGCGCCCCAGTGCCGCACGAACGCGGGAAGATTCCGGACGCGCGGCATGGAATGTCATCCTGGCGTCTTCCAGGATGGTCAGCACATGGGACGCAAACAAGCCCAGCAACAAGCTGGCCATAGCACCGATGTAATGCAGCCAGGGGCGGCCGAGTCGCGACAGGGCAAAACCAGCAGCAGCAACCAGCGGCAGGCTGACGAGGCCGAGGCGGGAGCCAGACACCAGCACCATGACGACGGCGCCGGCAAGTGCCGCCAGTCTCAGACGACGCTGGGGTTCATTCAGAGCAATGAAAAAGCACACGTTGGCAACGAAACCCAGGGCTGGTCCCCAGGGGGTAAACAATCGCCAACGCGGCATGCCGGTGTCGGGGTTGATGCCATACAGCGTCACGGTAAAAAATTCCGGTCCGGGTCCGCCAATCACCTGCAGGGGCGACACGTACAGATCAGCCGGTAATCCGATAGCCCAGGCAAGAATGAAAAGCGGCAGCAGCAACAGCGTTTGCACGCATAACAGGCTGACGGCGCGCGTCAGCAACAGTGAGCGGATTGGCAGGCTGCCGGCGGCAACAAACAGCGCCATGAGGGCCCAGCCCTTGGCCCAGCCAATACTGGATTTGACGGTCTTGCCGAAGCTCAGAGAGAAATCGCTGTGACCGTTCAACAGCACCAGCAACATCGCTCCCATGCAGGCGATCCAGAGCCAGGCCGTTACCGGCAGGTGGATACGCTGACCAGGGTGCAAAGCAGGATTGCACCAGCGCCACAGCAAACGAAAACCCAGCAGCCAGCCCAATACCGGAGCTACGAGATAAAGCGCGCCGAGCAGGTAAAAACCCCAGGTACCAACCAGCGCCAGCCACACCAGCTGTTCTTCGAAATTTTCAGCCACGACGCGCATGCTTGTTCCGCAGCCAGGCCAGCGTCAGACCGACGCTGAAGAACAGGGATGCCGCGATGGCGCCCAGGATGACGAACAGCGGCACTGGCGAGCTGGGGCCCTCAGGCAAGGAGGGCGCAACCAGGCTTTGTACCAGGGGATAAGAGGAGTAGACGTTGGATCTGCCCACGTCGATTTTGCCGAGGGCCGAATTAAAAACTGCCTCGGCGAACTGCACGCGACGCTCCAGGTCCTCCAGCATTGCATGCTTGCGCGCAATTTGCTCCAGGGCGGAACCCAGTGCCTTTATCTGGTTCTCAACGACGTCAATTTCCGCCTGCATCCCGTCGCGCTCAACCGTTGCCTCAACATATCTGGCGAACAGGGGTTCGCGATTCTTTTCGTCCAGCAGGATGATGAGATTCTTGAGTCTGTCCGGCGTGAGACCGGGTCCATGCAGCTGTCGAGCGCGCTCGGCCAGCGTCGAAAACATGTGCGTGGCGCGCTGCTCCTGGGCGTTGAAACGCGGGTGATTGGCGCCAAATTTGTAGGCGTATTCGCTTAGCAGGGTTCTGGCTTCCACATACTGGGCGTAATGCGCGAGGAACAAGCTATCGGACTGCACGACCAGCGAGTGGGCTGCCTGGTGACTGTCAACACCGAGATGCCTGCGTGCCGAGGCCAGCCATCTTTCGCGTCCGGACAACTGCTCTGTCAAAGTCCGCTGCCTGGCCTCCAGGCCAACGGCGGTATTGGCCATCTCATCCAGTTGTGCGGATGAGAACACCGAATTGTCGGCCTTGAACTGCAGCAGTTCACGCTGGGCTCTGGCCAGGTTGTTGCGCGCGCTGTCGATGGCGTTTTCGATACCGGCATCCCGCTCTTCGGTTTCGTTGGTCCGGAGTTCGGCCAGCCGCGCCCGAAACGCGCGATCCAGAGCCACCCCGAGATCGCGGGCCGATTCAGGTTCGCTGGCTGAAATTTCAAAACTGATGATGGAGCTCTGATCGGGCAGCTTGATTCGGGGCCGCGGAAAATCGGCCCGGTCTATTCCGGCGATTTCAGCGGCGGCTGCCAGCACCGGCGAACTTTCGATAATGGATCGGTAATTGACCCTTGGGTCCAGCGAACGGCTGTCGTAGGAGGAACGAGCCGTCCCGTAGGCCTGGCCGACGTTGGCAAGGTTGACCCGCGCATCCGTTTCACTGGCCGGAATGATCAGTGCCCACTCACTGGTGTATCGAGGCGTTACCCCAATCAGGAAACAGGCGGCCAGCGTCCAGATGGCAATATTCACCAGACCTGCAGTCATCCGGTACCGGTGCTTGCGGGCGATACCGTAATGGGTCGGGTCAGCAGGCGAATTAGCGCCCGAAAAGAGTTCCGCAGCGGCGACGTTCATGGATAACGTCTCAGCTTGAAGGGCAACAATATGTCGGTCGCCGTGCGGAAAATATCGCGGATGTTGGTAACACCCGAGTCCAGGCAATAAAGCGCGTCGCCCTCCAGCACAAAGGGATTGTCATTGCCGTCCTGGGCGATGAGCAGGTTCCTGATAGAGCTGCGCCAGTGGCGTGTAGCGCCGGTGAGCCGGTCCGTGCGGACCAGCACCGCGTGCCTGGCAGCATGGGTTGCGCCGATGCCACCCGCGCAGTTGGCGGCGACAACCGCCTGGGAAAAGCGTGCCCCGTAGGGCAAAGAAATTCCACTGGACGGCACGCTGGCAGCGGCATTGTTATTTGCAGGCGTAATAAGGTTGGACGCAAAAATCTTGATGCCGGGCGGCGAGATCAGGGATTTTCTGAACAGCGTCGGGTCGTCGCGACCTGAGGCAGCGATTACCACCCGATCACCATTGACCAGCAGTATCTCCGGTACGGGTGCGCCGGTGAAATAACCGCGCAGGTCATGGGTCTGCTCACTACCGTTGCGGATCAATTTAACGGCAGCGAGGCTGGCGTCCGGGCGTACGCCTCCGGCTGCGCGTATCGCGTCCGACAGGTAACGGCGCGGTCTCTGTGCACCGGGCATGGGGGCAGGCGCGTTGAGATCGGCTTTGCGCGGATCGGGCAAATGCACCTGTATGACGCCCGGGAAGTAAACAGCGCCTGCCACCGTGATTTGTACGGGCGCCCAGTCGAGCACCAGCAAGGTCAAATCCAGGTAATCCTGTTGAAAGTAGCCATCCCCGACGAGCCGCTCGGCGATCCTGGCCTGGGCCTGTTCGCGGCTCAGTCCCGCCATGCGAATGGGTCCCAGCAGCGGCAGCACCAGGCTGCCGTTGGTGTCGAGCTGGTAGTCTCCCGCGAATTCCTCACCGTCGGTGATCAGGACCCTCAAGCTGTCGCCGGGAGAAAGCTCGGCGGCCGCAGCGCGGCTCGCCAGCAACAGGCTGGCCACGGTGGCCGCCAACAGGCTCAGCAGCCAGATTTGCAACAGGACTTCCAGGTCCCGCGGGCGGGGACGACGGAAGGCTCTGCGGATAGCGGCGAGGAGGTGGCTCATGGGCTTTGAGATAGATGATTACAACAAATAGCATTATTATCATTTTTATCATATATACCCGTGCACAGGTCACAGTTTTGAGCTTGGACAGGTAGAGCCGCCCGTTTTTCGACGCGACGGGCCGGATCTCAGCGTGGCATCCGGGCCTGGTTCAGACGCTTTTCAACGATTGCCCGTAATTCCTTGAAAGGCACAGGTTTGGTGAATACGGGGATATTCTTTGGCAAGCCGCCCCGGGCCCGAACGTCGTATTCGCTCAGGGCGGTTACCACGATGATTTCAAGGTCCCGGTATGCCGGATTTTCCCGCAGGGACTCGATCATCTTGAAGCCATCCATGCCGGGCATATTGAGGTCTGCCACCAGCAGGGCAGGATGTTGCTCGCCGATTTGCACCAGTCCCTCATAACCATTGCGGGCGGTGATCAACTCCACGGGCAGATCCCAGGCCTCCACGTTCATTTCATAAAGTCGCAGCAGGTTGGGTTCGTCCTCCACGACCAGCATTTTCAGGGGCCCCCGGGTCTGCTCAGCCAGGGCCTGGCTGCGTTCTGCGAGTAAATTTTCCACGGATCGTCGGCTGATACGCCGATGACCACCGGCGGTTTTCCAGGCACTGAGTACGCCGTTTTCCACCCACAGCTGAGCCGTGCGCAGGGACACGCCCAGGGCCTCGGCGGCCTGGCGGGTGGTCATGACGGCGTCGTCGGCAGGGCTCATCTAAATTGCTTCGCGGCCTTGGGGACAGATAAATATCAGTATTACAATTTTTATCATTTTGTCAAGGGGACCCCCGGTTGTTGGTGAGTATTGAGTCGCCGGGGCCAGCCCGGGTGCCTGTTGAACATGAGGATTCAACCCGATACCCACCGAGACTCGCGGCAAGGTGCAGGCGCTCTGCAGGGGGGAGTCTGTCCAATCTGCTACCCAGTCGGTTGACCCAGAAACGATAAAAATGCGAGAAACTCATCCAGTTTTGAAACTTCCACCATTGACCGGGCGACGCCCGGTTAAAAGGCAACTGAGCTATGGCCAAGGGCGAGCAGCGCAAGTCCGTCGATACCGGTGTTTATGAGCAGGTCAGGCAAATTGTCAGCGCGGCGCTGGATGCCGTCATCACGATCGATAGTCACGGCCATGTCCTGGAATGGAACCGGCGGGCAGAGGAGATTTTCGGGTGGAGCAGGGCGGAAGCCATAGGCGAGCCCATGGCAGAAATGATCGTGCCCCCTGCCATGCGCGAGGGTCACCACCGCGGCATGGAAAAATATCTGGCAACCGGTGAAGGGCCGATTCTGAACCAGCGCATCGAGATCAGTGCGCTGCGCCGGGACGGCAGCGAGTTCCCCGTAGAGCTGACCGTGTCGCCCATCAGGATCGGTGATGAGCTGAGGTTCAGCGCATTCCTGCGCGATATCACCGATGACAAACTGGCAAGAAAGCACCTCGAAGATGCCCGGCAGCTGCTGGAGTCCCTGATTGATGGACTCAATTCTGCCGTTATGGTGGAGGACAGCCAGCGCCGTGTCTTACATGTCAATGTCAGGTTTTGCGAGTTGTTTGGCATCCCGCTGGCTCCCGCTGACCTGGTCGGCACGGATTGTCGTGCCGGGCTTGCCCGGGCCAAAAATCTGTTTGCCGACCCGGAAGGTTTTGTCGTGCTGGTCGACGAACTTATTCAGGAGGGGCGGCAGCAAAACGACCGCGAGCTGAGCCTGGCCGACGGACGCTCACTGGAACTGGATTACGTGCCCATCGCTATTGGTGAAAATGAACTCGGGCACCTGTGGCACTACCGCGACATCAGTGAGCGCAAACTGGCGGAGTCTGCTTTGGCGGAGCGGGGAGCACAGCTGGACAGCATTTTTTCCTTGAGTCCGGATGGCTTTGCTTTTGTGGATGCAGACGGCTGCATTCAATTTGTTAATCCGGCTTTCGCGCGACTTACCGGATTACCGCGCAGCACCATCACTGGATCCCGTATCGCCCAGCTGGACACACTGCTGGCGCGCCAGTCGGATCCGAATCACGAGTACACCAGCATGATTGAGCCGGTGGGGAATCCAACAGCAATGGGAGATTTTGAGGACGTTATTCGTTTACGACATCCGCGCGAGGCAGTTCTGAAGCGTACCGTGCGACGCTCGCCGGATTCGAAATCGGAGCGGGCCAGCCAGGTGATATATCTGCGCGATGTCACCCATGAGACCGAGGTCGACCGCATGAAAAGCGAGTTTCTTTCCGCCGCGGCTCACGAGCTCAGAACACCCATGGCGAGTGTTTATGGATTCTCGGAGTTGTTATTGTCCCGGGACTACGATCGCGAGACCAGTCGCGAAGCTGTGGAAACCATTCACGCGCAATCCAGGCGGCTGATCGAACTGCTGAACGAGCTCCTCGATCTCGCCAGGATTGAGGCCCGGGCCGGGAAAGACTTCAATATTGCACAACATGACATCCAGGCAATTGTGAGGCAAACCGTCAAAGGTCTGCTGATACCGGGTGATCCGAGGCCGGTGAAATCGACATTCAAAAAACACCTGCCGCCGGTCATGGTGGACCGCGACAAGATCCAGCACGCCCTCACCAATGTGCTGGCGAACGCCTATAAGTACTCCCCGCAAGGGGGCGATATAAGGCTGAGCACCTCGTTGCAGGAAATGGATGACAGGCAGTTCGTCAAAATTGTCATTTCCGACCAGGGAATCGGTATGAAACCCGAGCAGCTCGAGCGAATATTCGAGCGCTTCTACCGGGCGGACAGTTCCGGCGCCATACCGGGAACCGGCCTGGGCATGAGCCTGGTCAAAGAAGTGATGGAGCTACACGGCGGGTATATTTTCGTAGAAAGCGAATTTCGCCGCGGCACAACCGTCAGCCTGCTGCTGCCCACAGGCACCGATCAGAACGGATAAAAAACCGGCAGGATCAGAGAAAAGGCTGCCCACATAATCAGGGTGAGGGGCACGCCAACCCTGATGAAATCGCTGAAGCGATATCCGCCGGCGCCAAAAATCAGCAGATTGGTCTGGTATCCGATGGGCGTGGCGTAACTCATATTGGTACCAAACAATACCGCAAGCACAAAAGGTTCAGGGTGCAGGCCCAGCTGCTGGGCCATGCTGAACGCAATGGGGGTGCCGATCACGGCTGCGGCATTGTTGGAGACCACGTTGGTGATGATGGACAGCAACAGGATCAAGCCGCTCAGAATCAGGTTTGGATGCAGGTTACCGATGAGCGACACGAACAGCTGCGCTACGTACTCGATGCTACCCGTTGCCAGCAGGGCGTTACCCAGGGCCAGGCTGACCACGATAATCAGAACGACCGGGATGCTCAGTGCGCTGGCAGCGTCTGTCCAACTGAGGCTGCGGGTTACCAGCATCAGGCCGACGCCGGCCAGGGCGCTGACAGAAATTGGCAATATGCCGGTGGCCGCCAATGCGACCACCAGAAACATGATTGCCAGTGCGGTGGGTGCCTTGCGGGTGTGGGGCAGGCGTACCGTGCCGTCCAGCACCAGCATGCGACCGCTGCGCTTCATTTCCTCGATACGATCGCGGCTGGCCTGCATGAGCAGCACGTCACCGGACTGCAGCGTCACATCGCCAAGATGACCGCCGGTTTCCGTGATGGGTTTCTTGGCCCGGTGAATGGCAAGAATCAGGGCCTGGTAACGTTCGGCGAAGCGGGCCTTCTTGAGGGTCCAGTTTTCCAGGATGGAGCCAGCGGTCACCACGACCTCGGCGAGCTGTTGCTCACCAGGCTCCAGCGGTCGATCTTCCGATACCGGATTGGCTTCGTCAGATACGTTATGCAGGCTGGCGCCAATCAGTTGTTCGAATTCCTTCAGATTGTCGCTGGTGTCGCTGACGAACAGTCGATCCTCGGCGCGCAGCTTTACCGAGGGCAGGCGCGTAACCGACAGGGTATTGCCCCGCCCAATTCGCTTGATAGTCATACGATCATCAGTGCGTGCCAGGACTTCACTCAGCGTCTTGCCATCGGCAAAGCCGTCTTCCTTGATATGCAGAACGGCATCAAAAACCCGCGGCGAGGTGTCTGACAAGAGCGCATCGCGCTGTGGCAGCATGCGCGGCGCTATCAGCCACAGGTAGAAAATGCCTACGCTGCCGGCGATCAGGACCGGCAGGGCAAAGTCGAACATTTCCAGGCGGCGCATGCCCAGGTCTGCGGAGATCGCAATAACCAGGAGATTCGTAGAGGTGCCAATGGTGGTGGCCATGCCGCCCAGCAAAGTGGCAAAGCCCATTGGCATGAGAATGCGCGAAGCCGAGAACTGGTTGCGGATGGCGACGCTGATGAGTACCGGCAACAGGATTACTACGATGGGCGTGTTATTCAGGAAAGCACTCAGTATCGCCGTGCTGAGCAGCACCAGCAGAAAAGACAGTTTGGGCATGTCGGACCAGCGGCGCGCCATCAACATGGCCAGGGGCCGGAGAGCGCCGGTACTTTCAATACCTTTGCCGATGATCATCAGGGCGCATATAGCGACCAGTGCTTCGTGACCGAAGCCCTGGAAAAAACTGGCTGGCGACAGGGGGCCATCGGCGTTTTCGTAGGGAAAGAGCTGAAAGCCCAGCACCAGGGCAATGAGGATCAGCAGGCTGGAGGTTTCCAGTGGCACCCGGTCCCGGGTGAACAGAAAGAATGCGAATGCGGTCAGGGCCAGGGTGGCAAGGCCATGAACGTCAGGCGCAGCAGGCATTGGGCTTGCTCCGGTTATTGGCGCAGAGTGTCGGTATGAGCGCGGTGGCGCTGCGGTGTCCTGGCATCGGTTCGGCTTGTCTTTGTTATGCGGGACCCGCCGGTCCCGATCCTGGTATCCGTGGTTCGATATAACACGGGTGTTGTCAGGCCGCAATGAAAACCGGCTTGCGCGATGCTCAATCCTGTATATAATCACAGTACTTTTGGGTATTTATACAGGAACCCGTGATCATGGCAGAATTAACCCCGCGTCAGTCAGAAATTCTTAATTTTATTCAAGAGTTTATAGAGGAAAACGAGATTCCGCCTACGCGTGTGGAGATCGCAAAGGCACTGGGTTTCAAGTCCCCCAATTCCGCTGAGGAGCATCTCAGGGCCCTCAAGCGCAAGGGTGCCATTGAACTGATCCCCGGCGCTTCCCGGGGCATCCGTCTGCGGGAAGCCGGCGGCGTGCCCCTGGTGGGCCGGGTGGCGGCCGGCAGCCCCATGCTCGCCGAAGAGCATATCGAGGCACGTTATCAGCTGGATCCGCAGCTGTTTAATCCACGGCCTCATTATCTGCTGCAGGTGCATGGCATGAGTATGCGCGACGCCGGCATCCTGGACGGCGACCTGGTGGCCGTGCACCGCACCCCGGATATCCGCAGCAGCCAGATCGTGGTGGCGCGCCTGGAAGACGAGGTCACGGTCAAGCGCTACCGCCAGGAGGGCAGCCAGGTATGGCTGTTGCCCGAGAATCCTGACTTTGCCCCGATCCGTATTGATCTGACCCGTACCCCCCTGGTGATCGAAGGCGTGGTGGTGGGCGTGCTACGCAATGGTATTTCCCGGCGTACCCTGCAGTGAGTTCGCTGCCGGAAAACCTGCTCGCCCATCCACGCATTTTTCGCCTGGATGCGACGGCTGCCACGGCTGCGCCGGTGCTGGCCACGGGTTACCCGGAACTGGATGCCTGCCTGCCCGGTGGTGGTTGGCCGGACCGGGCCTTGAACGAAATTCTTGTCACCTGTTTTGGCGGTGCGGAGTTACAACTGGTCACCCCGGTGCTCAGGCATTTGTGTCGCGTGGATACACGCGAAGACGAGGCCTACTGGCTGACCTGGATTTCACCGCCGCATATTCCCTATGCGCCCGCGCTGGCCACGGCGGGACTCGATCTGTCGCGGGTGCTCATGGTACGCACCCGGCGCAGCCATGATGCCCTGTGGGCAGCGGAGCAGGCCATGCGTTCGGGTACCTGCCGGGCGGTGTTGTTGTGGTCCGAACAGGCCGATGCCAGGCATCTCCGGCGGTTGCAGCTGGCGGCGGAAGAAGGACCTTGCTGGGGCGTTGTGTTTCGTCCCGATCGCGTACGCCGCGAGGCCTCGCCGGCGGCAGTACGTTTGCGTCTGGTGAGCGACGAAGACGCGACGTATTTCGATTTGCTCAAGGTGCGAGGCGGTCGGCCGACCCGTATTACCCGCGCTCATTTGTGCTGAAGTCTGCCCAGCATGGCGTATCGCGGCCGGTCCCTGCCCCTGTTCGACGACGCGCTGCCCGCGCAGGCCGGCGGGGAACCGCCAAAACCACCCCGCGTCGCCATGCCGGTGGCGACGCAACCGCAGACCCTGTGGTTGTGCCTGTATCTGTTCCAGCTACCGCTGGAGGTTTTTGCACAACCGGCTAAGCCCGGCCAGGCTTTCGCGGTCAGTGAGGGCGAGGGCAGTCAGCAGCGGGTGCTGGTATGCAATTCCGCAGCCGCGGCCCGGGGCGTGCGCTCGGGTCAGTCGCTGAATTCGGCCCTGGCGCTGGCGCCCGGGTTGTTGATCAGGCCTCGCAATGCCGGGTTGGAACGGGCGGCACGCCATCGGCTGATGAACTGGGCCGGGCAGTTCACACCTCACGTGCACAGCGATTCCGATGATCACGTGCTGCTGGAAATACTGGGGAGCCTGCGCCTGTTTGGAGGTTTGTCTGCCCTCGGCAGCCAGGTGAGGGACGGTTGCACGAGCCTGGGGTACTCGGCCTGCCTGGCGGTGGCGCCAACGCCCCGGGCGGCCCTGTGGTTTGCCCGTGCCGGGCAGGCGGTAAGCGTTTCCGATAACGCCAGTTTACCGGCACGCCTGGGGGTGTTGCCCCTGGCAGCCACCGGCTGGCCGGACAAGCTCAGGCGCAGCCTGCGCGATATGGGCGTACGCCAGCTGAGGGACTGCCTGCGGCTGCCCAGAGATGGTTTTGGCCGGCGCATGGGCCCGGTTTATTTGCAGGAGCTTGATCAGGCACTGGCCCGCGCGGCTGACCCGCGGCCTCGATGGCAGCCGCCGGAGCATTACCGAGGACGCCTGGAACTGCCGGCAGCCGTGGACCGGCATGGTCCCTTGTTGCATGCGCTGGCGCGACTGGTGCGCGAACTCGCCGGCTTTCTGCGTGCGCGCCAGGCCGGCATACGGCAATTACATTTGCAGCTGGAACACGAACAGGGTTCTGACAGCCGGTTAACGGTGCATCTTTTACAGGAAGAGCGCGATTCCCGGCACTTGCTGGGAGTGCTCACAGAATGCCTGGAGCGTGAAACTCTGGCGGCGCCGGTGATAGCGGTGCAACTTTGGAGTGACAGGCTGCGCAGTCTGATACGGGCACCGGAAAATTTGTTCCAGCAGCGCGAACGCCAAAGCGGGACGCCGGCGACCGCCAGCATGCTGGTGGACCGTCTGCGCTCACGGCTCGGCACCGAAGCCGTGTACGGTTTGTGCCTGGTTCCCGAGCATCGTCCCGAGTCAGCCTGGCGAGTGAGTGAGCCGGGTTGTGACAGCGAATTGTCGTCGCATAAGTCGCGGCCGTTCTGGCTGCTGGACGAACCGCGCCGTCTTGCCAGTCACGCCGGTCGTCCCCGGCTCGACGGGCCGCTGTATCCGGAGTCTGGACCGGAACGTATCGAAACCGGCTGGTGGGACGGGCGGGATGTGGCGCGCGATTACTATCGCATGCGTACGGCTAACGGGGTTTGCCTGTGGGTCTTCCGGGAACGTCGCGGCGCGCGCGACTGGTACCTGCACGGCATATTTGCGTGATGCCGGCAGTGCCGGCTTATGCTGAGCTGCACTGTCTCAGCAACTTCACCTTTCTGCGTGGTGCATCGCATCCGGAAGAGCTGGTGGCACGCGCTGCGCAGCTGGGTTACTCGGCACTCGCCATCACCGATGAATGTTCGGTTGCCGGCGTCGTGCGGGCCCATGTTGCGGCCAGAGATACCGGCATACAGCTCATCATCGGTAGCGAGATGCGCCTCGCCGATGGAACACATCTCGTGGTGCTGGCCACTGATCGCAAGTCCTACGGTCAGCTATGTGCGCTCATTACCCGCGGCCGGCGTGCGGCTGCCAAGGGAGAATATCTGCTGAACCGCGAGGACTTCGACAATGGCTTGCCGGGCTGCCTGGTGATTCATATTCCCACTGCCCGCAAAGAGCAGGCCGGCGAGCAGGCATGCTGGGTGGCGCAGGTTTTCCGGGGGCGGGCCTGGCTTGGCGTGGAGTTGCTCGCCGAGGGTGACGACCGCACAAAGTTTAAAAAGCTGTCGGCGCTGTCGACACATTGCGGTCTGCCGATGGTGGCCTGTGGTGATGTGCACATGCATGCACGCGGACGCCGCGCTTTGCAAGACACGCTGACAGCAATTCGTGAGAACACTACGGTGGCTGCGGCGGGGCTGAAGCTGTATGCGAGCGGTGAGCGACACCTGCGTCCCCGCCGGCGCCTCGCCTGCATTTATTCGGCATCCCTGCTCGAGGAAACCCTGCGCATCGCCGAGCGCTGCGAGTTTTCGCTGGCTGAATTGCGCTATGAGTACCCGGATGAACTGGTACCGGCGGGTGAACGCCCTGCCGCATATCTTGAGCGCCTGACCCTGGAGGGCATGCGTCGGCGCTGGCCCGGAGGTGTTGCGCCTGTGGTGCAGAAACAGATTCGTCACGAACTTGCGCTCATCAGCGAGCTTGGCTACGAGCCATATTTTCTGACTGTATATGACATCGTGCGCTTTGCACGAGCCCGCGGCATCCTGTGTCAGGGTCGCGGCTCGGCAGCCAATTCTGCGGTGTGTTTCTGTCTTGGCATCACCGAAGTGGATCCTGCGCGCATGGCCATGTTGTTCGAGCGTTTTATTTCCAAAGAGCGCAATGAGCCACCGGATATAGATGTGGATTTTGAACATGAGCGGCGTGAGGAAGTCATCCAGTACCTGTATGCAAAATATGGGCGGGAAAGAGCAGCGCTGGCTGCAACAGTGATCTGCTACAGGGGTCGCAGCGCCATGCGCGATGTGGCCAAAGCGCTGGGACTGGATCCGGTGGCAGTGGATCGTCTGGCGCGTACCATGCGCTGGCGTCGTGATGGTTCGATCGATGACGAGCGTATCCGCGAGGCGGGTTTCGATCCGGCCAGCCCGGTGATGCGGCGCCTGCTGACGCTGGTGCGCGAGTTGATGGGTTTCCCGCGGCATCTTTCCCAGCATGTGGGTGGTTTTGTCATCTCCCGCGGGGCGCTGGCAGAACTGGTGCCCGTGGAAAATGCAGCCATGGAGGAACGCACGGTTATCCAGTGGGACAAGGATGATCTCGATGATCTCGGTCTGCTCAAGGTTGATGTGCTCGGTCTCGGCATGCTGTCAGCCATCCGCCGCAGCTTCGGCCTGATCCGGGAGTACAGCGGCCGGCAGTTAAGTCTCGCCAGCGTACCGGCGGAAGATCCGCAGGTTTACGAGATGGTGTCCCGGGGCGAGACCATGGGCGTATTCCAGATCGAGTCGCGGGCACAAATGGCCATGCTTCCGCGCCTCAGGCCGCGCTGTTATTACGATTTGGTGATCGAGGTGGCCATTGTGCGGCCAGGCCCCATCCAGGGTGAAATGGTGCACCCTTACCTGCGGCGTCGTCAGGGGCTGGAGCCGGTGACCTATCCCAGCGCCGAGGTGCAGAAAGTGCTGGAGCGGACTCTGGGCGTGCCGATCTTCCAGGAACAGGTCATGCATCTTGCCATGGTGGCGGCGGGATTTTCGGCGGGCGAAGCCGACCAGCTGCGCCGGGCCATGGCTGCGTGGAAACGTCGCGGTGGTCTTGGCCCTTTCGAAGAGAAGCTGATCTCGGGCATGCTGGCAAGAGGTTATGCGGAACAGTTTGCCTGCCAGGTATTCAACCAGATCAAGGGCTTTGGCGAATACGGTTTTCCCGAATCTCACGCTGCCAGTTTTGCCCTGCTGGTTTATGTCTCGGCCTGGCTTAAATGTCACGAACCTGCTGCTTTTACCGCGGCACTCATCAATAGCCAGCCGATGGGATTTTACGCACCGGCGCAACTGGTACAGGACGCGCGCCGCCAGGGTGTCATGGTGCGCCC
>JBFIQI010000057.1:0-14271 GCA_041609715.1 Gammaproteobacteria bacterium
CTGGTCGACAAGGTCAGCAGAAACCTTGCCGGTGATCCGCCCGCCAGCATGATGGAGAAGGCGCAAAAACGCATGGAGAACCAGGTGGCTCCTGAGTTCCTGCGGGCGCAGATCGAGGTGGGCACACGCGTCTGCAAGAACGTTCAGGAAGCCCGCCAGGAGCTGGCGCGGCTGCGCCGGGGCATCGCCGAAGTCGCCGATGAGCATGGTCTCGCACCCATTGCGGCATCCACCCATCCGTTTGCGGTGTGGACCGAACAAAAGCAGACCGACAAGGAGCGTTATGAGCGCCTGAGCCGGGAGATGCAGGCCGCCGCGCGGCGACTGCTGATCTGCGGCATGCACGTGCACGTGGGTATCGGCGATAACGACCTGCGTATCGACCTGTTGAACCAGTTTGCGTATTTCCTGCCGCACCTGCTGGCGCTGAGCTGTTCGTCGCCTTTCTGGGAAGGACACGATACCGGTCTCAAGTCGTATCGTCTTACCGTCTTCGACGCACTGCCGCGCACGGGTTTGCCGGAGCGCTTCGATAGCTACCGGGAGTATCAGCGCCACCTCGAAATCATGAAAGACGCCGGCATCCTCGATGATCCCACCAAGATCTGGTGGGACATGCGCCCCAGCGCGCGCTACCCCACCCTGGAAATGAGGGTCACGGATATCTGCACGCGTCTCGACGATGCGGTGGCGCTGGCAGCGGCCACCGTGTGCATCCTGTCCATGCTGTGGCGCCTGCGGCGTAACAACCAGCGCTGGCGCGAATATGCCAACCTGCTGATCATGGAAAACCGCTGGCGGGCCATGCGTTACAGTTTTGATGAAGGCCTGGTGGACTTCGGCAAAGGCCAGGTGGTGCCCCACGACGAGATGCTGGAAGAGTTGCTGGAACTGATCCACGAGGACGCCGTAAGACTGGACTGTGTTCGCGAAGTGGAAAGCCTGCGGGAAATTCTGCGACGCGGCACCAGTGCCCATCGCCAGGTGGCAGTATTCAACAAGGCCAAAGAAAATGGCGCTTCTCAGGATGAGGCGCTGAAAGCGGTGGTGGATTTTCTTATCGAGGAAACCCAGGCCGGTTTCTGAAACCGCCGCCAGGCCGTCTTACCGGATGAGTCAAACGCTGCAACCAGCGCGACGCTTCTGCGTGGCTCCCATGATGGACTGGACGGATCGCCACTGCCGGTATTTCATGCGTCAGCTCACGCGCCGCACGCTGCTTTATACCGAAATGGTGACTGCGGCTGCGCTGACCCACGGCGATCCCGATCGTCTGCTGGCTTTCGACCCGGCGGAGCACCCGGTGGCTTTGCAGGTGGGCGGCAGCGATCCCGTCATGCTGGCCCGGGCCGCACAGCTCGGGGAGCGGGCGGGCTACCAGGAAATCAATCTGAACGTGGGTTGTCCCAGCGACCGCGTGCAGTCGGGGCGCTTTGGTGCCTGCCTGATGGCCGAGCCCGAGCTGGTGGCCAAATGCGTCGCCGCCATGCATGAGCAGGTAGCCGTGCCGGTCACCGTAAAGACCCGCATTGGAATCGATGCACACGACAGTTTCGAATTCCTGGCGCGTTTTGTCAGGCTGGTTGCCGCCGCCGGTTGCGAGACACTTGTCATTCATGCGCGCAAGGCCTGGCTGAGCGGACTGAGTCCCAGGCAAAACCGGGAAATACCGCCGCTGGATTACCAGCGGGTGCGAGATATCAAGCAGCATTTTCCCGAACTGGAGATCATTGTAAACGGCGGCATCGTCAGTCTTGGCGACGTGCAAAAACAGCTGGCGCATTTCGACGGCGTGATGATGGGACGCGCGGCTTACAACAGCCCATACCTGCTGGCGGATGTGGATCGCAGAGTCTTTGGTGACAGCGCCAGCAAACCTTCCCGGCAGGCGGTGGTGCAGGCCATGCTGCCCTACATCGAGGCGCAAATGGCCAGCGGCGTGCGTCTCAATTCAATTACCCGGCATATGCTGGGCTTGTTTGCGGGCCAGCCGGGTGCCAGACGGTGGCGCCGCTACCTCAGCGAACATGCGCACCGGGAAGATTCAGGACCAGAGGTTCTGGAGGCGGCGCTGGCAAGCATGCATGTCGCAGCCTGATGTTGGTCGGAAACCGGGCGGACGCTACCCTGGCGAACGCGAGAGCCAACGCTTGCGCGTCAATTCGTCGTCGCTTTGGCAGACTCCAGTATCCTGATGTAGTTGGCGCGCTCGTAGCCGCTGGTGTCAGTAATATTCTGCTGGCTCAGCGCACCGCGGAAAGCGTCCACTGAAGCAAACTGCTTGCGCTCCATCCAATCCGTCAGCTCACGCTCCATGGTGCGCAGGTGGTCGATGCCATGTTTGTACAGCGCCGACGCCGTCATGGCCACGTCGGCGCCCGCCAGCAGGTACTTGGCGACTTCCTTGCCGCCCTGGACACCGGTGGTCGCGGCCAGCGAGACGTCCAGGCGCCCGTACAGTGCCGCGATCCACATCAATGGCAGGCGAATTTCATTGGGCTCGCTCAGTTTAATATCGCTACTGATGCGCAGCCGCTCGATGTCGAAGTCCGGTTGGTAGAGGCGGTTGAACAGTACCAGCCCCCGGGCGCCGATGGCGGCCATTTCCTTGGCCACATGGCCGGTGGCACTCAGGTAGGGGTTGATCTTCATGGCCACCGGAATCGTGACGGCTTCGGTCACCTGGTGCACGATCCGCAAGTAACGCTGCTCGACTTCGTTGCCGGTGATGTCGGTATCTGTGGGCAGGTAAAAAATGTTCAGCTCGATCGCATCGGCGCCCGCTTCCTGCATCTGTCCGGCATATTCGATCCAGCCGGACGGGCTGATCCCGTTCAGGCTGGCAATCACCGGTATATCGACGCGCTCCTTGGCCGTACGTATGAGTTCCAGGTAACGGGCGCTGCCCAGCTCGTAGGCGTCCGCGGCGGGGAAAAAGTCGCCGGCCTCGGCGAAAGTGTCGGTCGCCTGTTCGACCTCTTCGAGCAGGGCGGCTTCCCGATTGATCTGTTCCTCGAAAAGAGAAAACAGCACCACCGCACCGGCCCCCGCGTCTTCCATGTGCACGATGTTTTCGATGCGTGCCGACAGCGGGCAGGCCGAAACCACGATGGGTGATTTGAGATCAAGCCCGAGATAACGGGTATCAAGTTGAATGGTCATGGTCGTGCTTCTCTGTCATAACTGGCTGTCACGGCTTGGCGCCGGTGGTGTCGCCCTGACCGGCAGGCATCGAGGGGCTGAAATCCGCAGCCCCATAAGTGGCCATGTCTTCGTAGTTTCGCCAGCGCAGGTCGACGAGTTCCTGGGCCAGCTGCATCAGTTTTTCGGCTTCTTCGGGGCGCGTCTGCGTCAGCACCTTGTAGCGCAGCTCCCGATACGCGTAGTCCCTCAACTTGATGGTCGGGCGCGGCGAGTCCAGCACAAAGGGATTGCCGCCGATTTCACGCAGCACCGGGTTGTAGCGGATCAGCGGCCAATAGGCGCTGGCAACCGCCCGTTTTTGCTGATCGAGTCCCTTGGTCATGTCGATGCCGTGGGCGATGCAGTGACTGTATGCCAGCACCAGTGAGGGCCCCGGGTAAGCTTCGGCCTCGCGCAGGGCCAGCAGGGTCTGCTGCGGATTGGCCCCCATGGCGATTTGCGCCACGTAGACATTGCCATAGGAAATGGCCTGCATGGCCAGGTCTTTTTTGCCCACGCGCTTGCCGGCAGCGGCAAACTTGGCAGCCGCGGCGGTGGGCGTGGCCTTGGACATCTGGCCGCCGGTATTGGAATAGACCTCGGTATCCAGCACCAGCACATTCACATCGCGGCCGCTGGCCAGCACATGGTCGAGCCCCGCCGATCCGATGTCGTAAGCCCAGCCATCGCCGCCCACCAGCCAGACGCTGCGTCTCACGAAATTATCAGCCACCGACAGCAGGTTCACCGCCGATGGCTCGTCGTCCATGGCCAGCAGCGCGACCTTGAGCTGTGCGACGCGCTCGCGCTGGGCAGCAAGATCCGATTCCAGTACCTGGGGTGCCGCCAGCAATTCATCCACCAACTTGGCGTCCAGTCGCTCCCGCAGGTTTTGCAAGAGGTCATGGGCAATCCTGGTTTGCTTGTCGATGCTCACCCGCATGCCCAGCCCGAATTCGGCATTGTCTTCGAACAGCGAGTTGGACCACGCGGGTCCCCGGCCTTCGCCGTTGACCGTCCATGGCGTGGTGGGCAGGTTGCCGCCGTAAATGGATGAGCAACCGGTGGCGTTGGCCACCAGCAGACGGTCGCCGAACAGTTGTGAGAGCAGGCGCACGTAAGGCGTCTCCCCGCAGCCGGCGCAGGCACCGCTGAATTCAAACAGCGGTTGCAGGAACTGCGTGCCCTGCACCCGGGCAAAATCGACGCTGGCACGGTCATTGACCGGCAGCGACTCGAAAAAGGCCACCTGCTTGCGGGATTCATCCGGATCCGGATCCTTGGCGGCCATGTTGATGGCCTTGCGCGAACTGTCGGCCGGATCGACGGCGGGACAGGCTTCCACGCACAGTTCGCATCCGGTGCAGTCCTCGGCATAGATTTGCAGGGCGTAGCGGGTTTCCGGGAAACCACGCGCGTTCACCGGTGAAGAAGCAAAAGAAGGCGGCGCAGAGTCCAGGCAAGCCTGGTGAAAAAACCGGGCGCGGATCACGCTGTGGGGGCAGACGAAACTGCAGTTACCGCACTGTACGCAAAGATCCGAATCCCAGAGCGGCACACGCTCGGAGATATTGCGCTTTTCCCAGCGCGTGGTGCCGGAAGGAAAGGTGCCGTCAATGGGTAATTCGCTGACCGGGATTTCGTCACCCAGGCCCTGCATCATCCTTGCCGTCACGCGGCGCACGAATTCCGGCGCGTGTTCCGGCACCGGCAGCGGAAACTCCACCTCGCTGCTCACCTGCCCGGGAACCGCCACTTCATGCAGGTGGTCCAGGGCGGCGTCGACTGCCGCAAAATTTTTGTTGAGTACCGACGCGCCTTTGCGGGCGTAGGTTTTCTCGATGGCAGCCTTGATGCTGGCAATGGCGGTAGCGCGCGGCAGGACCCCGGACAGTGCAAAAAAACACGCCTGCATGATGGTGTTGATGCGCCGACCCATGCCGCTTTCCCGGGCAACCGCGTCCGCATCGATGACAAAAAATCGCAGGTGCTTGTCGAGCAGCGCCTGCTGAACCGGTCGGGGCAGGCGCTCCCAGACCTGGTTGGGCGGGTATGGGCTGTTGAGCAGGAAAGTCGCGCCATCCCGGGCCTGGCCGAGCAGATCCATGCGTTCCACAAAGGCGTATTGATGACAGGCAACAAAATCGGCCTGGCGGATCAGGTAGGGTTTCTCGATGGGTTCGGGCCCGAAGCGCAGATGTGAAATCGTCATGGCCCCGGATTTCTTGGAGTCGTAGACGAAGTAACCCTGGGCGTAAAGATCGGTATTTTCACCAATGATTTTAATGGTGTTCTTGTTGGCTCCCACCGTGCCATCCGCGCCCAGCCCATAAAACAGCGCCTGGGTCAGTTGCTGCTCGTTGGGCGAAAAGTGAGGGTCGTAATCGATGCTGGTACCGGAAACATCATCCTTGATGCCCACGGTAAAGGACCGCTTCGGTTTCTCCTGCTGCAACAGGTCGAATACGCCGCGCACCATCCCGGGAGTGAATTCCTTGGAGGACAATCCGTAACGACCGCCGATTACCCGGGGCAGCCGGTCCCGATGACCGTCACTGAAGGCCGCGGCGAGGCTGGTGATGACGTCCTGGTACAGGGGTTCGCCGGCGGCGCCCGGTTCCTTGGTGCGATCCAGCACGGCGATGCGGCGCACGCTGTCGGGCAGGGCCGCCACGCAGTGACCGGCAGCAAACGGTCGATACAGCCGCACCTGCAACACCCCGACTTTCTCGCCCTCGGCCTGCAGCATGGCTACGGTTTCGCGAACCGTCTCGGCGCCGGACCCCATGATCACAATGACCCGCTCGGCATCGGGTGCGCCGAAATAATCGAACAGGCGGTAATGACGTCCGGTCAGAGCCGCAAACTGGTCCATGACTTTCTGCACACAGTCTGGCAGAGCCGCATAAAAGGGATTGACGGTCTCTCGTGCCTGGAAGTACACGTCCGGATTCTGTGCCGTGCCGCGAACGACGGGGTGATCGGGGTTCAGTGCGCGCTGACGATGCGCCCGCAGCCATTCATCGTCGATCATGGCGCGAATCTGCGCATCGCTTAGGAGATCTATCTTGTTGACTTCGTGGGAGGTGCGAAAGCCATCAAAAAAGTGTACGAAGGGCACCCGGGATTGCAGGCTCGCAGCCTGGGTAACGAGCGCCATGTCGTGTGCTTCCTGCACCGAGGCCGAGGCCAGCAAGGCAAAACCGGTGGTGCGGGCCGCCATCACGTCACTGTGATCACCGAAGATGGACAGCGCCTGGGCGGCCAGGGAGCGGGCCGCCACATGAAACACGGCGCAGGTCAGTTCACCGGCGATCTTGTACATGTTGGGCAGCATCAGCATCAGGCCCTGGGAGGCCGTAAAGGTGGTGGTCAGCGAGCCGCTTTGCAAAGCGCCGTGGACGGTCCCGGCGGCACCCCCCTCGCTTTGCATTTCGATCACCTCGGGAATGTTGCCCCAGATATTCGGGATGCCACGGGCACTCCACTCGTCGGCCAGCTCGGCCATGGGCGAAGAGGGCGTGATGGGATAGATGGCGCACACCTCGTTGACGCGATAGGCGACATAGGCGGCCGCTTCATTGCCATCGAGGGTAACGGGATTCTTGATCTCAGGCATGAACAGGTTCCGGCGAGGGTTTGCTAGCTTGCAGGCGGCGATGGGTTGCCGGTTGGCGGTTCCGAGGCCATTTCGATGGCGTGGCAAGGGCACTGTTCGAAGCACACGGCGCAACCTGTGCAGGCCTCGTAATCGAAACGGTAGCGTTTGCCTTTGCCCAGCTTGATGACCGCGTCTTCCGGGCAGGCCGCATAACATCCGTCGCATTCGAAACAATTGCCGCAGGACAGACAGCGCTCTGCTTCGAACCTGGCCTCGCTGCGGGTCAGGCCGGCCACGATTTCGTCGAATCCCCGGGTGGCCTCGGCAACCGGCAGGTGCGCTTGCTGGCTCTGGGGCGCATGGGTCTTGTACCACATGTGCAGTCGTTCGAAGCCCACCAGCGGATGTTTGGCCGCAGCCTGGTAAGGCTGGTTGCGCAGAAAGCCGTCGATATAGCGCGCCGCTTTCTTGCCGTGCCCCACGGCCACCGTCACCGTGCGTTCGCTGGGCACCATGTCACCGCCTGCAAAAATACCCCTGGCGCCGGTCATCATGTCGGGACCTACGATCACGGTGCCGTCCCATTCAAATTCGATGCCCGGGACCTGACGCAGGAAACCCGTATCGGTGTTCTGGCCCAAAGCGAGTATGAGGGAATCGGCCTCCAGGGTTTCGAATTCGCCGGTGCCCACGGGCCGCCCGTCTTCGATGCGCATAATCTCGACTTTGAAACTGGTCTGATCAATTTCCTTGATGGTGCGCAGCCAGTTGATCTTGACGCCCTCTGCCAGGGCTTCCTCCGCCTCGAAGTCGTGCGCGGGCATATGTTCCTGGTCGCGACGATAGATGATCAGCGCTTCGTCCACGCCGAGTCGCCTGGCGGTGCGGGCGGCGTCCATAGCCGTGTTGCCGCCGCCATAAATGGCAACGCGTCGACCCAGCACGGGCTGGGTGCCGGATTCGACGTCCCGCAAGAACGTGACAGCGTCGAGTATCTGGCCTGCATCGCGTGCGGGTATATCCACTTTCTTGGCCAGATGCGCGCCGACAGCGACGAACACCGCGGCAAAATTTCCCGCCTGTTTTTCCGCCAGCACATCCTCGACCTTGTGATTCAGCACCAGCTTTACGCCCATTGCTTCGATGCGCCGGATTTCGTCCCTGAGCACATCCCGGGGCAGCCGGTAGGCAGGAATGCCGAAGTGCATCATGCCGCCGGCCAGCGGCCCAGCCTCGTGGATCTCCACCTGGTGGCCGAGACGAGTGAGGTGGTAAGCAGCGGACAAGCCGCTGGGGCCGGCGCCGATGACCAGTATGCGCTGGCCTGACGGTGGCGATGTGATAGCCGGTATCCAGCCCTTTTCCCGCGCCAGGTCGCCCAGGAAACGTTCGATGGCATGCACGTTTACGGTGGTGTCGATATGGCTGCGATTGCAGGCGTCTTCGCAGGGGTGGTAGCAGACTCTGCCGTGTATGGCCGGCAGCGGATTGTCGGCCACCAGGGTTTGCCAGGCGGTCTCGTAGTTGCCGGCCCGCACTTCGGCCAGCCATGCCTGGATATTCTCACCCGCGGGGCAGGCATTGTTGCACGGTGGCAGGAAATCGACATAGACGGGCCGGCGCCTGCGCACCGGACCGGTACCCTGCTCGTGACGCTTGAGATCGGCGGCTGGCGTAAGATCTGGCTGTTTCCGTGTCATGTCTCGCCGCTCGTTTTCCGACCCATGCCGATGCGCAGCAAACCCGTGCGGTCAGAGCGCAATCACATGAAATTTCAACAGTTATTGAGCGGCCAGTTTGAGTCGCCCATACCCCCAGTCCAATTCGTAAAAGTACCTACACCGGTGCGACCAGCCACAGAATCCAGCCACGCTGATGTTGGCGCCCGGCGTCGTTGCTACTTTGTATCGGCTTCCGGTTCCCGGGTCGCAAAGCGTGCCGGCATGTCGGCTGCCAGCAGAGCCAGGGCTGCGTAGACCGCTACGTTCTGATTCAGGTTTTGGTGGTCAATCTTGTCCAGGGTGTCGTCGGCCGTGTGGTGATAGTCGAAGTATTCACTACCGTCCTGTCGGGGCGCCAGCACCGCCATTCCCAGCTTGCGCATGGGTGACAGGTCCGCGCCGCCGCCGGCCTGGTTGTCGCCCATCGATATACCCAACGGTGCCAGCACAGCGTGCATGGCCTTTACCAGTTCCAGATCGCTGGCCTTCACCCGCGAGGCCAGCTGATAGACGCGGCCGGCGCCGAAATCGGCCTCGAAGCCAATGACATGATTGCCGAGCTGTTCCCTATTGGCTGCGGCATAAGCCTTGGCGCCTGAGAGGCCGAATTCCTCGTTGGCTGCCAGCAGCACCCGAATGGTGCGACGCGGCGCCTCGGGCAGCTCGCTGATCAGCCGCGCGGCTTCGATGACCACGGCAACACCCGCGCCATCATCGATGGCCCCGGTACCCAGATCCCAGGAGTCCAGGTGCGCTGCCAGCAAGACGATCTCATCGCCGGCTTCGCTGCCGGGCAATTCCGCGATGACATTGGCGGACCGCTCCGCAGGCAGTTCCCGGGCGCTGAGCATCAGGTGAATGCTGACCGGGTGGCCGCTGTTCAGCTGTTCTTCCAGCATGTCAGCATCGGCGTTGGCCAATGCTGCTGCCGGCACTTTAGGATCATCGGCTTCATAACTGATACCGCCGGTATGGGCGAAGCGGGCTTTGGAAGTACCGGCCGAGCGGATCAGCAGGGCCCGCGCCCCCTTGCGTGCCGCAAGCGCCGGTCCATCGCTGCGTTTTTTCACCGCCGTGCCGTAAGCGCTGCCGTCCTGGGTGCGGGCCATGCGATCGCCGACATAAACGATATGCCCGGCAATTTTTGTAGCGGGTGTTTTTTCCAGCTCGTCGAGATTCTCGAAGCCAATCACCGGCGCCGTGATCCCGCTGGCGGGCGTGCCAATGCTGCCGCCCAGCGCTGCCGCAACCAGCTGCTGCGGATAAGGTTCGGTAATCGCCACGCGAATATCGCCGCGCTCCCAGCGCGGTACCGTCACTGGCTGGGTGGCGATATGCTCGAAACCCAGCTCCCGGAGCTTGGTGAGAGCCCAGGCCACAGCCGCGCGGTCGCCCTCGGAACCGGCCAGTCGTGGTCCCACTTCAACAGTGAGTGAGCGCACGATATCAAAGGCCTGATTTTCCTCCAGCGCCCGATCCCGCAGGGCTGCGGCGCGCGCCAGTAATGCTTCCGGGAGCGCCGCGGACGCGTGCTTCCCGGATTCGTCGGCTTGCTCGGCAAACAGTACCGAGGCGCCAAGGAACAGGGCGGCTAATGCAGCGGCGACAAATCGCATGCAAATCTCCCGTGATTAAAGGGCGCGTATTGTACGCGATGCCGGATGATTCCCACAGAGCCTGTCAGGGCCCCGACACATGATTTACAATGATTGGTCCCACAAAAAAGGGGACCCCTCTCCCCGAATACAAGGAACCGCAGATATGTCCAGAGCTTTTGCTCACCGCAAGCCGACCCATGACAAACGCACCATGGCGGAAAAAGCTGATATCCACGAACTTTACGAAGAGTCAGTTCAGAATGTAGAACAGGAAACCGACTTTCTGCTGGAGACCTTCCAGGCGCTGCGCGGGCGCAAGCCCAAGAGCCTGCGCGAAGATTTTTGTGGTACCGCCAACGAGTGCTGCGAGTGGGTGAGCCGCGATCCTCAGAACACCGCCATCGGTGTGGATATTGACGCATCGGTGCAGGAATGGGGCCGGCAACGCCATGTCGCCAGGCTGCAGCCCGAAGCGCGCAGCCGCGTCCAACTCATGACCGCCGATGTCATGCAGGCCGAGACGCCCAAGGTGGATATCACGGTGGCCATGAATTTCAGCTACTGGATTTTCAAAACGCGGGATGCAATGCGGGCCTACTTCAAGCGCGTGCATGAACACCTGGCGGATGACGGCATCCTGGTGATGGACGCCTTTGGCGGTTCCGAGGCTCACGAGGAAAGTAAGGAAAAGACCAAGCATGACGGCTTTACCTACATATGGCACCAGAAAAAGGTCGATCCGGTTACCGCCAACATGATTTGTCACATTCACTTCAAATTCCCGGACAAATCACGGCTTAAAAAAGCCTTCAGTTATGAGTGGCGCTTCTGGACCTTGCCGGAATTGCAGGAGTTGCTGCTGGAGGCAGGTTTCAAAAAGGCCACGGTTTACTGGGAAGGATGGGATGAAGACGAGGAGGAAGGCAACGGAATCTTCGAGCCAGTCGAGGAGGGCGAGGCCGATCCTGCCTGGATTGTCTATATTGTTGCTGAGAAGTGACTTATAAGGCGTTGAGTCCAGTAGTTTTGCTGTGAGCCTGCCCCGGTATTATGTACAATCAAACGGAATAAGAATGATGGCGGGGGTCGGAAATCCGAGGCAGTCGATGAGCGACGAACAAGAACTTGCGATCTTGTTTTCCGACGTGGTCGGCAGCACTCGCCTGTACGACGTCCTTGGTGATGCCAAGGCACGCGAAACCATACACTTTTGCCTGGACACGATGACCGCGGCTGTACAGCAATACGAAGGCCGGGTCATCAAGACCATGGGTGACGAACTGCTGGCAACCTTCGAGAGCGTCGACAATGCCATGAATGCAGCGGCACGCATGCATGAGTCCATAACCGACGAATTGAACGTCGACGGCGAGTCCGTGACGATTCGAATCGGCTGCCACTATGGCCCCGCTATGGTTGAAGCCAGGGATGTGTTTGGTAACGCGGTGAACATCGCCTCGCGCATGACCAGCCAGGCCAAGTCGGGGCAGATCATCACCACGAGCCCCACGGTGGACCTGCTGTCTCCGGAGTGGCAGGCCAATGCGCGCCAGATCGATCTCGCCAAGATCAAGGGCCGTACCGACCAGATGGCCCTGTTCGAGGTCATCTGGAAAAAGGAAGACGCCACCAGCATGATCCGGTCCATCTCCTGGGACGAGGTTGCTGCAAGCAAGCGGGGCCGCATGGTGCTGCGCTACAAGAACCAGGAGGTCGAGGTGGACGAGAGCCGGCCTTTGGTCGCCATCGGTCGTGCCGATGACAGTGACCTGGTGGTGAACAATCACCTGATTTCCCGCCTGCATGCCCAGGTCGAATTAAAACGCGGCAAGTTTCGCCTGCTGGACCAGAGCACCAACGGCACGTTCGTGCTGAATAACCAGGGCAAGGAGCTGTTCGTGCGCCGTGATTCGGTGCAACTGTCGGGCGAAGGCTTTATCGGGCTTGGCAAGTCGGTAAAACCCGACTCCCCGACCGCCATTTATTTTATCTGCGAAGACTAAAGCGCACCGGCTGTCTAAAATGCCGGGATCGCGCCGGCCCCGACCTTTTTAGTCAGTTGCCGTGAGCCAGAACCTCAGGCCAGTGCGTCACGCACACGCTCGTATTCCTGTTGCAGCGCTTCGGGCAGGCGTTCTCCGTAGCTGGCCAGGTATTCACCAATAGCGGCGATTTCCGCCTGCCATTGCTGGCGGTCGATGCTGGTGAGATTTTTGAGCGTATCCGCATCCATATCCAGCCCGGAGATATCGATGCTACCGTCCCTGGGCAGCCAACCCACTGGCGACTCTACGGCGTTGCTGGCGCCCTGACTGCGCTCCACTATCCAGCGCAGAACCCGGATATTCTCGCCAAAGCCCGGCCACAAAAAGCGTCCGTTTGCATCCTGGCGAAACCAGTTGACATGAAATACACCAGGCAGCTTGTCGAGTTTCTCGTCGAACGACAGCCAGTGAGACCAGTAATCTGCGAAGTTATAGCCACAGAAGGGTTTCATGGCCATGGGATCACGGCGCACAACACCCACAGCGCCGGTGGCAGCGGCCGTGGTTTCCGAGGCCATGCCGGCGCCCACCAGCACGCCGTGCCGCCAGTCTCGCGCCTGGTATACCAGTGGTGCGGTCTCGCGTCGGCGGCCACCAAAAACGATGGCGGAGATGGGCACGCCCCGGGGATTCTCGGTCTCAGGAGAAAAACTGGGGTTTTGTCTGGCGGATACGGTAAAGCGCGAATTGGGGTGAGCCGCGGGACCGCTGTCGGAATCGCAAGGCTCGCCCTTCCAGTTGGTCACAGGTTGCCCGTCCGGTCGACCTTCCCACCAGGGTTCGTCGTCTGCTGTCGTGGCAACGTTGGTGAAAATGGTGTCGTGCTGGATCATTTGGTAGGCATGCGGATTGGTTTTCGGACTGGTGCCCGGCACCACACCAAAATACCCGGCCTCCGGGTTGATGGCCCACAGCCGGCCGTCGTCACCGGGATGCAGCCACGCGATATCGTCACCCAGAGTCGTAACTTTCCAGCCCTCGTAAGAATCCGGCGGTACCAGCATGGCCAGGTTGGTCTTGCCACAGGCTGAGGGAAAAGCGGCCGCGATGTAGTGAATCTCTCCAGCGGGACTCTCCAGCCCCAGGATCAGCATGTGTTCGGCGAGCCAGCCCTCCTGGCGCGCCTGGTAACTGGCGATTCGCAGGGCGTGACATTTTTTGCCCAGTAGCGCGTTGCCACCGTAGCCCGAACCAAAACTCTTGATGCTGAGTTCCTCGGGGAAATGCATGATGAAGCGCCGGTCGGGGTCAAGATCGCCGGTGGAATGCAAGCCCTTAACAAACCGGCCTTCACTCTCTATACGCTCCAGGGCTGCCCGCCCCATGCGAGTCATGATGCGCATGTTGGCAACCACATAGGGGCTGTCGGTGATTTCCACGCCGCAGCGAGCCAGTGGAGAATCTATGGGACCCATGCAGTACGGGATCACATACATCGTGCGTCCCTGCATGCAGCCTTCAAAAAGCGCGTCGATTTTTTCGTGGGCGGCGTCCGGTGCCATCCAGTGGTTATTGGGGCCGGCATCCTGTTCTTCGCTGGTACAAACGAACGTCAGATGTTCCACGCGGGCAACGTCGGATGGATGGGAAAGATGCAGGTAACAACCCGGAAAAGTGGCGCGATTGAGCTCCCGCAAGGTGCCGTCTTCCAGCATGTCGCCGACGAGGTCCGAGAACTCTTCATCGGTGCCGTCGCACCAGTGGATATCGGCGGGTTTGGTATGGGCTGCTATCTCATTGACCCAGTCGCTGAGATCTTTGTTTTTGGTGCTCATGAAGGATCCTTATAGATTCGAGATCCGCCGCCTCGAAGATTGGCGCCCATTATAGCGACCCCGGCAGCCTGTGCAGGAATCGCATGCAAAAAAAACGCCCTCCGAAGAGGGCGTAATAATGATTGCTCATTGCTATCAGGCTACCTTGCGGGCCTTGCGTGCGGTCTTTTTCGCGGTTCGCTTTACGGTTGCGGCCGTTTTCTTTGTTTTACGCTTGGCGGCAGTGGTTGCCTTGCGGGCCGTGCGCTTGCCTTTGGCAGGAGCGCGCTTGGCCGGGGCTTTGCGCTTTACGTTTTGTCCGTTAACGCGCAAAGTGGCATTGATTTCGTTACCGGCATCCACCAGTAC
>JBFIQI010000058.1:0-14264 GCA_041609715.1 Gammaproteobacteria bacterium
CCGGATGGGCCCCAGGGATTCGAGTACGAACTGGCCAGTCTGTTCGCTGAGCACCTGGGCGTAGCGCTCAATATCTATGTGCCGGGTAATTTCTCGGTGATGTTGGATAGCGTAGCCGATGGTCGCGCAGACCTGGCCGCCGCCGGGCTCACCGTTACCGAGGAACGCAGCGAGCGATTTCGTTTCGGTCCTGCCTACCTGGACGTCATGCCACAGGTCATTTATCGCATGGGCAATCGTCGGCCACGCAGCCTCGCCGACATGGTAGACGGCAAATTCGTGGTTATGGCCAACACCCGGCACACGGAGCTGCTCAGGGAGTTTGCCCCTGATTATCCCGGCCTCACCTGGACCGAAGATCCCGATGCCGACAGCGAGGAACTCCTGTTCAGGGTGCAAAATGGCGAGATCGACTACACGGTAGCGGATTCCACGGAATTCAATATCAGTCGCTATTACTATCCCGAGATTCGCCTGGCGTTTGACCTGGGAGACCCGGAACCAGTGGCCTGGGCATTCAGGCCGGGCTTCGATGATTCCCTGTACCGGGCCAGTTTGCCGTTTTTCGATGAATTAAAAAGCAGTGGCAGGCTCGCGCAACTGATCGAGCGCGCTTACGGGCATGCCACCGAATTCGACTACGTGGGCACCCGGCGATTCCTGGAACACATCGACAGCCGCCTGCCCCGCTACCAGGAATATTTCATCGAGGCGGCACGCAGCACCGGCGTCGACTGGCGCCTGCTGGCCGCCATCGGCTACCAGGAATCCCACTGGAATCCCCGGGCGGTGTCTCCTACCGGCGTGCGCGGCATCATGATGTTGACCCAGTCCACCGCGCGGATGCTGGGCATCGAGGATCGCGTGGATCCGCGCCAGAGCATCATGGGTGGTGCCCGCTACCTGGTGAGAATGCGCCGGCGTATCCCCGAGCGCATCACGGAACCGGACCGCACCTGGATGGCGCTGGCCTCTTACAACGTGGGCTTCGGGCACCTGGAAGATGCGCGCATACTCACCGAGAGCCAGGGCGGTAATCCCGATCGCTGGGCGGATGTCCGTCAGCGCCTGCCTTTGCTGGCGCAAAAGAAGTATTACAGCAAGTTAAAACGCGGCTATGCGCGCGGTTGGGAACCCGTCATTTACGTGGACAACATTCGCAGCTATTACGATGTTTTGCAGTGGGCCACTTCGGACCGTTACCTGGCCTATTCCCAGGAACCACCCGACGATGAGGATTCGAGCGCGGCCGAGGAAGACCAGGAACCCGAAAACTGATCAGCGACGGCTGGCAAAAAATTCCCGCAGCAATGCGCCGGCCTCGGCGGCCATCACGCCCCCTGTTACCGTCAGCCGGTGCTTGAAAACCGGGGCGTCATCGAGCCTGGCCGCCCCTCCCAGGGCCCCGGTTTTGGGGTCATGGGCTGCAAAGACCAGACGCTTTACCCGGGCATGCATGATGGCACCCAGGCACATGGCGCAGGGCTCAAGGGTCACGTACAAAGTGGTGCCGGTCAGCCGGTAGTTCTGCAACGAGCCGGCGGCCGCCCGCAAAGCCACGATCTCCGCGTGGGCAGTTGGGTCGGCGCTACCGATGGGGCAGTTATAGCCCTCGCCGATAATCTCGTTGTCTTTGACCAGCACCGCACCCACCGGCACTTCGCCGGCAGCCTCGGCGGCCAGAGCCAGCTCGAGGGCTCGGCGCATGTGCGCCTGGTCGGCGTCGGAAACCATTTACTCCCACTCGATGGTGGCGGGGGGCTTGCCGGACACGTCGTACACCACGCGGGAGATGCCATCAACTTCGTTGATGATGCGTCGCGAGACATGATCCAGAAATTCATAAGGCAGATGCGCCCAGCGCGCGGTCATGAAATCCACGGTTTCCACCGCACGCAGCGCAATCACGTATTCATAGCGGCGTCCGTCCCCCATAACGCCCACGGAACGCACCGGCAGGAACACCGCAAAAGCCTGGCTGGTTTTGTCATAAAGATTTTCCCGCACCAGCTCATCAATAAAAATGGCGTCGGCCTTGCGCAGTAACTCGGCATATTCAAATTTCACCTCGCCCAGTATGCGCACGCCCAGCCCGGGCCCCGGAAACGGGTGACGGTTGATCATTTCGGCGGGCAGCCCCAGCTCCAGGCCGATCTTGCGCACCTCGTCCTTGAACAGTTCCCGCAACGGCTCCACCAGCTTCAGGTTCATCTTGGCCGGCAGTCCGCCCACATTGTGGTGCGACTTGATCACATGGGCCTTGCCGGTTTTGGCGCCTGCCGATTCGATCACGTCGGGATAAATCGTGCCCTGGGCAAGAAACTCGATGTCCTCGAGGGCCTTGGCCTGCTCGTCGAACACTTCTATGAAGTGACGCCCGATAATTTTGCGCTTTTGCTCCGGGTCGGTCTCACCGGCTAGTGCATTCATAAAGCGTTCGGCAGCATCGACGCGAATGACATTCACGCCCATATGCCTGGCAAAGGTCGCCATCACCTGGTCGCCTTCGTCCTGGCGCAACAAGCCATGATCCACGAACACGCAGACGAGCTGCTCACCAATGGCCTGGTGCAACAGAGCCGCTACCACCGAGGAATCCACGCCGCCGGACAGGCCCAGCAGCACCCTGCCCTCGCCCACCTGTTCGCGCACACGTTCGATGCTTTCAGTGATAATGCTGGCAGCCTGCCACAGGGCCCCGCAGCCACAGATGTCGTGGACAAAGCGTTCTATGATGCGCTGGCCCTGTGCCGTGTGGGTGACTTCCGGGTGAAACTGCAGCCCGTAGTAACCGCGCTCGTCATCCGCCATCGCCGCGATGGGCGCGCTGGGGGTACTGGCGATCATCTTGAAGCCCGTGGGCAGGCTCTCGACACGATCACCATGGCTCATCCAGACATCCAGCAGCCCCACGCCGTCGCCCCGCGTGTGGTCCTCGATATCCCGGAGCAGGCGCGAGTGCCCGTGGGCCTCCACCTGGGCATAGCCAAACTCGCGATTGCTGGAATTCACTACGCTGCCGCCGAGGCTGGCCGCCATGCTCTGCATGCCGTAACAGATTCCCAGCACCGGCACACCCAGATCAAACACGGCCGCCGGCGGCGAAGGCGGCTCGCTGTCAGTGACCGACTCCGGTCCGCCCGAGAGTATGATGCCCATGGGCGCAAAAGCCCGAATCGCCACGTCGCCGGCATCCCAGGCATAGATTTCGCAGTAAACGCCCGCCTCGCGCACGCGCCGGGCAATCAGCTGAGTGTATTGCGAGCCGAAATCCAGGATCAGGATTCTGTGAGCGTGGATGTCTGCCCGGGAAGCGGCCCTGGAGGCGTTTGCGGAAACGGTCATGGGCCGGTTCAGCGCTCCATCCGGTAATTGGGCGCTTCCTTGGTAATGGCCACGTCGTGCACGTGGCTCTCGCGCACGCCGGCACCGGTAATACGCACGAATTTCGGCCGGGTCCGCATGGCCTCGATGTCGGGGCAGCCCGTATAGCCCATGGCCGAACGGATGCCGCCGGCCAGCTGGTGAATGATAGCCACCAGCGATCCCTTGTAGGGCACGCGACCTTCTATGCCCTCCGGCACCAGTTTCTCCACATTTTCGGTGCTGTCCTGGAAATACCGGTCACTGGAGCCATGCCGCTGCGACATCGCGCCCAGCGAACCCATGCCGCGATACGACTTGTATGAGCGGCCCTGGTAAAGCTCGACTTCACCCGGTGCTTCTTCGGTGCCGGCGAACAAGCCGCCCACCATGATGGCGTGCGCGCCAGCCACGATCGCCTTGGCAATATCGCCTGAATATCGCACACCGCCATCCGCGATCAGCGGTACGCGGTCTTTGGCCAGTTCCGCAGCCACGTTGGCCACAGCACTGATCTGGGGAACGCCGACCCCTGCCACGATTCGCGTGGTGCAGATGGAGCCGGGTCCGATGCCCACCTTGACGCCGTCGGCGCCGGCTTCCAGCAACGCCCTGGCGGCCTCGGCGGTGACGATGTTGCCGCCAATGACTTCGAGATCAGGGTAATTGCCCTTGATACGGGCAACCATGTCAATGACGCCGCGGGTGTGTCCGTGGGAGGTATCCACCACGATCACGTCCACGCCGGCCGACACCAGCGCCTCGACACGCGTGTCGGTATCCTCGCTGGTGCCCACGGCGGCGCCGACCCGCAGGGCGCCACGCTCATCCTTGCAGGCGTTGGGAAAGTCCTTGGCCTTTTGAAAATCCTTGACGGTAATCATGCCTTTGAGTTCGAAATCGTCGCCCACCACCAGCACTTTCTCGATGCGGTGCTTATGCAGCAACAGCAGCACTTCGTCTTTATGGGCGCCCTCGCGCACGGTCACCAGCTTGTCCTTGGGCGTCATCACCGTGGATACGGGCGCATCCAGCTGCGTCTCAAAGCGCAGATCCCGATGCGTAACGATGCCCACGGTTTCCTTGCCGTCCACCACCGGCACACCGGAAATGTTTTTCTCGCGTGTCAAATTGATGACTTCCCGAATGGTCTTGTCAGGCGTCACGGTGATGGGATCGGTAATGATTCCGCTTTCAAACTTCTTGACCCGCAACACTTCCCGCGCCTGGGCCGCACCGGTCATGTTCTTGTGAATAATGCCAATGCCGCCTTCCTGGGCCATGGTGATGGCCAGTCGCGCCTCGGTCACCGTATCCATGGCCGCCGAAACCAGCGGCAGGTTGAGGTCAATATTGCGGCTCAGGCGGGTTTTCAGGCTGACATCCCGGGGCAGGATTTCCGAGTAGTCGGGCCGGAGCAATACGTCATCGAAGGTGAGGGCTTCCTGGTCGATACGCATTTTATGGGGCTCCTGCTGCGCTTGGGGGTTAATCGGACAATTCTACGCCGCGTCGATTTACAGGTAAACCGGCCCCGGCTTTTGGGGCTCTTGGGGTAGCGCCGGCCCAACGGTTATCATGCATTCATGCAGAACCCCCCCCGGTCCGGCGAGACCGCAGCAGCGCCAAGGCGCGATGTATTCACCGTCAGCGAGCTCAACCGCGAAGCCCGGCGCCTGCTGGAATCCGGCTTTGGCGTGCTCTGGGTGGAAGGCGAGATCTCGAACCTGGCGCGACCGGGATCGGGACACTGGTATTTCACCCTGAAGGACGCGGGCGCGCAGGTTCGCTGCGCCATGTTTCGACAACGCAATCGGCTGCTGGCCTTCGAGCCGGCTGACGGCGAAAAGGTGCAGCTGCGGGCAAGGGTCAGCCTGTATGAACCCCGCGGCGATTACCAGCTCATTGTGGATTTCATGGAAGCTGCCGGCGAAGGCGCCCTGCGCAGAGCCTTCGAGGAGCTCAAGAACAAACTTGACGCCGAGGGGCTGTTCGCGCTGGAGCATAAACAGGCTTTGCCCGACCTGCCGCGCCAGATCGGCATTGTCACCTCCCCCACGGGCGCCGCTGTCAGGGATATCCTGAAGGTGCTCAGGCGCCGCTTCCCAGCCGTAGCGGTGATCATTTACCCGGTGCCGGTGCAGGGCGAAGGCGCCGGCGCAAAGATTGCGCGCATGCTGGAGATCGCCGCCAGCCGCGCCGAGTGCGACGTACTGATCCTGGCCCGGGGCGGTGGTTCGCTGGAAGACCTGTGGGCCTTCAACGAGGAGGTGCTGGCACGGGCCATCTATGCCTGCCCGGTGCCCGTGATATGCGGCGTCGGCCATGAGGTCGATGTCACCATCGCCGACCTGGTGGCCGACCAGCGTGCGCCCACACCCTCAGCCGCCGCCGAACTGGTGGTGCCGGATCGCGAAGAATGGCTGCGGGTCATTACGCGTCTCGCCCGGCGCAGCGCGGCGAGTCTTGGCCGCATGCTCACTCTGGCCGACAAGGATATGGCGATGCTCGGCCGCCGGCTGATGCGCCTGCACCCGGCCCGCAGCATCCAGCAGCAAGGGCAACGATCGGACGAACTGGAAAGTCGCATGCTGATGGCCATGCGCGGGCTGCTGCGCGAACGCAGCAGCGAACTGGCCACCCTGGCTGCGCATTTACAACGCCTGTCGCCGGGCCGCAGGCTGGAAAACCTGGCGGCCAGATCAGCGGTGCTCGGCCAGCGCATGGGCAGCGGCATGCGCCGCATTCTGGATGCAAATCGCTCGCGGCTGGCCGTGTGCGCGGCCACCCTGGATGCCATCAGCCCGCTGGCTACGCTCAACCGCGGCTATGCCATCCTGCAGCGGGACAGCGATGGCCAGGTGGTACGTCGCCCGGGCGATGTCCGCAGAGATGACCTGCTGACGGCACGCCTGGCGCGCGGCGAAATCAAAACCCGGGTGGTTGGCACCCGAAAGGAAAGTACCAAGTGAAAGTCTGCATTACTGCCTTGCTTGTGAGCGTCCTGGCCGCTTTGCCTTTGGCGGGCCAAGCCGAAATCCTGCCCCGCAGCCTGAATGTGCCAGGCGGCGTGATGATCTTCGAACTGCCGGCGACAACAGGCACGGCACCGGAAGTTACCTATCGCGATCGCCCGGTCATGGTGATCCGCCACGACGAAAAATGGAAAGCCCTCGTCGGTATTCCGCTGTCGGCCAAGCCCGGCAGGCATGCCATCAGGATCGGCGCGGATGCCGACCTTTCCACGACGCTGGAATTTGACGTGGTCGACAAAGACTACCCGACACAGAGACTCACCATCACCAACAAGCGCCAGGTCAATCCCAACCAGCAGGACCTGGAGCGTATTGGTAAAGAGCGCAAGCGCATCAATGCGGCATTGGCCTCATTCACGCCGGCTGCCGGTATCGCCACGGATTTTATCCCTCCCGTCGACGGTCCGCGCAGCAGCTCTTTTGGACTGCGCAGGTTTTTCAATGACCAGCCCCGCCGACCGCACAGCGGTATGGACATTGCCGCCGACGAGGGCACGCCCATCCGCGCACCGGCCGCCGGGCGCATCGCCGAGACCGGCAATTATTTTTTCAACGGCAACACGGTATTTATCGACCACGGCAAAGGCCTGGTCACCATGTACTGTCACCTCAGCGAAATCGATGTGGCGCCGGGCGACCTGGTACACAAAGGCGGCATCATCGGCAAGGTTGGCGCCACCGGGCGCGTCACCGGTCCACACCTGCACTGGGGCGTAACCCTCAATCGCACCATGGTGGACCCGGCCCTGTTCCTGCCGTCGCCGCCCGAGGCGCAACCCGGCAGCTGAATCACGGCGCCGGCCGTTACGATCTATCGATCAAACGGAAAAAGTCCGCCAGCAGGGGGCGGAAGCGATCCATATCCACCAAGAAAGAATCGTGCCCCTGGGGTGATTCCAGGGCATGAAAACGCGTTTCCCTGGTTCTTGGCTCGAGGTGTCGCGCCAGTTCACGCTGCTGCTCAATGGGAAACAAAAAATCCGACTCGACGCCGATCACCAGGGCGCGCTTGACTGCCAGGCGCGCAAAAGCGGCTTCGAGGCTGCCGCCGTGATCAGCGGCATCGAAAAAATCCATGGCGCGCGACAGATACAGGTAACAGTTGGCGTCGAAAGTGCCGACGAACTTTTCGGCATGGGCTTCCAGATAAGATTCCACTTCGAACTCGATCCCGAAGTCATCCCCTTCGCGCCGCTCCTCGGCGACACGCTCGCGGCCGAAGCGCTGCTGCCACTCATTTGAGGACCGGTACGAAAGCATGCCGAGTTTGCGGGCCAGACGCATGCCCTGCACCGGCCCATGCCCCTCGTAATGGCCGTTGTTCCACTGCGGATCGCTGCGAATGATTTCCCGCTGCAGGGACCGGATGGCGATGGCAAACGGCAATGCCCGGCTGGCGGCCGAGATACTCACAAAATTACGCACGCGCTCGGGGTGTGCCAGTAAATAGGCCAGCGCCGTCATGCCGCCCATGGAAGGGCCCACCACTGCCGCCAGAGACCGGATGCCGAGTTCTTCCACCACCAGCTCACCGGCCGCGGCGATGTCCTCGATGCTCAGCACGGGAAAATCCGTTCGGTACGGCGCTCCCGTGGCCGAATTGGTGGATGCCGGGCCGGTGGAGCCGAAACAGCTGCCCAGGGAATTGATGCAGATCACAAAAAAACGGTTGGTATCGATGGGATGCTCGGCACCCACCATGTCCTCCCACCAACCGGCCCGCGTGTCACCGGGATGCGTTGCGATATGTGCCGAGGGCGAAAGGCCGGTGAACACCAGCACCCCGTTGTCGCGGTCAGCGTTCAGCTCGCCGAGGGTTTCGTAGGCGATATCCGCCCGCGGCAAGACGCCCCCGCGGTACATCTCAAAGGGTCGTTCGACGGCAAGAACCTGGGTGGCACTGTTCATGCAAGGCTGGTCTCAACTGTTGCAGAGCCGCGATTCTGAACAATGCATGTGCAAATATCCAGCACGCGTTAGCAACTACGCCCGTTTTGCGCCGGTTTGCGGATTTGCCCTCGCGACATTTAGCAGCATTTCGGGCCATATAGCATGGCGATTATGTCAGAACCGCAATTGCCCTGCCGGTCCGCCACCTTCGATATGTCATCCGGCTTGTTTGACGTTGCTTACGCGATTGACTCGCCGTTGATCAGTGTGTCAGGGTGAAACGACTCTGCAATTGGCAAACCCGACGAAAGTCGGGGACGCAAAGCCACGGATCTAAAGCCTCAACGAGGCCATGACCGCCGGGTTGCCAGACCAGCATAGGAGCGTGATCTGGCCCGGAGCAATCCGGCACCCGGTTCGCGCTTTTTTGATGGCGGGTCTGGTTTCTCTGATGCCATGAATGCAGAGCGGCTCCTGAAAAAGGCAAACTCGTCGAAAGGCGGGGACGCAAAGCCACGGGTCTACGGCCACGCAAGGGCTAAGACGGCCGGGCTGCCAGCGCGGTACCGCGTGCGACATCTGCCGACGGTGCCGCGGCTGGGACAGGAAAGGTCAATGACCATTCACCCGGAGTGTGCGGACGCTCCGGCGACGTCCAGAGGAGACATGTCATGCTCAAGCTATTGCGATTATTACTGCCGCTTACGCTTTTATCCCTGCCAGCCCTGCCAGCATTTGCCAGTCACAACGGTAACGGGCTGCCACACGGGTCAATGAAAGGTTCATTCAACCTGCAGATTATTGCTTTCGAGAATTGCCCTGCAGGGGATTTTACCGATTCAAATCGTCATATGATTGCCATCAAGGCTGACTTCACATCCGAGGTCAATACCGGCACTTCAAAAGAAGTCTTCATGAACGACGACTTGTTGAAGCGCAATACCATCGCCCTGGCCCAGGGTGATGATTTCCAGGTCACTGACGGCAATGCCTGCAAAGGTGGTGGCGCCAACATGACCTTGCCATTGAGCATCGACAATCTGGACTGCTCGGCGACGCCGGAGGATCCAAGCTGCCCCGATCCGACTTTTACCGAGTACAAGGTGTACGTGCGCCTGGTAGGCAAGCCAGGCAGCAAACTCGATGCATCCACCTGTGGTGCCGAAATCGACCCGGAGTTATTTGGTGATCCCGATACTCTGGAAATACTTTGCTCGACCGAAAGCACCGTGGATCTTGCCCGAACATCCGGCAAGAATGGGCGGCCCAAGTTCAGGGACTACACTAAAGAGTTGCTGACGGTATGCCTGGCACTGGATGAAACTGGTGAGTGCACACTACGCACTCCCCTGTTCGGTGATGTACTTAGCGACTACATGTGGAAGCTGGATACCGAAGGCCGGGCACATGCGCAGCTGAGATTTGTGCCTGTGTTGCCCTGAGCTGTCGCAACGGTTCTCAACCAAGGGCCGGGGCTGCGTTTGCCGCCCCGGTCCTCAGCCGCACTCCCGGCGATAAATTTCCAGGGCCTCGGGCATCCACTCATTGAACTGGCGGATGCGGGTCTGGTGGCTGGGGTGAGTCGACATGAACTCGGCCGCCGCCTTGCCGCCGGCCGCCTCACCCATGCGTTGCCACAGGCGGGGCGCCTCGCGCGGGTCGAAACAGGCGCGGGCCACGTAAATCAGGCCCATGTAGTCGGCCTCCGATTCGTGTGAGCGGGAAAACGGCAGCAGCACGCCGACCTGGGTGCCTACGCCCAGGGCCCCCATCACCATGCGCTGGGTCTGTACATCCATGTCGCCCATGGCCATGCCGGCGGCCAGGGTGCCGAACTGCAGCAGTTTCTGGTGTGCCATGCGCTCGGCGCCATGGCGGGCGATGGCATGGGCGATTTCATGGCCCATGATCACCGCGAGCCCGTCGACGTTTTCGGCAATGGGCAGAATGCCGGTATACACCGCCACTTTACCGCCGGGCAGAGCAAAGGCATTGGCCTGCTCGGAAGCTATGACGTTGTACTCCCATGCGAATCCGGGGTCTTCGGATACCGCCGCGATGCGTTCACCAATGGTGCGCACGGCATCCACCGCCTCGCCTTCTGTCATTACCCGTGACTGGGAAAGAATCTGCCGGTAGGACTGCAGACCCAGAGCCATCTCCTGCTGCTGGCTCATATCCACCAACTGCTGGCGCCCGGTAAGGGGCACCTCCTGCTGGTTGCTGAAATAAAACCACAGGAAGTACAAGGCAAAAGCAGCGATCGGCAGCAGGCGCAGGGCGCTTCCCGAACGCCGCGCGCCCGCGCCAGTGCCCAGCCGCGACGGCCGAATGCGGCGCACCGCCGAGGGTGCCCTGCGATAGTGCATGCCGCGAGACCGGCGCCTCATCAATGTGCCCTCAGAAAAACTTCTTGGCCAGGCCCATCAGGTCGTCGGCCACCGAACCATCGCCGTCACTGTCCAGCAACTTACCCAGCAGGCCGCTGCCGCCGGCCAGGTCCGAGGCCAGTTCCTTGCCCTGGTTGGTCTGCTTGGACAGCGAGCCCATGGTCATTGCGGCCACCATCGGCAGCATCTGCTTGAGCACGCTGGTATCCACGCCGGTCTGCGCCGATGCCTGGGCGGCCACCTGGCGGCTTACATCTTTGCTGCCCAGCAAATGACCAAGAATGCCTTTGCCGTCTTCGATGGTTGCCTGGCTGCTGAGTGCTGACGGATTCTCCACGTAGCGGGCGTGATCGCCTTTCTGCAAAGCTCCGATCAATCCCTGAATCCCGTCGGGGGATGTGGCATTTTGCTTGACGCCCTGGGCCAGGGCCGGCAACAAGGCGCTGACCGCATTTTTGGCCTGGTCCTCACCCAGGTTGAAGTTACGCGCCAGTTCCTGCACCGCGCCGCCATTGCTGGCGTTCATAATGGTTTCCAACAAGTTCATTACCCTGTACTCCTGAATTGGTATGCCCTCGGACAATTATGACAGAGGCAACTGCCGGCAGGCGGGTCAGACCACCTGTTGGCCGCCTGTTTCACATTAGTTTGCACTTGGGACTGCGCGGATCATTTGCGCTTGACGAATTTCCTGAGCCGCTTGCGCTGGCGTTGCTGACGCGGCGTCAGTTTGTTGCGCCGCCCCGCGAACGGGTTTTTGCCGGATTTGAATTCGAACCTGACAGGTGTGCCTTCGAGCTTGAACGCCTTGCGAAAGGTGTTGATCAAATAACGCTGATAACTGCGTGGAGTGCGTTCGACCTGGTTACCGTGCACCACGATGACGGGCGGATTGCGCCCGCCCTGGTGCGCATAACGCAGCTTGATACGCCGCCCGCGGGATAGCGGCGGCGGGTGTTTGCTTACGGCCTGCTCCAGCACCTCGGTGAGATCATGGGTACTCATGTCACGGGTGGCGGCAATATAGGCCTTATCCACCGAGTCCAGCAGATGGCCCACCGCCGTCCCGTGCAGCGCCGAGATGAAATGCAGCTCGGCAAATTCCAGAAACGGCAGCTTGACGTCGATCTGGCGGCGAATGTTGGTGCGGGCGTCGTCGTCGAGGCCATCCCACTTGTTCACAGCCACCACCATGGCGCGACCGCGACTGACGGCGAGACCCATGAGACTGGCATCCTGGTCGGTGATGGCTTCGTGCGCATCCAGCACACCGATGACTACATTGGCCTGGTCGATTGCCTGCAGGGTCTTGATGACGCTGAATTTCTCGATGCCCTCGGGCACCCGGCTCTTGCGCCGCACGCCGGCGGTGTCCACCAGCGTGTAAGACTGGCCGTCGCGCTGGAAAGGAATGGCCACGCTGTCCCGCGTGGTGCCGGGCTTGTCGAAGGCCAGCTGCCGCTCCTCGCCCAGCAGCCGATTGATCAGCGTCGACTTGCCAACGTTGGGGCGCCCGATAATGGCTACCCGAACGCCGTCGGAACCGGGCGGGGCGTCGGTGGACTCCGGCAGCGCCTCGGGCAGCACCAGGTCCATGAGAGCGGATACGTTATGACCATGGGCGCTGGAGACCGTCAGAGGTTCGCCCAGGCCCAGCGTATGAAACTCGGCGGAAATCATGTGGGGTTCGGCGCCCTCCGCCTTGTTGACCACCAGGCTGACCGGCTTGTCCAGGCGCCTCAGCATATCGGCTACCTGCTGATCAGAGGCCGTCAAACCCTCGCGGCCGTCCACCAGGAACAGCACCTGGTCGGCCTCCGCCAGCGCCCGCATGGTCTGTTCGGCCATGAGCCCGGCAAGCCCCTCACGGTCGCCGCTCAAGCCGCCGGTATCCACCACGATATAGGGCACCGGCCCCACCTTGCCGAAACCATACTGGCGATCCCGCGTCAGCCCCGGCTCGTCTGCCACCAGCGCGTCCCGGGATCGCGTCAGGTAGTTGAACAGCGTGGATTTACCGACGTTGGGACGGCCCACCAGGGCGATGACAGGAAGCATGGTGGTTCTGCCGGGGCCGCTGGCCGCGGGCTCACTTGCGACGGTGCAGGACCGTCAGCTGTCCGCCGCTGGTCTGCACAGCCAGCCCGGCATCCAGCACCACCGGCGGCATCACGATGGGGTCTTTGCCCACGCGGATACGCGCCTGCAGTTCCCCCGAGTCTCGCGACAGAAAGTGCAGATAGCCCTCGAAATCACCCACGACCACGGATTCGCCGAAGACCGCCGGCGCTGTCAGCGCGCGGGCGCGCAGGCCCTTGTGCCGCCAGTTTTCCGTTCCGCTCTTGCGATCCAGAGCCACTACCTCGCCAAAGGAATCGCTGACGTAAAGATGGTTCCAGTCGGCCGCCATGCCGCTGTAGGTTGACATGTCCTGTGACCAGATCAGCTGGCCGGTTGCGGGCCGCACCAGAACCACGCGACCCTGGTAGCCAGCCAGGTAAAGATCGTCTCCCACCAGTACCGGGCGGGCGTCCACATCCACCAGGCGCTCGAGCTCCGTGCGCCCTCGTCCCTGGGCCAGGGTTGCCTGCCAGGCGACGGCGCCATTGGCTGCGCTGATGGCGGCGACCTTGCCGTTGTCGAAACCCGCTATCACCGCGGTCCCGTAAATGATGGGAGGGGCGTTGCCCCGCAAAGACAGGCGCGGCACCTCGAACTGGACCTTCCAGGATTCGCTGCCATCGGTGGCCTGCAGGCCACGCAGATATCCGTCTACGGTGCGAATGATCACCACGCCGCGAGCGACCAGGGGCGGGGCCACAATTTCGCTGCTGAGCTTTTCCTGCCAGAGTATTTCGCCGGAATTTTTGTCAAAGGCCACCAGGTCGCCGTCGCTGGAACCCACGACCACCGCGTCGCCACCCACACCCGGACCGGCCGACAGCGGCAATTTGGTTTTGGCCCGCCAGACCGTGCGCCCGCTTTCCTGCTCCAGGGCCAGCACTTCGCCGTTGCGGCCCGCCGCGTAAATGCGCGCGCTGTCGGATACCGGTTGCAAGCCCAGCCGCAGATGCCTGCCGTCGCCGCCGAGGCTATGACTCCAGGCCTTTTGCATGCGAAATTCCGGTGAAAAGTCCACCAGTTCAGCGGGCTTCTCTCCGGTTTCTTCCCGGGACAGGGCGCAGGCGCCCAGCGCCGTGCATAGCATCAGTAGCAGCCCCAGTTTTGCCAATCGCTGCATGCCCATCAGCCGTCCTCGCCCGCAGGCGCCGGTAACATCGCCAGCTTCATCTCCACCACTTCGCGATTCACCAGGTTTTCACTATCCAGCGCCAGCGCGTCTTCATAAGCAGCGCGGGCGGCATCCAGGCGCCCTGCAGCTGAGTGCACGTCACCGCGCACGTCCGCGTACAAGCCGGCAAAGGAGCCCACCGGCTGCTTGCTAACCAGCTCCAGGGCCATGTCCAGCTCGCCCTGTTCCAGGCGCAGGCGCGCCAGCCGCAAGCGCGCAATCTGCACCAGCAGCTCATCGTCTGCGGACAGGGCTGCTTCCAACATGTCCGCAGCTCCGTCCAGGTCGTTGTTA
>JBFIQI010000059.1:0-14203 GCA_041609715.1 Gammaproteobacteria bacterium
AACGTCGAGTATCGCCAGGGTTCAGGGTTTGGGCCCGTGAGCGGTGAGCACTTCGACCAGATCATCTGCAATCCGCCTTACATCATTACCCCTGAGCGTGGGCTGGTGGCCACCGATACGCCGGCGACCCTGGATGATTTCTGTCGGATCCTCGTCAGGCAGGCGCCGGGGCACCTCACAGAGGGAGGCGTGCTGCAAATGGTCTGCGAGTGGGCACAGCTGGAGGGCGAGGACTGGCGGGTGCGGTTGGCCGGCTGGTTCGAGGATAACGGCTGCGATGCCTGGGTTATCGCTTCGGGCTTCAGTCCCATTGCCGAATACGCTACTCGCCGGCGCGCCCAGTCAATGGCAGCCGTTGAACCCGGGGCGGTGAGCAGCCTGGAGCACTGGCTTGATTACTTCCGCAGCCAACGGGTTGTGGGGGTACGCAGTGGTTTCATACAGCTGCGCAAACGCAGCGGGCGCAACTGGACCAGTTACACGTCACTTGGCGGTCGCATCAACCAGCAGGTGGGTCCGGAAATAGCAGCAGGCTTTGCTGCGCGTGATCGTTACCTGCAGGCCAGCGATGAGGAAATCCTGAACCTGCAACTGCGTTCCCATCGGGACCTCCAGTTTGCAGGCGAACAGAGCCAGCGGGTGTTGAAAAGCACGGGCCTGCCGGTAAGCTTTGCCGCCAGTTCCGGAGTCATTGAGCTGCTGTCAGGCTTGCGTGAGCCTCGGCGCCTGATGGATGTCAGCGACGAGCTGGCGGGTGCTGCCGGCGTAGCGCCCCTGAGTGCACGACAGCAGTGCTGCGGGATCGCGCGTGAGCTGCTGAGTCACGGGCTTTTGATCGTTACGGCCGACGGCAAATGATGCCTGTGGGAGGTGGCGGCGGCCGAACTTTTCAGGGTCAGCTTGGGTTATGATTGCGCTGCGCCAGCACCGGCCAAATACCTTGCTTTAAATTTGAGGCCGCACCGAGCCATGAATTCCTTCGAGTTTTTGCCCTTACCGGCGGGGCTGGTACATGCTCAGATACCGGGGAGTTGTTTGTTTTGAGCATGCGGACGGCCATGATCAAACAGCCAACCGCCACCATCAGTCCTCCCAAAGGAGAACTGTCCAGCCTCGGGCTTGGGGAACTGCTGACCGCGTCCGGTGGCCACCGCTGGCACGGTGCCATTGTGCTCGCCACCTGGGTGCTGGCCCTGTTGCTCTCGATCGCCTCCGGTATCTGGGTAGAGAAATCCGACTTGTCGGCTCTCCCGCTGCAGCTTGGCGACTTCAAATTCTATATCACGGTTTATCCTCCGCTGATTATCTGCACGCTGTTGCTGTTCTGGATGGGCTTCCTGTGGGCTTTTATACCGGCTTACCTGGCGACGTTGATAATCGCCGTTTATTCAGATATGAGCATTGCCTGGGCGTTGTTGTTCGCGTTCTCGGATACCGTCGGGCTCGCGTTTCTCGCCGTGGCTTATCGTAGTACCGGCAGCGGTTTTAATTTTCGCAGGCCCGGGTCGATTGGTTTCTTTTTACTGGCAGCGTTCATCGCTGCCCTGGCGGGCGCCACGGGATCATTTATCTGGAGCCATACCCAAGGTCTCAGCACTGTCGAGACATTCGCGGTCTGGGAGGGCTGGTGGTTGGGTGGGTTCCTGCAGACAGTTTTGATTTGCGGGCCACTGCTGTTCCTTCTTACTCCGGCTGTGGCCCGGCTTAAATCACGATGGTTTGGTCGCGCGGTGCACCATGAGCGGGGTGCGGCTCTGCTGAGTGCAACAGTGATTATTGCCGTCTCGCTGGTTTGCGCATTTTTGCTTGGTAATGCCTATCTTTCCAGATTGCGCCTGCAAACCCAGGTAGCGGAGGGCTTCAGCGCCGGCCAGGTTGCGGACTTTGCCGATGCAGCCCTGTTGAACCTGTCGTGGGTCGGCGCGTTCCTGATTTTTGCGTGTGGTCTCGGGTTTCTCGGCATCACCATGCGCTGGAATCGGGAGCTTGCCCGTGAAGTGCGGGTGCGGACGCGCTTACTGGATCAGAGCCGCAAACGAATCGTTGAAATTATTAACATGGTGCCCCATGTGATATTCGCGCGGGATGAGCGCGGCGAATTCATATTCGCCAATCGGGCAACCTCACGGACTTTCGGGCTAAGCGCCGGAGAACTGGCAAGCAGCGACAGAATCCGCACATTAGAAGCCGACTCCCAGCTGCATCGACTCTCAGAAAAAGAGCGAGCGGTGTTTCGCGACTTGCAGGCTGAAGGCGAGACGATTGAGGTTTTCACGGATGCTGCCGGGGAGGAAAGACGCCTTCGGGTTTCCCGGCTGCTGCTGGACATGGGTGAAAACCAGGGCCGGGCCGTGCTCACCGTAGGTGTCGATGTGACGGACCAGGAACGGGTCGAGCGACGCCTCAACGAATTGGTAGACGAGCTGGCAGTCAAAAACCGCGAGTTGGAACGCTTCACCTATACAGTTTCCCATGATCTCAAAAGTCCTATCATCACTATTCGGGGCTTTGTCCGCGAAATGGAGCGCCAGCTGGAGGCCGGGCACGTGGAAGATCTCAGCGATGATCTGGCGCGAATAGAGAAAGCATCGGGACGCATGCAGAAACTGCTGGATGGCCTGCTGGTGTTGTCGCGCAGCGGGAAACTGAGCGGGCCGAGGCAGCGAATAGACATGAATCAGCTGGTCAAGGAGGTGGTCGATATCATGCAGGGCCAGATAAGCGCGAGCGGAGCCGAGGTTAAGGTGGAGGAAAACCTGCCTGAGGCATATGGCGACCCGGTACGATTGTTCGAGTTGGTGCAGAACCTGCTCGACAATGCCATTAAATTTGCTCACAAGGAAAAACCGGCGACAGTGATGGTCGGCTGCCAGCAATTGGATGCCGAAAATCGCTACTTTGTCGAAGATAACGGGGTGGGCATCGCTCCTGATGACCGCGAACGCGTTTTCGGGTTATTCGAACAGCTGGGCGGCGACCTTGAAGGGACGGGTATCGGCCTGTCGCTGGCACGGCAAATCCTGCAGGTCCACGGTGGGCGCATCTGGGTGGAATCATCTGGCGACGGCGAAGGTGCCCGCTTTGTCTTTGTGCTGCCGCCTGTGCCGGTTGGCAGCTAAATTTTCTGGTGCAATTTAGCCGACCCGGACAGTCGGGCACGGGCAGCTACTGCTGCCCGTGCTATGATTCTCTGAGGGCTGTCTGAGGGGCATTTCATGGAAAGAAATGAAGAGGCCGGTCTGGAAGCATCGATATTGTTGGTCGAGGATAATCCTGACCATGCAGAGCTTGTCAGCCGATGCCTGGAAAATGAGTTCGACGGACATTTGTTCCACGTCAGGGATGGTGAGGAGGCGCTGGAATTCCTGCGCCACAGGGGTCGCTACAGTGACACCGCGGCGAGGCCGCGACCGGCCCTGATACTGATGGATTTGCGTCTGCCAAAACTGGATGGTTTGGGGCTTTTAAGGCGTATCAAGACAGACGAATCGCTGAGCGCGATTCCGGTTGTCATATTATCCACATCCACCGCAGATTCAGATGTTGACGGGGCATATGCGGCCCAAGCCAACGCCTATCTTGCCAAGCCGCTGAATTTCTCGGAATTCAAACAACAACTGCAGGCCACCGCGCGCTTCTGGTTGGGTTGCAACCGATTCCCGCGCGAACGCCCCGTGAGCAAGGATCGCTAGGTGGCTGACTCTCCCGACCAGACTGCCAACGACAGCCAGATTTCGCTGGCGGTGCTGGCGGTGGAGGATTCCGCCGACCATGCATGCCTGATCAAACGAGCCTTTGATAAATCACCCTTTCAGGTAACGCTGACAATGGCGGCCAATCTTGCGGAGGCGAGGCGGCAACTGGCTGTTGCAATACCGGACGTGGTGCTGGCCGATCTGCGCTTGCCCGACGGGGTGGGTACAGATCTGCTGACCTTTTCGGAAAGCGGTCTCCCCGTGGTACTGATGACCAGCTTTGGCGACGAGGCCGAGGCCGTAAGGGCCATAAAATCGGGCGCGCTGGATTATGTTGCCAAAACTGAACACAGTTTCGACGATCTGCCACATATTTGTCGGCGTGCTGCCCGTGATTGGCGTTTACAGCGACAACAGCATGAGACGCAGCAACTACTGGCGCGCAGCGAGAGCCGATATCGCATTCTTTTTGAGAACGCCCCAGCGGGCGTTTTTCAATGCGCACCCGACGGCGAGATGCTCTTGGCCAACCCGGAGTGCAGCAGAATTTTCGGATTCACTGACAGTAATGCGCTGCTTGGTCGCAACTTTTTCAAAGAGCTAATTATCGACAGTGACAAAAAGACCAGTCTCGAGCAGGCACAGGGAAATATTAAAAACATGGAAGTGCAGCTGCGTCGAATCGACGGCCAGACAGCTATTGCACTGGTGAGCCTGGCCCCTGTTGAAGAGCATGGTTGCGTCTGCTGCTATGAAGGCTTTCTGGTTGACGTCACTGGTGAGCGTGAAGCAGATGCGGCCCTGGCGCAGAGCGAAGCCCGCTTCAGGAACCTGTTCGAAAACGCGTCCGAAGCGATCGTTGTACTCGACGTTGAGCGCGGTCGTTTTGTGGACCTAAACCAGAACGCGGTCAATTTGTTTGGCGCATCAAAATCTGCGTTGCTGAAAATGAACCCGCTGGATTTGAGTCCTGCAATACAGTCGGATCGCGAGCTTTCCAGGCCGGCGGCCGAGCACTTGATCCAGTCAGCGGTTGCCGGCCAGAAGCCGGTTTTCGAATGGCTGCACAAAACCGTTGCGGGCCGGGAAGTACCCTGCGAGGTCCGGCTCGTACGTTTGCCGGACAGCAACCGCGTGCTGGTGCGGGGCGCCATAACCGATATCAGTGAACGCAAGGCGGCCGAGAATCGTCTGCGTGAGCAAGAGCGGCGGATGAGCGCGCTGGTTGAGAGTGCTACCGCGGGCATTCTGGAAATTTCGGAAGCCGGCCTAGTGATCTCAGCCAACCCGGCGGCCGTTGGCATGCTGGGCCACAATCATGCCGCCGAACTGGAAGACTCCAGCTTTAACCAGCATGTTATCGAGGGCGACCGAACCCGGATAAAAGAGGCGCTGCGCTCTGCCTGGGACGGGCACGAGAGTAGTTTGGTTTTCCAGGTAAGTATGGGGGCTGGGCAGCGCATGCTGGCAGGCTCTTTCATTGCAATTCGGGGTGCCGATGGCGCGCTGGATCGCGTGATGCTCATGTGTGACGATATCACTTTGCGGCACGCCAGCGCCCGGCAGATCAAAGAGGAACAACATTTCACGGACGCGCTCATCAACAGTTTGCCGGGGACTTTTTTCGTCTATTCCGAAGCCGGCCAGCTGCTGCGATTCAACAAGCGTTTTCTGGAGACCAGCGGCTACAGCGAAGAAGAGGCTCGCAGCATGGGGCCACTGGATTTCTTCGATGAAGCGAATCGGCCGATTGCGGCTGCCGGCTTGCAAAAAGTCTTCGAAACCGGCGAACACCAGATGGAGGCCTGGGTCAAACGCAAAGACGGGGAATTGCTGCCGTTTTCGTTTAATGCAAGCCTGCTGGAGCAGGAGGGGCAGCGCTTCATGGTGGGTGTGGGAATCGATATCAGCGATCGCCTTCGCAATGAGCAACGCTTCCGCGAAGAGAAAAAATTTGCCGATACGGTCATCAATTCCATGCCGGGTGTTTTCTACGTTCTCGATACGAATAACCGAATTGTCCGCTGGAATGACAATCTGGCACGGCTACTTGGTTTGAGCCGCGAAAAATTATCGGAAATTGACCCGCTGAGCACCATCGCCCCGGAACATCGGGAGCAGGTCGTGGCGACGATCAAAAAAGTGTTTGCAGAGGGTCATGGCCAGGCTGAGGCAAATTTTATTACCGGTGATGGTCGGGAAGTTCCCTATTTGTTCACCGGGGTGCGTCTGAGATCCGACGATCAGCAATACATGGTTGGAATGGGCTTCGATATCAGTGAGCGTCGCCAGTATGAATCGCAATTAAGAGCCAGCGAGAATTACCTGCGGTCGGTTGTGCAGTCAGAACCTGAATGCGTCTGGACCCTCGACCGCAGCGGCTGTTTGTTGGATATCAATCCTGCGGGCAAGCTGATGCTGGGTGAAACAACCATTGCATACCTGCAGAAGAACTCTGTCGCAAGCCTCTTGGACGCCGGGCAGCGACGCGCTTTCTTGCAGCTTAATGAATCGGTATTTGCCGGACATTCCGGAATTCTGACATTTCGCATTCAGACCCGGGAGGGCGAAGCATTGTGGCTGGAAACCCATGCGGTTGCGCTGCGGGGGGATGGTGATGAGATCACGGGGCATCTCGCAGTCACCCGTGATATCACCGCGAAACGCGCCGCCGACCGTAAAATCCGCCAATATTCGGAGCGATTGAAAAAACTCTCTGCGCGTTTGCTGGAAACCCAGGAGTCCGAGCGGCGGCACCTGGCTCGCGAACTGCATGACGAGGTGGGCCAGAGCCTGACCGCCCTCAAGCTGGATCTGGAAGGTAATGCCATATCGCGCAACGCGCAGGAGCCGGACAGCATCGCGATTGTCGATCGGATTCTGCACCAGGTGCGCGACATGTCCTTGGATCTCAGGCCGGCGATGCTTGACGATCTTGGATTGCTGGCTGCTTTACGCTGGTTTGTGGATCGGCAAGGTGAACGGGCTGGTCTGGATACTCAGGTGAAAGCGGATTCTCTGACAGGTGTGCGCCTGGACAGTGGGGTCGAGACAGCCGCATTCAGGATTGTTCAGGAAGCGCTGACCAACATAGTGCGACACGCCGATGCCAGGCGCGTAGTCGTCAACCTGGTTCTCGACAATGAGCGGCTCAATATTGAGATTACCGATGACGGTTGCGGTTTTGATGTCAGCCGCCAGCTGAAAGCTACTGCGCAGGGCGGCAGTTTCGGTTTGCTGGGTATGCAGGAGCGTGCGGTTCTGATGGGTGGTTATGCTCGCGTCAGCTCGAATCCGGGCGAGGGCACGACGGTGGCAGCCTGGTTGCCCCTCTCACACCACGTTGGTGGCGTGAGCATGGCGCGCACGGGTTAGCGGATGCCGAGATCAAGCCACAGCCCGGCAGAACCAGGCGGCAGGCCGGCATGAAGCTGCGTGTTGTTTTGTGCGAGGATCATACGCTGGTCAGGGCGGGCTTGAGCTCCCTGCTGGCGAGTTTTCCCGGCATTAGCATCGCTGGCGAGGCCAGTGACGGACGGCAAGGTCTGGCGCTGGTCAGGGAAACCCGGCCTGATGTAGTGCTTATGGATATCGCCATGCCCGGGCTCAACGGCCTGGAAGCAACGGCCAAGATCAAAAAGGAGTTTCCGGAAGTCAGAGTCGTAATTCTGTCCATGTACTCTAACGAAGAGTATGTCCTGCAGGCGCTGCGGGCAGGCGCTGCTGGTTATTTGCTCAAGGAGGCCGCAACCTCAGAGCTTAAGACTGCATTGGATACTGTGGCCAGCGGCAAGACCTACCTCAGCACCTCGATATCAAAGTCGGCCATCGACGACTATCTTGCGCGAGTAGAGACAGCGAAAGTACCGCTGGACAAGCTCACACCGCGGCAACGGGAAATTCTGCAGCTGATGGTTGAGGGTAATTCGACGCGCAAGATCGCCGAGATCCTCCATGTTAGTGCCAAGACCGTGGAAACTCATCGGGCGCAGCTGCAAGAGCGCCTGGAAATCTATGATGTTCCTGGACTGGTGCGATTTGCAATCCGGGTTGGGCTGATAAGTCCCGACTCCTGAGCCAAGCGCTGCCGGTCAATATCGGGGATTTCCTGATATTTTTGTGGCTTCATATCGGGCACAGTAAGGTCTCATTGGGTCGTAGTCGGCCCGCGATAGTTACAATTGCCCGAGTACCACATGCTGACTCTGAAACGCCGTCGCGGTGAATCCATTCGTGTATTTCCGGACGAACAACTCGATCCCAATATGACGGTCAGGGAATTGTTCCGTGACAGCGCAATCATAATCGAAGTACGCGAGACCCATCGGGGCTCGGTTAGCATGGGTATCGACGCACCCCCGGAGCTGAAAATCTGGCGGGAAGACCAGAAACGGGACAGAGACTAGTCGGCGGAATTCTGAGCGGCAGGACGATTGATTTTGGCGATCTCCAGCGTTGGTCGATCGCCGAGCCGGTAGTAGGGGTGTTGCTGGCGCAGCTCGAGGATCGCCCGATCTCGTTCTGCCTCTGAAGTAAACCATCTTTCCTTGTGCCAGCCCGAACCCAGGATACCGTCAAAGGTGTCTCCGGCCGGCAGGCTGAGCCGCAGACCGAAACCTGGCTCTTGCTGTGTTTTTCCCAACAGGTTGTGTGTGTGCACCATCTCGCGTGTGCTGCTTTTTGTCACAACGTCTCCAGTTTCCTGATTTCCTGGACCGCCACCGAAAGGGTGGCAAATTCCATGGTCGCCGATGCCTGCATCTCCTTCAAGACTTGCTGCGCATGCTCGACCCGGCCCTGATTATCCTTGATCCACGTCTCCACCGCGATGTCCGCATCATCTTCCGGTGCCAGTTTTTGCACGCTGGCCGCCAGTCCCCGATGAATCTGGAAAAGATTTTCCCGCAGGCTGCCTCGCGCAGCCGCCTGCCACTGGCCCTCTACCACCAGGTCTTCGATTTCATCGCGTAACCAGTTCAGAGAAATCGCGTCAGCAAGGCAGAAATAAATGTCGGCGATACGGGTCACATCTGCTTTGGTTTGGCTGGCAACCTCCACCAGGTCCAGAGCCGGACGGATGACCGGTAACAGGGCCACGCGCTCGGCCAACTCCGCCGTCACCCCGATATTTACATATAGCTGCCGCGTTTCCTTGAACTGTTTGAGTTCCCGGCCTATCAGAAATTTGTGCAGGCTTTCAAAAAGCTGGCTTACGCCAGGATGGAAGTGATCCACCGACCTCGCGATATCCAGGGAACTCCAAAGTGGCCCCAGCAACCAGCGGGTCGCATGCTTCATCAACTGCATAGTTTCGGACATCATCGCGTACTGCACGCTGGCATTAATCTTGTTATCCAGGTTTTCGATTTCGATCCAGATTTCTCGCATGCCGAAGACTTCCCTGGAAATCGTATAGGCACGGGCGACACTGGCCGCATCGGCGCCTGTTTCTTCCCGCATGCGGTCGGCAAAAGTCGGGCCCATGCGGTTTATCAGGCTATTGGTAATGGCGTTAGCGATGATCTCCCGGCGCAGACGGTGCTTTTCCATCAGCTCGCTGTGGTGTTTTTGCAGCGGACCCGGAAAATATCGGGTGAGTTCAAGTCCCAGATAGGTATCCTCGGGCACGTCTGATTTGAGCAGATCGTTGTACAGCCTGATTTTGCTGTACGACAACAGGACCGCCAGCTCCGGGCGGGTCAGCCCGCGCCGATTGCGGCGTCGCTCAGCCAACTCTTCTTCGTTGGGCAATGCTTCGAGGTTACGGTCGAGCTCCTTGCGTCTCTCCATTGCCCGAATTACATGTGCGTGTTCGTTCAACCGTTCCACAGCATGGTTCTCCAGCATGCTGATGGCCTGGCTCTGCAGGTAATTATTGCGCAGCACCAGCTCGGCAACCTCATCGGTCATGGCCGCCAACAGGCGTTCCCGGCGCTTGTCTGTCAGGCGTTTATGCTGTCTCACCAGGTTTAGCAAAATCTTTATATTGACTTCCCGGTCGGAGCAGTCGACGCCCGCGGAGTTGTCGATGAAATCGGTGTTGATGCGGCCGCCGCCAAGGGCATACTCAACCCGTCCCAGCTGGGTGCAACCCAGGTTTCCACCTTCAGCGACTACGCGACAGCGCAGCTCGGAACCATTGACCCTCACGCTGTCATTGCTACGGTCGCCAACATCGTTATTGGACTCGGAACTTGCTTTTACGTAAGTTCCGATGCCGCCATTCCAAAGCAGGTCGACGCGCATTTTCATGATCGCAGATATGACAGCCTGAGGAGTCGCAGACTCCTCCTTCATGTCCAGCATGGCCTGTACTTCCTTGCTCAGGCGAATTTGTTTTTCCTTACGCGAAAATACCCCGCCGCCTTTTGAAATCAGACTCTTGTCATAGTCATCCCAACCGGAGCGCGGCAATTCAAACAAGCGTTTGCGCTCGGCGAAACTGCTGGCAGGATCCGGGTCCGGATCCAGAAAAATATGCAGGTGATTAAAAGCGGCCTGCAGCCGGATCTGCTCCGAAAGCAACATCCCATTGCCGAAGACATCGCCGCTCATGTCTCCAATACCCGCCACGGTGAATGGCTCCGACTGGGTATCGACGCCGATTTCGCGAAAATGACGCTTGACTGATTCCCAGGCGCCGCGGGCTGTAATGCCCATCTTCTTGTGGTCATAGCCAATTGAACCACCGGAAGCAAAAGCATCGCCCATCCAGAAACCATGCTCCAGAGACACGCTGTTGGCGATGTCGGAAAAGCTGGCAGTACCTTTGTCGGCGGCAACCACTAGATAAGGATCGTCCTCGTCATGGCGAACCAGCTTCGGGGGCGGATGGATGACGTCGTCGATAATATTGTCGGTAAGCGCGAGCAAGCCCCTGATAAAAGTCTTGTAGCACTCGACCACCTCGGCCATGACTTCGTCGCGTGAGCCATCAGGAAGCTGCTTCACGACAAACCCGCCCTTGACGCCCACCGGCACTATGACCGTGTTTTTGACCATCTGGGCCTTCATCAGGCCGAGCACTTCTATGCGGAAATCCTCGCGCCGGTCCGACCAGCGCAGTCCGCCGCGCGCGACCGGTCCGCCACGGAGATGCACGCCTTCGACGCGCGGCGAATACACAAAGATTTCAAACATGGGTCGTGGTTTCGGCAGGTCAGGCACGCCACGGGGATCGAGTTTGAAAGACAGGAAACTGGGCACACTGGATTCTGGCGACTGGTAAAAGCTGGTGCGCAGCGTTGCCAGAATGACGCTGAGGAAGCTGCGCAGAATGCGATCATCGTCCTGACTCTGCACCTCGTTCAGCATGTCTCGCAACTGTTCTCTGATTTTTACAGCACGGCGCTCGCGTTTGCCCAGCGATTGGCCAGGATCGTTGCGGCACTCGAACAGTTCGACAAGTCTGGCTGCCAACTCGGGATTCTGGCTCAGGGAATCCTCCATGTAGGCCTGGCTGAAGGGCAGGCGGGTCTGCAGCAGATACTTGCAATAGGCGCGCAGCAAGGCGACCTGCTGCCAGCTGAGTCCGGCGCTCAGAACCAGGCGATTAAAGCCGTCGTTTTCGCTGTGCCCGCGCCACACAGCGTAAAAAGCCTGCTGGAAAATTTCATTGACTTTGGCAGGATCAATATTGCCGTGCCCGTAGACCATTTCGAAGTCCTGGATCCACAACTTGGCGCCGTCGTCGAATTCCACCCGGTAGGGTCGCTCGCTGATGACTTCGAGACCCATGTTTTCCAGCATTGGCAAGGCTTCAGATATCGGAATCGGCTGCAGCCTGTGGAACACTTTGAAACGCAGATTACTTTCAGGGAAGCTGGGTGGCCGGTACAGGCTCATGCGCAGGGCCTCGGGCTCATCACCCAGCGCATCCATTTTTTCAATATCGAAGCTGGCCGCCCGTGGCGAGACGTCCTCTTCGTAGGCGGCCGGGAAGAACTGCCCATAGGCGTCGAAAAGCGCCAGACCGCGTTGTTCCCCGAAGCGCTCCAGCATGGTTTCCAAAAGCTGGTCCTGCCAGGAGCGCACCGCTACGGCAATACGTTTTTCGATCCCGCGCACGTTGAATTTTGGCTGCGCCCCGGGTTTGGTGCGCACGATGAGAGAAACACGCGCCAGCACCGATTCTGATAACAACGGCGTTGATTCCACCGATACGCCATCGAAGGCTTCTTGCAGTATGTCTTCGATCTTTTGGCGTACCGAGGTGGTGTATTGCTCCCGCGGCACAAATACCAGGCAAGAAAAAAATCGTCTGAAGGCATCCCGCCGAATAAACAACTTCACACGCTGGCGATCCTGGAGGCTGGATATTCCCAAGGCGATTCGTGACAGATCTTCCACCGAACTCTGGAACAGTTCGTCGCGCGGGTAGGTGTCAAGGATGTGCATCAGCGCCTTACCGGCATGGCTGTTGGGGCGCAGCCCGGACTGTTTCATGACCTGTTCAACTTTATGCCGCAGGAGTGGAATTTCCCGCGGGCTGCGGCTATAGGCAACCGACGTAAACAGGCCCAGAAAGCGCCGCTCGCCAGTGACGGTACCGTCAGCGTCGAAGCGCTTGACTCCGATATAGTCGAGATACCCTGGCCGGTGCACGGTGGCCAGCGAATTGGCCTTGGTAATAATCAGCAGATCGCGGCTGCGCGCTTGCTTGCGGATATCCTTCGCAAGCTGCTGCCGGTCGCGACTGCGCGGACTATCGGGCTGGTGGGAATCGCGCAGTATGCCGAGTCCGGTATCCTCCCTGGCAACCAGGTGCTCGTCGTCTGCGTCGCCTACCAGGTCGTATTCCCGGTAACCGAGGTAAGTGAAGTGATCGTGCTCCATCCATTCCAGCAAGGCCTCGCTTTCTGCCAGGTCATGGGCATTGATGGGCGGCGGCTGGGATCGCAGTTCGTCGCGGATGCTGCGGCTTGCCGCCAGCATCTCATGCCAGTCTTCGGTTGCCAGGCGGATATCCCGTAGCGTCGCGGCCACCAGGTTTTCCAGTCTCAGCATCAGCGCGCTGTCGCCGATGCGATTGAAAATAATCTGGATATACGATTCCGCGTGCTTGCCTTTTTCCCTGCCACCGGGCTCATCAAGTTCGGTAATTTCGTCGCGCTTGTTACGTGCAACCTGGAACACGGGGTGCACGGTGAGGTGAATCGACTGTCCATTTCGATTGAGTACCATGCCCAGCGAATCAACCAGAAACGGCATGTCGTCGTTGACCATCTGCAGGACGCTATGCGGTGAGGACCACCCATCACGCTCCGTCTCGGGATTCAGAATGCGGTACAGGGCCTGGCCGCGCTTGCGGCGGTTGCCGAATTCCAGGTGAGAGAGAGCCATGCCAGCCAGATTGGCCGGTGTGCGTTCACGCAAATCTTCCACAGCTACGTTGCGAAAGTAGTGGTGTATGAACTTGTGGATATCGACCCGGGCGGACTTGCCCGGATGGGCATCTGCCATTTCTACGACCTGGTCGAGGATCTTGCTCTTGGCGTCCGTCGATCTTCGTTCTGGCATATTCCGCGCTCCGCTGTACGGCCCCAGTCAATCGGGCGCGGTACAAGCCTTGCTGGTCTCGCTTGTCGGCAACGTGAGTTTAACCGCTTCGCGCCAAAAGCGGCACCCGGGCCCACCCGCAAGACGATCTCAGGCTCAGGTGGCGCGCTGCAGGTCGTTGATCACCGCGGCCAGGAATCGGCAGGCCTCGCCCCCGGTCACGCAGCGATGGTCGAATGTCAGGGATAGCGGGATCCGCTGGTGCACCTCGATGCCGCCCATAACCGGCACGACGTCGTGGCGGGTACCGCCGGTTCCAAGTATCGCAATCATTGGGGGCACGATAACCGGTGACGCATAGCGACCGGCCAGCATGCCGAAATTCGACAGCGTGATAGTGGGGTCTTTCATATCCGCCGGCGTTACCGTGCGCTCCCGCGTTGCTTTCTTGGTGCGGTCCAGATCCTTGCGCAGCGATGCCAGATCTTTATTACCAATATCGCGCAGTACCGGCACGATCAATCCGTCAGGGGTGTCCACCGCCATGGCCAGATCGATGCGATCGAACAGCCGCCGGGTCATATTCTCGCCGTCGTACCAGCCATTGAGCGCAGGTTCCGCCTTGCAGCCGGCTGCCAGCGCCCTGATGATGCGCGCGCTGATGTCCTGACCGGGTGCCCATCCATCGATGTCGGCGTCGTCAAACAGCGTGCATTGCGCCACCTGATCCCGGGATGCGCTCATACTCTGCGCCATGGCCCGGCGGGGACCGCGCAGTTGCTCGGGTTCCCCGGTCAGCGGCCCCAGCTTGCGGGCCGCGGGCTGCGCCGGCGGCCGTTGTGCGCCGCCCTCAAATGCTCGAACGTCGGCTGAGGTGACCTGACCATTCTTGCTCACTGTGTCTGACACGTAGGCAATGGTAGGTATATCCCCCGATGGCACACGTCGCTGGCGGAACCCCAGGACCTGCCCTTCCACCTCGATCCGGTCGCCGTCGCGGAGCACGGCAC
>JBFIQI010000060.1:0-13635 GCA_041609715.1 Gammaproteobacteria bacterium
TGCCCCCAACATCCACGGGCACGGCCCTGGGATTACTGCCGAGGATGTACTTGAAGATTCAATGGTAAGTACCTGAGAGGAAGAGCCCGTGTCGATATGGTGTGCAAAATATTTCCAGTGGCACTGCGGATTGTGCTGGTTGGACATAATCCTGCTGCATACACTCTTTGGGTCAGGGATGAATTACTGAGGGTGGAAAATGCTTGGCGACTACATGGACTACAATGCGCGGCCCTCGTCGCGCGACTCACGCAACCCATCCAATCGCGACACCGATGCGGGTGTCGAAATGCTGGAACGCCTCGGGTTCACCGAGGAGCCTGCGCTGGGTTATGACGAAGAAGACGGCTACGACCCCTACAACCACCCCATAGACAGACGCTTTATAGAATAGCTGCCACGCGCTGCCGCCAGGCTGTGATCAAGCAGCGCCCCCGGCGTCGATTTTGCTGGGCGCTGTTGCTCAGGCCAACCAGCGACGGGCGTTTCTGAACATGCGCAGCCAGGGGCCATCCGCGCCCCAGTCCGGCGGGTGCCAGGAGTTCTGGGCCGTGAGAAAAACCCGCTCCGGGTGCGGCATCATGACAGTGATGCGTCCGTCCGGTGTTGTAATCCCTGTGAGCCCGCCCACCGAACCATTGGGATTGTACGGGTATTGCTCAGTGGCTTGATGCTGGTTGTCCACATAGCGCAGCGCAACCAGCCCAGCCGCCTGCAGGCGCTGGTGCTGCTTTTCACCCGCGCGGAATTCAGCGCGTCCTTCGCCATGGGCTACCGCAATGGGCAATACCGAACCGGCCATGCCCGCCAGGAATAAAGAGGGCGAGTCCAGGATCTCGACCTGACTGAAACGTGCTTCGAATTGCTCGGAACGATTGCGTACAAAATGTGGCCAGTCCTCCGCACCAGGCACCAGTTCTCCCAGTGCCGCCAGCATCTGGCAACCATTGCAGACACCCAGCGCAAACTTCTGGCCGTTCGCCAGAAAAGCACCGAACTGCTCACGCAAAGGCTGGTTATACAGAATGGACTTGGCCCAGCCCTCGCCGGCGCCCAAAACGTCGCCGTAGGAAAACCCGCCACAGGCCACGAAGCCTTCGAAGACATCAAGACGACTGCGACCTGTCAGCAGATCGCTCATGTGCACATCCACGGCCTCGAAGCCCGCCGCATCAAAGGCGGCCGCCATTTCTACCTGGCCGTTGACACCCTGTTCGCGCAGAATCGCCACCTGCGGACGGACCCCGGAAGCGACGAACGGGGCGACGATGTCATCGCCGGGGTCGAAAGTCAGGCGTGGCGAAATTCCCGGATCACGGATATCGGCGATGCGGGCAAACTCTTCGTCCGCGCAATCCGGGTGATCCCGCAGTTGCTGCATCCTGTGGCTCGTGGTCGACCATTGCTGGTGCAACTCGAGCCGGGGCATGTCCAGCAGCAGCTTACCGCCACGGCGCACCCGTACCTGGTGGTCGCTGGTGGCCCGACCCAGCGCAAAAAGGCAGCTGTCGAGCCCCGCGTCCCCAAAGCGCTCGCGCACTTCGACCAGCTGGCTGCCGGCCACCTGCATGACCATGCCCAGCTCTTCGTTAAACAACACGGCGAAGTCGTCGTCTGACAGCTCGTCCAGCCCGATTTCGAGCCCGCAGCGCCCGGCAAAGGCCATCTCCAAAAGGCATGTAATCAGGCCACCATCGGAACGGTCATGACAGGCCAGCAACAAGCCGTCCCCGATCAGGCCCTGCAGGACTTCGAAGCAGGCAGCCAGCTGCCCGGGATCGTCGAGATCCGGCACTTCATCACCCAATTGGCCGAAAACCTGGGCCAGGCACGAGCCGCCCAGGCGGTTGCGCCCACCGCCAAGGTCCACCAGGAGCAAGTGGTTGTCTTGCTGGTCGCTTTGCAGCTGTGGTGTCAGCGTCCGCCCCACGTCGCTGACCGGTGCGAAGGCCGAGACCACCAGGGAAAGGGGGGCCACGACGTCCCCCTCGCGACCGTCCTCTTGCCAGCGCGTGCGCATGGACAGAGAGTCTTTGCCCACGGGAATTGCAATGCCCAGTGCCGGGCACAGTTCTTCGCCGACCGCCTTGACCGTCGCGTACAGTCGGGCGTCTTCGCCCTCGAAACCGGCCGACGCCATCCAGTTGGCCGATAGCGTTACCTTGCCCAAGGCACCGATATAGGCGGATGCCAGGTTGGTGATGGCTTCGCCCACAGCCATGCGTCCCGAGGCGGGCGCATTGACGACAGCCAGCGGGGTACGCTCGCCCATGGCCAGCGCCTCGCCGGTGCTGGCCCGGTAAGAAGAAGCGGTTACCGCCACATCGCTAACCGGCACCTGCCAGGGTCCCACCATCTGGTCACGACAGACCAGGCCGGTCACGGTACGGTCACCGATGGTGACCAGAAATGTCTTGTCTCCCACGGTGGGAAAACGCAGCACCCGCCGGACGGCATCGGTGAGGGCAATACCGTCCAGGTCGAGCCTGGCCCAACGCGGGTTGTCGCTGCTCACGTCCCGGGTCATGCGGGGCGGCTTGTCCAGCAATACTTCCATGGGCATGTCCACGGGCGCATTTCCGAAGTGCCGGTCCGTTACCGTCAGCTGGCGCGTCGCCCTGGCCTCGCCCACGACCGCGAAAGGACAGCGTTCGCGTTCGCAGATCTCCGTAAACTCGCCAAGGCGCTGCGGGTCGATGGCCAGCACGTAGCGTTCCTGGGCCTCGTTACACCAGACTTCCATGGGCGACATGCCGGGCTCTGCATTTGGCACATCGCGCAATTCGATACGCCCACCCAGCCTGGAGTGATCCATCAGTTCCGGCAGCGCATTGGACAGACCCCCGGCGCCCACGTCATGAATAAGAATGATGGGGTTGTCGTCGGACTGCCAGCAGCGATCGATGACTTCCTGCGCGCGTCTCTGCATCTCCGGGTTGTCCCGCTGGACCGAGGCAAAATCCAGATCTTCGCTGCTGGTCCCTGATGCCATGGACGACGCAGCCCCGCCGCCGAGGCCGATGAGCATGGCCGGCCCGCCCAGTACCACCAGCAGACTCCCGGCCGGCAGCTCCGGTTTGAGCACGTCGCGCTCGCGGACGTTACCGATTCCGCCGGCCACCATGATGGGCTTGTGATAACCACGCCGGGTCGGTCCGCCACCGCCATCCGTTCGCAATGCCGCCAGCGGCTGTTCGTAGGTGCGGAAATAACCCGCCAGGTTGGGGCGTCCAAATTCGTTGTTGAAGGCCGCGCCGCCGATGGGACCATCGCGCATGATTTCCAGCGGTGAGGCGATGCGCTTTGGCATCTGCGCCTCACCCTCCCACGGCTCCTCATGACCAGGGATACGCAGATGCGATACCGAGAATCCGGTCAGGCCGGCCTTGGGCTTGGCGCCGCGTCCGGTGGCGCCTTCGTCGCGTATTTCGCCGCCGGAGCCGGTTGCCGCGCCCGCGTAAGGTGAAATCGCGGTCGGGTGATTATGGGTTTCCACTTTCATCAGAATATGCACGGCTTCGGCGTGCGCCGCGTAAACGCCATCAGCGCCCGGGTAAAACCGCAACGCGTCGGCGCCCGTCATGACCGCAGCGTTGTCCTTGTAAGCCGAGAGAATGCTGCCCGGACTGTGTTGATAGGTATTGCGGATCATCTGGAACAGGCTTTTGTCCTGTACCTCACCGTCGATGACCCAATCGGCATTGAAAATCTTGTGACGACAGTGCTCCGAATTTGCCTGGGCAAACATCATGAGTTCCATGTCCGTCGGATTGCGGCCAATACGGCCGAAGGCTTCCAGCAGGTAATCGATTTCGTCATCGGCCAGCGCCAGTCCCAAGGTGCTGTTGGCCATCAGCAGCGCCGCTCTTCCGCCCTGGAGGATATCGATATCCTGGTGGCGGCGTGGCGCGTGGGTGGCGAATAACTGACTGGCATCGTTGGCGTTGCCGATAACGGTCTCGGTCATGCGATCATGCAGCAGCGCGCCGGCAGCCGAGAGGTCTGCCGCCGACAGCGACTTGCCGGATTGCAAGGTGTAGGCAACGCCACGCTCAAGCCGCACAATTTTTGTCAGCCCGCAGATATGCGCGATGTCAGTGGCCTTGCTGGACCAGGGGGAGATAGTCCCGGGACGCGGAATCACAAAGAGCTGCTGACCGCTACCGGCACCATGCGCCTGCCGGGGCCCATAATCCAGCAGCCCCTCGAGACTGGCGCGTTCTGCCGCGTCGAGTTCAGCGGACAACCAGGCAAAATGCATGAAGTGACTGCCGAGATCCTGTATTCCGGGGACCGCAGCGCGCAGTCGGCGCACATGCTTGGCACGCCGGAATTCAGAGAGCGCTGGTGCGCCGGGCAACTGTAGCATCATGCTCATTGGCGGGATGACTGGCGGCGAGAGCGCGCATCATACCGTCCCGCCCGCCGCATGCCTACGCCGTGCCGCACTCCGCCACCGGCCGCCAGGCAAGTCCGGTGTCCTGAGCCACCACTTCCACTTCGGCCGCTGCAATCTCAAGTGCTCCGGCAACCGCCTCACGGGCCAGACTGTGAGTATTGTTCTTCTCGCTCACATGCACTGCCAGCACCCGCCCCAGGCCACTGCCGCGCAGATCATTGATCATTGCGGCAGCCTGGCCGTTGTTAAGATGCCCCAGATCACCCCCCACGCGATTTTTCAGCGCCGGCGGATAAGGGCCGCGCGCCAGCATTTCGGGGTCGTGGTTACATTCCAGCATCAGGGTATCGCAGCCCTCGTAGGCAGCGAGCATGTGTCGTGTCACATGTCCGGCATCCGTCAGCACGCCCAGGCGCGCACCGGCACTCTCAAACACGAACTGGCAGGGCTCGCGGGCATCGTGCGGGACCGGTACCGGCGTGATGCGGATATCGCCGATGCAAAAAGGCACATGGCAATTGAGTGTTTTGAGGGTCGGGATATCCTGGTCACGACAGCCCGCGTAGGTACCCGGGGTCATAAACACCTGCAGGCCGTGGCGCCGCGAAATGGCGCCGGCGCCCCTGGCATGATCCGAATGCTCGTGAGTGACCAGCAGAACGTCGATGTCCGCAGGGCTCCGGCCCAGCCGTGCGAGACGCACTACCGTTTCGCGTACCGAAAACCCGCAGTCAAGCATGACACAGGTATCCCCTGCTTCGATGAGCGCAGAATTGCCCCGGCTGCCGCTGCCGAGATAAGCGTATTTCAAGGCCCGGCTCCTCCAGCTGCCTTTTCGGCGCCCGTCATTCGCCGCCCGGCTTGCTTTTTTCCCCGGGAGCGTAGAGACCCTGGGGGAAAGGCGTGACATTGCCTTCCACAGACGATATTTTGCTGATGCCCTGCTTCTCCACTTCGTCGATGCGCACGATGGCGTGCATAGGCAGGTAGCTGCGAATCACACCGGTGAACTCCGATTTGATGCGCTCCTCGCTGGGATCCACAACCACCCCTGAGCGTTCGCCAAACACCAGTTTTTCGATCTCGACAAAGCCGTAGAGGTCACCCTGGGAAATCGAGCGCGCATACACTTCGTATACTCTGCCCTGATTGTAAAAAACCACTTTGTAGAGGGTTTTTTCACCCATGCAAGCAGACTCCCCGTTCCGGTGCGGCGAAGGATAGCACAGACGCCGGATGGGACCGTGCGTATAAAAATGCTCACAGGCATATCGGGGCCACGCTGGTATAATGCGCGGGTTCCCGATCAACGCACCGACCCCCACAGCGGGCCCTGCAAACCCAAGGCAAACAAACGCATGCAGAAAATCCTGGTAGGCATCAAGCGAGTCATCGATTACAACGTGCGCGTACGCGTCAAACCCGACGGCAGCGGTATCGTCACCGACGGCGTTAAAATGAGCATCAATCCGTTCGACGAAATCGCCCTGGAAGAGGCGCTGCGTATCAAGGAACGCGGCGATGCCGGGGAAGTGGTGGTTGTGTCCATCGGGGCCGATGCCGCGCAACAACAATTGCGCACGGCTCTGGCCATGGGCGCAGACCGCGCCATCATGGTCAAGGAAGATGCGGAGGTCTCCCCGATGACCGCCGCCAACGTGTTCCTGAAACTCATCGATAAGGAATCTGCCGACCTGGTGATCCTGGGCAAGCAGGCCATCGATGATGACAACATCCAGACCGGACAAATGCTGGCCGCTCTGTGGCAGAGACCCCAGGCAACCTTTGCCTCCAAGCTGGAACTGGCCGACGGCAAAGCCAAGGTAACGCGGGAAATTGACGGCGGGCTGGAAGTGATCGAAGTGGATCTGCCGGCGGTTATCACCGCGGATCTGCGGCTCAATGAGCCCCGCTACGTCAAGTTACCGGACATCATGAAAGCCAAGCGCAAGCCACTGGACGTTACCAGCCTGCAGGAACTCGGTGTAGAACCTTTGGGAGGCATCACCCAGGAGGCCTTTGCGCTACCTGAGGGGCGCAGCAAGGGCATCATGGTGGACGATGTCGATGGACTGGTAGCCGCGCTTAAAGACAGGGGGCTGTTCTGATGGCAAATATCCTGATCGTTGCCGAACATGACGGCCAAACACTCAACGCCAGTATTGCCAAGTGCGTCAGCTGCGCAGGCGGCTTTGGTGGCGCGCCGATCGATATCCTGGTGCTGGCCGCCAGCGGCGAGGCGGTAGCCCGGGAAGCGGCCGCCCTGCAGGGTGTCAACAAAGTATTGTTGGCTGAACGGGCGGAAAACGACAAGCCGCTGGCGGCCATCCTGGCGCCCCAGGTCGCCGAGCTGGCTGGTGGCTATACCCATGTGTTGGGCCCCTCGACGACATTTGGCAAAGATCTCTTGCCCAGGGTCGCGGCGCTGCTGGGCGTTAATCAGGTCAGCGACATCATGGAAGTGTTGGGCGAACACCGGTTCAAACGCCCCATCTACGCGGGCAGCGCCATTCTTACCGTGTCGGTCGATCCCGGCAACAAGGTCGTGGCGACGGTGCGCAGCGCCTCCTACCAGCCATGCGATACGGGTGGTGAAGCCAGCATAGAAAGTGTTGCCATCGACTGCGATCTCCCCGATCACAGCCGTTACGTCGAGCTGCAGGCCCAGACCACCGACCGCCCCGACCTGCAGACTGCTGCGCGAGTTGTTGCGGGCGGACGGGCCTTGGCCAGCGCGGAGAATTTCAAGCTTGTTTTTGACTTTGCCGACTGCATTGGCGCCGGCGTCGGCGCCTCGCGGGCAGCAGTGGACGCAGGCTACGTGCCCAACGATACGCAAGTGGGTCAGACCGGCAAGATTATTGCGCCCGATGTCTACTTTGCGTTCGGCATTTCCGGGGCGATCCAGCACCTCACCGGAATCAAGGATGCCGGCGTCATTGTCGCCGTCAACAAGGATGCCGAAGCACCGATTTTCGAGGTGTCAGACATCGGTCTTGTGGGAGACCTGTTCGAAGTCATTCCCCAGTTGCAGGCCAAGCTCGGCGGCTAAAGCTGCTCTTCGGAAAGCCCCATCAGGCTGTCCGCGCCGGCTTCGATGGTGACGCCAAGTGCCGCCGCACGCGGCAACAGGTGCTCCGCGTAAAATCTTGCCGTAACCAGCTTCGCAGAATGAAACTGGCTGTCCTCGCCTGAGCGCAGCTGCCCCTCTGCAACCAGTGCGGCCCGCCCCATTTGCCAGCCACCGGCGACGTAGCCCGTCAGCATCAGGTAATTGACCGCAACACCCAAAGCCGACGCCATATCATCTGCCAGCATCCCGAGTACATGATCAGTCGCTGACTCCAGCGTTTCGATACCGGCCTCAAAATGCCTGGCAATTTCGCCCAGATGCTCGTTGTCCGAGGCCTTCAGCGCCGCCAGTGTTTCCCGCATGTCCCCAAGCATGGCGCGCATGGCTGCGCCCTCGTCCAAGCGCAACTTGCGGCCGACGAGATCATTGGCCTGGATGCCCGTCGTGCCTTCATAAATGGTGGCAATGCGTGCATCGCGGAAATATTGTGCCGCACCGGTTTCTTCCACATAGCCCATGCCGCCGTGGATCTGTACGCCCAGCGAGGTGACTTCCACACCCGATTCCGTGCACCAACCCTTGACCACCGGTATCAGTAATTCTGCCCGGCTCAATGCCGCGGCGCGTTCGGCGTCCTCATTGTGGCGGCGCGCGATGTCCAGCGCGGCTCCGGCTACATACCCCAGGGCGCGCATGGCTTCGGTATGTGCTTTCATCTGCATCAGCATGCGGCGCACATCGGGATGGTGCAGGATGGCAACACGCTCGCCCTTTTTCTGGCCGGGTGGCCGGCCCTGCACCCGCTCCCTGGCGTAGCCGAGCGCCCGTTGGTAGGCACGCTCCGAGATCGCCATGCCCTGAAGCCCTACCGCCAGGCGGGCATCGTTCATCATGGTGAACATATAAACGAGCCCTTTGTTTTCCTCGCCCACGAGGTAGCCGATGGCCCCTTCCTTACCGCCATAAGCCAGTACCGCCGTCGGACTCGCGTGAATACCCAGCTTGTGCTCCAGCGACACGCAGTGCACCTCGTTGCGCTCGCCGAGACTACCGTCCTCGTTAACCAAGAACTTAGGCACGATGAACAGGGAGATACCTTTGACGCCCTCCGGCGCATCGGGTGTGCGGGCCAACACCATGTGAATGATGTTGTCCGTCATGTCGTGATCACCCCAGGTGATGTAAATTTTCTGACCATGCAAGCGATAGTGATCGCCCTCGGGCACCGCCTTCATGGCGACCACACTGAGATCTGAGCCGGCCTGGGGCTCGGTCAGGTTCATGGTGCCGGTCCACTCCCCGCTCACAAGTTTTTCCAGGTAGCGGGCCTTGTGCGCTTCGGAGCCATGAAATTCCAGGGCCTCCACCGCGCTTGCCGTGAGCATCGGGCACAGGGAAAACGCCATGTTGGCTGACTGCAAGATCTCTGATACCGCCGAACCAATCAGTTTCGGCATGCCCTGCCCGCCAAAATCCGGGGCGCTGCACAGACCATTCCAGCCACCCTCGACATATTGCCGATAAGCCTCTGCGAAACCATCCGCCGCTTTTACGCCGTCCTCACCCAGTCGCGCGCCCTGGCGGTCGCCGGACCCGTTAAGCGGATCGAGCACTTCCTGAGCCATCCTTGCCGCTTCGGACAGAATTGCATCGACCAGGTCTTCGCCAAATTCTTCCGAATTCGGCAAAGCCGCAATTTCGGCACGGCCGGCGAGGTGCTCAATTACAAACTGCATATCCCGTAACGGGGCGATATAACTGCTCATCGAGGATCACTCCTGCAGATAGGTAAAACAGGGTAATTGAAAAGCAGGCACCGGGGACGGTCGAGGCGGGTCGCCCGCGCGTGCCTGTCTCCCGTCATATTGTAACGCAGTTGCTTAACTGGCAGGGGATTCGCAATGTCGCTACGGCCTGGCGGAAAGAAAGTCCGCGCCGGCATGCAACTGGGAATTCTGATAATCGAACAGGGCGGCATTCTCCCAGTGAGAACCCTGTCCCCACCGCGTCGTGCATTTCGTCGACACCCAGGCCGGCTCCCAGTAGACGATGCCGAGCCCGCCCGCCTTGCGCACTGACCGCATGAGCTCGAGTAATAGTTCGCGTTGCCCTTCGACAGTTGCCGGATAACCGGCGATCAAGCTGTCACTGCCGAGCAGGTTCGCCGCGGAATCATTAGCCTGCAATGTCCATGGGTAAGCCGTCTCGACGATAACAACGTCTTTCCTGTATTTCTCGATGAAGTGGCCTATCGCGTCACCGATCCTTGCCAACGGCCAGCGAGACCATTTGAAATAGTAGCTGATGCCGATCAGATCAAAGTCAAGAATGCCAGCTTCGATGGCAGCGTCAAACCAGCGCTCGACATTTTCAGGCTGAGCAATATGCAACATGACCTGCACCGGGTTGCCGGTCTTATCGGAAAAGTCCCGGACCGCTGCTATGCCGGCGTTGACAAGCCAGACGTTTTGCGACCAATCGATCGGCGCATCTTCCGCGACTTCTTCATGCAGCATCAGTTGGGTATTAATTTCGTTGCCCACTTGCACATAATCCGGCACCAGACTTTCCTGGTGCAGGGCCTCCAGTACTGCCAGCGTATAGTCATAAATGTGCCTGGCCATAATTCGCTTGTCGCTGATTTCCTCCCAAGCGGAAGGGACAAGCTGCTTGCCCGGATGCGCCCAATCGTCAGAGTAATGAAAATCCAGCAGTACGCGCATGCCGTTTTGCCTGGCGCGATGAATGCTCTTCTTGACGTCGGCAAGAGTGCTGTAACCCGTCCAGTCCGGCGTGTGCCACAAGCGAAGCCTTACTATATTTGCGCCAGCATCAGCAAAAATCGTGTAAGGGTCTCTGGCTTTACCGTTCACGCGATAAACGGCACCGCAGTCCTCCATTTCGTTGACATATGAGAGATCAACGCCGCGCCAGACATCTTTGGCCCGGACAGGCCCGCCGGCGTCAATTACCAGGAAAAGTATTATCAGGAAAAGTATTACCAGGAAGACAGGATAGCTTTTCGTTACATTCAGACCCGTCATGTACTTGCCAACAGCGTCAAGCCAGGACCGAGAAATCTGCAAACAGGATGTAGATAGCGAGCACGATTAGCACAAGTACCGCACCGAACTTGCGCGCGTGCCGCCAGGGCGTCATATCAACGGCCTTGACATCTTCCTGAACCCATTCATCTTGCATCGGTCGCAATTCGCCGATCACCAACATCAAAACTACCAGGTAGGCGAATACGATGCCGAGAAAGTGGAAATCGTGCATGGCGGCCACGATGAGCGTGAATGGCGGCACGAAGTAGCCCAGGGCGATGACGGTAAATCCAACGACCAGGGCGATCTTGGCGGCAGATGCCGGAACACGTCTTGTCAGCATGCCCACCACCACCACCGACAGGATTGGAATAAAGTAAAGACCATTCATTTTTTGCAGATAGGAAAAAATGCTCTCCTGTCCGGCGAGGAGTGGCGCAATGGTCATTGATATGACGGCCAGGATCCAGCCGAATACCTTGCCAGCCTTAACCGTTTGTTCGTTGCTCGCTTCCTTCCTGATCACGCCCTTGTAGAGCCCGAGGCTGAAAAGCGTGCAGGTGCTGTTGAGTGCCGAGTTGAAGCTGGACAATATCGCTCCCATCATGACCGCGGCGAAAAACCCGGCCAGCGGGGTCGGCAGAACCTGGTTTACCAGCTGGCCATACGAGTGGTCCGCCTTGACATCCTGGCCAGCGAAAAGCGCGAATGCAATCATTCCGGGAATGACCAGGTACAAAGGCCCGACGAGTTTCAGGAAGCCGGTTGCCAGCACGCCCTTCTGACCCTCGGCCAGCGAGCTGGCACCAAACGTGCGTTGAATAATCTGCTGGTTAGTAGTCCAGTAAAACATGTTGAGCAGCAAAATGCCGGAGAACACCGTACCGAATGGCACCGAGCTCGTGGCATCGCCAATCGAATTAAAGCGCCCTGCGTTGCCCTCGGCCAGGCCATCGAAACCAGCAAAAAAATCGCCGCCACCCAGGGCTTTCAGCCCAAACCAGGTAATCATGAGGCCACCGGTCAACAGCCCGATACCGTTCAAGAGGTCAGAGACTGCCACTGTTCTGAGGCCTCCGAACAAGGCGTATAGCGAGCCGATAATCCCGACCATCCAGACAATGATCCATAAGGTCTGGGTGTGCGACTCGAGCCCCAGTATGCCCTGTACGTCCAGAATGCCAATCAAGCCAGTCGCTCCGGTATAGAGAATTATGGGCAGCAGAATCGCCGCGTAGGCTACGAGAAAAATCAAATTGGTTATGACCCGGGTCTGGTGATCAAATCGGACTTCGAGATACTCCGGCACGGTGGTGACGCCGCTGCGCAGGAAACGGGGCAGGAAGAACAGCGCCATACACACCAGCGCAATGACTGCCACAACCTCCCACACCATGACCGCAAAACCATAAGTGAAGGCGGCACCATTCAACCCCACCATCTGCTCGGTGGAGAGATTGGTCAGCAACAACGACCCGGCAATCAGAGGCCAGGTCAGGCTGCGACCGCCGAGGAAATAGCCCTTGCTCGTCTTATGGTCGTCCTTGCGGGTAAACCAGATGGTAAGAACGGCGACAAGTCCGGTAAAAAATACAAATGAGGCTATGATCATTTTCGAATTCCAGGAGCCTATGCCTGACAGTGCTTACCAGACCTTGCTGGTGCCATCGGCGGGACAGCATACATAGACTTGCGCCTCATACTGACAGCTGGCGTTGTATTGTTTTTCGAGTTGTGCAACAAAATTCTCGACTTTGTCCGCTGCAACGACAGCGACCACGCAACCGCCAAAACCGGCGCCGGTCATCTTGGCGCCGACAGACCCGGGCAAATCCAGCGCCAGTTGCACCATGATATCAAGTTCTGTGCAGGATACCTCGTATTGATCGCGCAGCGATTCGTGAGAGGCAGCCAATTGCAGCCCAAAGGTTGCCATGTCATTGCTCCGCAAGGCCGCAATTGCCGCCAGGACACGGGCGTTTTCGTTAACCACATGCCTGGCCCGGCGACTTGCCAATTCATCGTTTGCCAGTGTGGTCGCAGCTGTCAGCTGTTCCATCGTCAGCTCGCTGAGCGAATTTACCGGAAGGTCCTCGCGCACCAGCTGGAGAGCGCTTTCGCATTCATCCCTGCGCAGGTTGTATTTGGACTCCGCCAGCCGGCGTGGCACGCCGGTGTCGGCCACCACCAGCTGGTAAGAGTCTGCGGGAAATGGCACGTAGTTAAAGTCCAGGCTGCCGCAGTTTAATGCCAGGACATGTCCTGACTTGCCCATCGCAACCGCGAAAGGATCCAGAATGCCACAAGCCAGGCCGACAAAATTATTCTCTGACTGTTGCGCAACACTCGCCAGTTCCTCGGGTGTCAAACCGGCCTGCCAGTAGTCATTCAGGACAAAGGCGACTCCTGTGGCGATGGAAGCGGAAGATGACAGGCCGCCACCCAGCGGAAGATTCGAGTCGATGAGGATGTCGAGCCCGGCGGGTGCACTGGCATGCCCGACCATCTCCTTCATCACCCCAACCAGGTAATCTGACCACTGACCCTGAGCCTCGCGGGTGGCAATATCCGCCAGAGCAATTTCATGTGCGCTGGCAAGTAATGATGAAAAAACGCGCACCCGGCCCTTGGTTGCTGGGCGCACGACCAGGCAAGTTCCCAGGTCTATGGCAGCCGGCAGCACCCACCCAGCGTTGTAATCGGTGTGCTCGCCAATCAAGTTGACTCTGCCCGGGGAAAAATAGCCGGCACCAGGACGACAGCCAAAATGATTCTCGAAGGTCTTGCGGGCAACTTCCTGTTGCAGCTGCGCCGCAAGGTTCAATTATCATCCCCCCCGCGAGTGCGCCGGTAATGCTCCGCCGATTGCTTTCTCAGCCATTTTGCGCTCGTCTCCGGAGAAACATCGCGTTGCGGACCGGCCAGCATCTCGTAACCCACCATAAACTTTTTGACGTCAGCGGAGCGTAACAACGGCGGATAAAAATGCATATGTAGAGTGCACTCCGGATACGCTTTGCCATCGGTGGGCGCCTGGTGAATACCTGCCGAATACGGAAAGGACGTCTCAAACAGGTTGTCAAATCTTACGGCAACCTCGCGAATGATGCCGGCCA
>JBFIQI010000061.1:0-13540 GCA_041609715.1 Gammaproteobacteria bacterium
CGTCACTGCCATCGGCCGTGGCGCCCTTGCCTGGATTGCCCAGACCGTTACCCAGAGGCGGCAAATGCTGGGGGATTTGCGCAGGGCGGTTGCCCGGGAGGCGCCCCGGTGGGTGGCAGCCGCCGTCAACGCCAAGCAGATCGATCCGGATTCTCCGCTGGCAAATGAAGAGTGGATGTCCGGCCCGTGGGCGATGCTCTACGGAATCAACAGGCTTGATGAAACGCTGCAGAGTATTGAAGACGGCAGCTACCCCGACCTTGCACGTGGCGCCCTGCGTACCCGGCCGGACGGCCAGCTCATCGCCCGGGTCTTTCCCCGCACCCTTACCGACCGGCTGATCATGAATGGCATCAAGGCTGAGGTCTGGATGCAGCCGGGCGTTAGCCCGGAGAATCTCCAAGAGCATATGGGGGCTTTTTACCGTGACCCGCAGCCGGCCCCTAAAGTGGCGCTGGTGCTGGGCGCCGGCAATATTTCGAGCATCGGACCTCTCGACGTTCTGTACAAATTGTTTGCTGAGGGCCAGACCTGCATCCTCAAAATGAACCCTGTCAACGACTATTTGGGCCCGATCTTCGAGCGCATGCTCGCTGGTTTTGTGCAGAAGGATTTCCTGCGCTTCGCATACGGCGGCGCCGAAGTTGGCCAATACCTGGTCGCCCACCCGGGGGTTAACGAAATTCATATCACCGGCAGCGCCAGTACCCATGACGCCATTGTCTATGGTGTCGGTGACGAGGGCCGGGAACGCAAGCGGCTGAACCAGCCTGTTCTCAAAAAACGTATCACCAGTGAACTCGGTAACGTCAGCCCCACCATCGTGCTCCCGGGTCCATGGACCTCGGCCGATCTTCGCTTTCAGGCCGAGCATGTGGCGACCCAGAAGTTTCACAACGCCGGCTTCAACTGCATCGCTTCACAAGTGCTGATCCTGCCCGCAGCCTGGGACCAGGCCGCGGAATTCATGGACGCCGTGCGACAGGTAACCAGCGAACTTGATCCGCGGCATCCCTACTACCCGGGTGCCGGGCAACGACAGAGTGCCGCAGTCATGGCGCATCCTCAGGCCGAAGTGCTGGATCCCGACACCAGGGCTGCACGCACCCTCATCAGTGAGATCGACCCCAACGACAGTGACGCCTTCGCATTCAAAGAGGAGTTCTTCGCCGGAGTGCTGGCGCAAACTTCACTGCCAGGTGACTCCGCCGGGGAGTTTCTGGCGCAGGCGGTGGACTTTTGTAACCAGCGCCTGCATGGAACGCTGGGCAGCAACCTGATCATTCATCCGCGCACCATGCGCGAACTCGGTCCCCGGCTCGAGGAGGGGCTGGCCAGGCTGCGCTACGGCTGCATCGGCGTCAATATCTGGCAAGGAGCGGGCTACCTTCTTGCACAAACACCGTGGGGCGCATTTCCCGGCCACGAACACCAGGATATCCAGAGCGGCCGCGGCGTCGTTCACAATGCGATGCTGTTCGACCGGCCCGAAAAAACGGTAGTGCACGGTCATTTTCGGCCATTCCCGAGGGCTCTCCTGCACGGTCAGTTCCACATGTTTCCCAAACCGCCCTGGTTCATTACTCATCGCTATGCTCATGAAATCGCCGAGCGTCTGGTTAACATGGAAAGCCAACCCTCGATAAAGCATTTGCCCGGAATATTCTGGTACGCCTTGCGTGGCTGACGACCAGCGCCCTGGAGGTAACTTTAACGATGACTACAATCTTTGAAAAAATTTTCGCCGGCGAAATTCCGGCGGATATTGTTTTCCAGGACGATCTGGTGGTCGCATTTCGCGACATAAACCCCAAGGCGCCTACGCATTTATTGGTAGTACCGCGTAAGGTCATTGCCACGGCCAATGATATCGGCGCCCGGGACGAGACCCTGGTCGGGCATATGTTCAGCGTCGCGGCCAGGCTGGCGCGCGAGGAAGGCGTAGCCGAAGACGGCTACCGGCTGATCATCAACTGCAACCGGCATGGCGGGCAGGAGGTATTCCACCTGCATTTGCACCTGGTCGGCGGCAAGCCGCTGGGGCCGATGGTCTGCAGTTAGTCCCAGCCCCGGAGCGCGTGACCACCGTCTGCCAGGCGCTCTACATATTCCAGCAGATAGTCCTCAGACCCGGCCTCCGGCAGCACATTGCCGCCAGCGCTGGCCCTAAAAGCCAGGACCCAGAGAATGCAGATCAGATCGAACACTGCCTGAGTGTGCCGCAGCCTTCGTCGAAGAACATTGCTGGCGTCATTGAAATACTGCTCCAGCAGGTATTCAGAGTGGTGGCCGGTGAACTGGTGATACTGGGTCAGGGCAGCCAGCTCAAACATGGGATCACCGACACTGGCATATTCCCAGTCGATGAAACTGATCCCGGCACCATCGATCATGTTGGAATGGAACAGGTCGTTGTGACAAAGACAGGTTTCTTCGGTGCCGTTGGCCCATTCGCGTACCCGGGCAAAGATTCTCGGGCGCAATGCCACCAGATGCTGCGCGAATGGCAGCCCTGATTCCTGCACCGTTTCGCAATATCGATGAACAACCTCTTCCAAATCAAGTCGGTAACGGGGCGGCGGTAGTGCGTGCACTTTTTTTAAGGTCCGCACAATTCGGCGAATGTTATCCGGTTTGCGCACGCTCTCGACGCTCATTGGTTCACCGTCGATGTACCGCATTACCAATACGCCGGCATCCTGGGACACATAAACAGGCTCGGGCCCGACGCCAGCGCGTCCCACATGGCGGAGAATCTCGTATTCGCGCTCATAGTCCAGACCAAGGGCCGCGCCGTTCGCGGCGTTCAACCTGAGGACAAATGTTTCACCGTCAACCTGGACCCGAAAGCTGGAATTGGTGCGGCCGCCCAGCATCTCCTCGGTTACGACGGTGGTGGCATCCTGCCACTGGGGTACCAGGGCCATGGCTTTTTCCGGGGTCAGGTCCACGGAGCGAGCCCGCATACGCGCCCTTCCGGCACGGCGCCGATCCGGTTTTTGCCTGGCATCGCCCTCAGTCATTCGATTGATCCATAAGCTTTCGCCCAGCTGCGCCATCCGATAAAAGCAATCACCACGTATATCACAAACAACAAGACTGTCAGATAGAGACCCCGCTCCACGTAGACATACACCGAGATGCTGTCGATAACGATCCAATATATCCAGTTTTCCAGAATCTTGCGCGCCACCATCCATGTCGTGATTACGCTCGCCCAGGTGGTAAACGAATCAAGATATGGGAATACAGCCGCGGTATGCTTTGTCAGCAGCATGCCGGAGACGATGGTCAGAGCTACCACCGACACCACGACCCCGGCATGCCAGCTGCCATTGCGCTTGCTGATCCTTAAATCCTGCGCCGGGTCGCGATGACGGCGCCATTGGCTCCAGCCATAAACCGCCATCAGGGCATAGAACACCTGTAAGGCAGAGTCCATATAAAGGTTCGCCTGCAGGAAAACAAAAGTGTAGATCAGGGTGCTGACCAGCGCGGCCAGCCAGCACCAGATGTTCTGCCGGACCGCCAGTAGCAAATAGGCGACCGCGAGCAACATGGCCGCAAGTTCCCAGGGTGAGCTGGCCAGAAGCGCCTGCCAGGCTTGCCCGAGTCCACCGCCCATATCAGGAACCGGGGCGCAGGTCGCTGTTCAGAAGCTTGAGGACAAAAACCGACTTGCGCTCAACAGACCAGGCATTTTCCAGGCCCGCTCTCAAAGCTGCAAAAATCGTTTCGATTTCGCCGAATATTTGCGTACTCATGGTGTTCGTCTGCACCTGCAGACCGGCGTTCGATTGAAGTTCTGCGATGAATGCATCGATCGCCGGAACATACTCATCGGCCAGTGGGTACATTGATATTTCAACAGAAACTTGCATACCGGTTACACCATGCTCTCAAGTTGGTCGACTCAAAATCGATAATCAATGCCAAGACCTACAACTCGCGGATCGCCCTGGCGAGTGTAAAGCTTGTCGGGAAAATCCGGCGGTTCGTTGCCAAAATAAAAACCACGCACGGTATAAACCTCGTCAAACAGGTTATTGCCCCAGGCATACAGGTCCCAGTTTTCGTCACTCCAGCCCACTCGCGCACTCACCAGTTGGTATGAAGCGGACCGCTGATCATGACTGTCGGAGTAGTAAAAGCCGTCTTTACCGGCAACATCGACTCGCGCGTAAACTCCCTGAGAATGTTGATACAAAGCGCCCAGGGAATACGTGTATTTTGGGGCGTGCGCCTGCTCGCGCCCGTTAAGGGAACGGGTCGCCGTTAGGTAGTCATCGAAGCGCGTGCGCAACAATCCGAGGCTGCCGAACAGCGCCAGCTGATCGGTGGGCCACCATTCAAAGTCAGCTTCAAGCCCAAAATTGCGGCCACTCGCGGCATTGTCATTAAAAAATGTGAAGGAGAGCGGATCCTCAGGATCATCCTGGAATGAGGTGCTGACTTGCTGATCTTTACGAGCCATGTAAAAGAGCCCAACATTGACCCGGAGGCTGCGCTGCGGCCAGCGGGCTTTCAGCCCCGTTTCCAGGTTCCACAGGTACTCGGCATCGAATTCACGCCGCTCATTGGGGATTCGGGTGCCAATATTAAAGCCACCCGCCTTGAAGCCCCGGGCAAGCCCGGCATAGGCCGTAAGAGTGTCACTGACTTCATGTGCCAGCGAGAGTTGACCCCCCAGCATGGTTTCCGAGGGAGAAAATTTCGTGCCATTGGTATCCCGATAGCGCGCGTTGCGATGCTCAACCCGCACGCCTCCGATCAGGGTGGAAGCTGAGCCCAGCTGGCTATCCAGTTGCGCAAACAGCGCACTGCTGGTCGCCGAGTAGCGGCTTTGCAGGTCAGTAAATACTTCGCCGTTGAAAAAATCCTGGTTGTCGTTTGACTCCTGCAGCCGAAAAACCCGAGCACCAAGAACCCATGCACTGCTACCGCCAAGAATCTCGGACCCGGGTTCAGACAGCAGACGAAATTCCTGGGCATATGTGGTGCGTGCCCTGAGCGTCTCTGAAAAAAAGTCGTAGGGATCGAACGGGGCCCAGTCTTCATTGTTACCCCAGTCGCCGTCAAAGCTGAAAACGATGTCCGAACTGGCAACGCTGCTGATACTTTGCGCCCTGAAATTGGCCGGCTCCCGCCACTCCGCAAATAATGACAGCGCGCGGGACCGCTGCGAGTCACGACCCGGCTGGTCCGACAGGGTCACCAGACTGTTATCGATTGCGAAGGCGTCGTAACCGTTATCCAGGTCCACGAGCATTGTGGTCAGTTCAAAACTGGCATCGGGGTCGGCTTCCCAGCTGATCTTCATCCGGGCCGTGGTCTCGTCGCGGCTATTGGTGTCGTCACGGTCCAGGAAAGCATTGTCACGAAAGCCATCAGCCTGGTGGCGATGCACCGCCACCCGCGCCCTGGGACCCGAGGCCGAGCTGCCGAGTGGACCACTCAAGGCCAGGCCAAAACTCCTGCCATCATCGCCGCTGACCCCGGTGACCAGGCGCCCGCTGAAGCGATCCGTGGGTGATTTGCTGCGCAGATTGATCAACCCGGCCAGTGCGTTGGCCCCGTAGCGCGTTCCCTGGGGGCCCCGCAGCACTTCGATTTGCTCGAGGTCGAACAGGGTCGCCACCATGCCGATGCCACTGAAGTCAACGTGGTCAACGATAACGCCCACAGATGGATCGGGCGCGCCCTGGTACTGACTGCGCTCACCGATGCCCCGGACTTGCAGGTAGCGGGGTCGCGAGGTGCCTCCCGACCAGTTCAGATTGGGTATTAGGGACAACAGCTCCTCAAAATGCTGGCGTCCTGCGCTTTCTATAGTCCAGCTGTCAAGAACGCTGACGCTGGCCGGCGTGTTGGTGACATCGGATTCCCTGAAATCTGCGTAAACGGTTACAGTTTCGATGGCGCCCTGCTCCGCCGCCGGGGCGCCAATGCTGGCAGCCAGCGCCGATACAAGCAGCCAGCACTTGCAGGTGAGGCCAAATAAACGGCTTGGAGAGAGCGAACTCATTGCGCAAAAGTCCTGTACAAGTCCAAAGTTCTGACTGGTAAGGACGAGAGCTGAATTCAGTCTGGGGGACCCGTCCCTACGCCGGCATTAACCGGATCAGGTTCCTAGGGTTCCCGCTATCCGCGAGTCTCAGGCCGCAACCACCCCTGGGCAAAGCCCACTATAGGGCAATTGGGATGTCTTTTAAACCTATAAAAACTGTTTTAGCGCGCTGCATACCGCCCGTTGTAGAGCTTTTGTTCAACAGGTTTACATAGTATTTAGGCGCTCATAGTCGAGCGGGTGGAACGCGAAATGAAGGGGTATCGGGCACCACTTTTTTTGGCGAAGTAACCCAAAATGAGGTCCTAACGTAGATTCTGCGAACCAGGATAACTGGTGCCAAAAAAAACGGCCCGAAGGCCCGGGCCAGAATCTTGCTGACCAGTAAGTAAATCTACTTATTCAATCATTTGCTTAGGCTCGATAACCTTGTCATGACGCAGTGCGTCTTGGCAGCTAAAATGCTTGTCGGCGCAACGGGTCGAACGATGGGCCGCATCCGGTTTAAAGGGAGAAAATCATGGGTTCTACGCAGCGCTATAACAATACTGTTATCAGAATATTGATTCTTGTCAGCGCAGCTTTGATGACGCTGGCCGGATGTGACGGCAGCACTGGCCCGCAAGGCCCTGCTGGCCCGGTCGGGGCCACGGGACCCGCGGGACCCGCGGGACCCTCGGGAACCTCAGCACCACCCCCGGTTTCGACCATCGACGACATAACCCAAGATGGCGTGCCTGTTAATGCAGAGATCATATCCGTCACTTTCGCCAGTCCTCCGGTGGTCGAATTCCGGCTGACCGACAAGGACGGATTCGGCATCGTGGGCCTGGCAGAGAACAGGGTCTCGGCCACGATTGCCAAGCTCATCCCCGCCAGCAATGGCGGCTCGAGCGTCTGGCAAAACTACGTGAATCGGGAAGAGGGCGCAGATGGCAGTTCGGAGCCTGGCTCCGAGGTTCTTACTTCTGCCATCCAGGGGGACCGCGATAGGAGCGGCACGCTGGTGGATAACAACGATGGTACCTACGTGTATACCTTCAGCGTCGATCCAACTGCAGTGACTAGCCCCCTTGCGGTCGAGTACGACCCGAATCTTACACACAGGATTGCTTTACAGATCCAGGCGGGTAATCGCGATACCTATCCAAACAACCCGACTTACACCTTCAGGCCCGCTGACGGCGCGACTGACGGGATCTTCACCCGCGACATCGTGCATATCGAGACCTGTAATGGTTGTCACAACCGCCTTGCTTTTCATGGCGGGGGCAGGCTGGATACCAAGTACTGCGTGACGTGCCACAACCCGGGGACCACTGACCAGGACACGGGCAACGTGCTCGACTTCAAGGTCATGATTCACAAGCTCCATGCCGGCGCAGAGCTGGCTAATGGCTATCAAATTTATGGTTTCAGGGAATCCTTGCACGATTACTCGCACCTGCACTGGCCGCAAGACATCCGCAACTGCGAAACCTGCCACGATCAGTCCCGCAGCGATACGCCGGACGCCGCGAACTATGCCAGCGTGCCAAGCAGGGAGGCATGCGGAAGCTGCCACGACAGTGTCAATTTCGCCACTGGCGAAGGCCACTCGCCCGCCAATTTCATCGCCACCAATGACCAGTGCACCACCTGTCACAGCCCAACCGGATTCGTCGGGACGGTGGAGTCGGTGCATGAAATCCTGGCGCACACGGCAGCCAAGGACTTTGAGTTCAATGTCTTAGGGGTGACGAACACGGGGCCGGGTCAGTTCCCGCAGGTAACCTTCTCTGTTACCAACCCAAACGACGGCTCAACCTATGACATCAACGCTGCCGGTGGCCCGTTCACCCAGGGTGGCGGGGCCAGTCGGGTCGCCATCGACCTCGCCTGGAACACCCGTGATTACTTCAATCTCGGCAATGGCAGCACCAGCCGTCCGTCATCCGTCGTCAGCCTGAATCCGCTCTTCGGCGGCGCAACCGACAATGGCGACGGCACCTACACCATCGTCTCCGACGTAGCCATTCCGGCCTCAGGAGTCACGGGCTCCGGGGGCGTCGGCATCGAAGGTCATCCGGCGGCCGATCTCAATGGCGACGGCACGGTAGATCGCTCCGAGCGCATCCCGGTCACTTCAGTTGTCGACTATTTTGCAATTACCGATGCGGCCCCAGTCGAGCGCCGGCAAGTAGTGGACATCGATAATTGCAATGTCTGCCACCAGAAGCTCTCCTTCCACGGTGCTAACCGCAATGACGAGCCGCAACTCTGCGTGATGTGCCACAACCCGAATAACACCGATATCTCGCGCCGGCCTGCGGATCCCGCGACGGCTCCGGACGGCAAGCGCGAGGAGTCGATTGACTTCAAGCGCATGATTCACCGGATCCACGCCGGCAACGTCGTGCTCTATGGCTTCGGCGGCCCCGCAGACTTCCGTGACGTGCATTTCCCCGGCCGGCTAGCGGCCTGCGAAACTTGCCACGTGGACGAGAGTTATTACCCGGTCGACAGCTCCCGGGTGCTGGCCTCAACTATCGATACCGGTGCCAGCATCAGCGATCCGTTTGATGACATCAACATCACGCCGAACGCCTCGGTTTGCTCGGGTTGCCATACCAGTGACCTCACAAAGGCTCACATGGAACAAAATGGCGCCGCGTTTGACGCAGCCCAGCTGCCCGATGGCACGCTCAACTCGCCCACGCGCGGCAACGGCCTGGTCGAGACTTGCGCGATATGTCATGGTCCGGGCGGTATAGCCGATGTCAAAGTCGTACACGGCGCAAATTGATCGCTGAATCATCGCGACCTGCGGGAGTCAGATCGTTGATGACTAAAGGGCACTGTCCGCAAGGGGCAGTGCCCTCGGTTCGCTTGAAACTGCCGCGGGATGCAGTGTGAAAAAGGACGATGCGCAATAAACTCTGTATAAAGGGGCCACGCTTGCCCTACCTGGCCTTGACAGGCCTTCTCTGGCTGGTGGGCCTGGCCGCCGGGTCCATGGCATACGCTGCTGATGAAACGGAATCGGCGCCCGCTTATACGCGGGCCGGGGCCGATACCTGTCTCAGATGCCACGATGAAAGTTCGGCCTTTCCGGTGCTGGCGATATTCAAGTCACCGCATGGCCGTGCGGCCGACGACCGTACGCCCTTTGCCGGTCTGCAATGCGAGGCTTGTCACGGCCCGGGCGATGCCCATGCCGGGCGGGTACGCGGTGACGACGTCAGACCCGCCATCCCGTTTTTTGGTGACAGTTCACCTGCCAGCGCCAGCGAACATAATGAAGTCTGCCTGGGATGCCACCGCCAGTCGGCAGGACCGGCCTGGCCCGGCAGCGCTCACGAACAGAATGACAAACGCTGCGTCGATTGCCACCAGGTGCATGCTCGGAAAGACCCTGTGTTACAGACAGCTTCCCAGACCGGCGTATGCCTGGACTGCCACAAGGGCCTGCGGGCAGATTTACTCAAGCCGTCAGCGCATCCATTGCGCCACGGCGAGATGGCCTGCGGCAGCTGCCACAAGCCCCATGGATCGTCGGGTGAAAAATTGCTGGCACGAAGCGACCTCAACCAGACCTGCTTTGATTGCCATGCGGACAAGCGCGGCCCGCATCTGTGGGAGCATGCGCCGGCCGCGGAAGATTGCAGCCTCTGTCATCTTCCGCATGGTTCCAACCATCCGGCCCTGCTCACCCGGCGCGCGCCTCAGCTTTGTCAGCAATGTCATTCCCGGCTTGGGCACCCGGCCGTGGCCTACACGCCCCAGGGGCTTCCTGACAAGGGCGCCAGTGCGGCCCAGCTGGCCCGTGGCTGCGTCAATTGCCATACCCAGGTGCACGGATCCAACCATCCCTCCGGTGCCAACCTGACCCGCTAGGAGAGCCGCCAGACATGTCCGCCAACCGATTTCTTCTTACCGGCCTTTGTTTGAGTCTGCTGCTGCCGTTGAACCCGGCAGCGGCCCAATCCGAACCCGATACCTCGCGTTGGCGTTGCCGCTTCTGTGCTTTCGAATCTGGCCTGGATGGCAATCTCGGTGTTGACGTGGGACTGGTTTTCGACGACGCCTACCGCTTCGGCTCGGGCACCGGTCTTGAAGACGAAGGCGGCTACTTGAATGGCGATTTATCTCTGAACTGGTGGGGTGACGGTGCTCGCTTCTATGAGATTGAAGCTGCCAGTCTCGGCACCCGGGCACGTGCTTTAGAGTTGAGCGGCGGCGTCCAGGGACGCTACCAGTTTAAGGTCGCTTATGACGAGATTCCACAAAGACTGAACGACACCGGACTCAGCCCGTTCGTCAATATTGGCAGCAGCGCCCTGTCACTGCCGGCGGGCTGGCAACCAGCCGGAAGCGCAAAACTGATGCCGGATCTGGCCGGCAGTTTGCGGCCATTCGCCATCGCTCAGGATCGCAAACGTCTCGGCTTCGAACTGAAATTCACGGGCTCGCAACGCTGGAGCCACCATCTGAGCGTAAGTCGCGAGCAGCGCGACGGGTTGCAGCCGTTCTCAGGCAGCTTTCTGACTCTGGCAACCATACTGCCGGCGCCGATCGATTATGAGACCGATAGCATCGAGGCAACGGTGGCTTATACAGGCGATCAGTGGCAGGCCAATCTGGGCTACTACGGCTCATTTTTCGGTAACGCCGACCCGGCCCTGACATGGCAAAATCCTTTCACACCCCTGGTAACCGGCGCAGAGCAAGGGGCGGCAGCGCGGCCACCCGACAATGATTTTCATCAGCTGAGCTTGTCCGGCAACTACCGCCTGAACCCCGGCATGAGGCTGGTTGGCCATATCGCCCTGGGTAGAGCCAGCCAGGACGAAGCCTTGCTGCCCTACACGGTGAATCCCGCAATCACCCCGGCACCGTTACCAGCGACTTCCGCCAACGCAGAAATTGATTCCACTTTGCTCAGCGGTAGTGCCAATCTGAGCGGACACCTGAGTAAGGCGCTGCGCTTTAAGGCATTTTACCGGCGCCACGAACGTGACAACCAAACCCCGGTGTTGAGCCTGCAACCCATCAACACGGACGTATACCAGGAAGCGCCGCGTACCAACAGGCCCTTCAGCTTCGAGAAGTCTCGTTACGGACTCGACTTGCGTTACCGATTGCCGGGCGGCTTGTCGGCCTCCGGCGGCTTCGCCCGGGAAGACTATCGGCGCGACCTGCAGGAAGTCGCCCAAACCAATGAAAACAGCTTTTGGATCAGGCTGAGCGCTCCGGCAGCAGATCCCGTCGACCTCAGCTTCGGACTGCAGCGTGACAACCGCAACGGCTCTGGCTATCGGCCGATCAGCAGCCTGGATCCACCGGAAAACCCGCTGCTGCGCAAATTCAACCTGGCAGACCGGGATCGTCACCAGGCGTTTGCCGAGATTGGTTTGAGACCACATGCCAGCACCAGTATCGGGATCAGTGGCGCATACGCCAAGGACGAATATCCCGACTCCGTAATCGGGCTGAATGCCAGTGAAGAGCGCAGCCTGACCCTGGATGCGACCGTAGACCCGATGCCGCGCCTGAGCTTGCACGGCTTCGTAACCCGCCAGGTCATCGACTACGCTCAAACTGGTATGGCCCAGACCATCTGGCAAGCCACGGCAGAAGACGAGATCGTTACGGGTGGATTCAGCCTGGCTTTCACCAACGAAGATGGCAGCAGACGCATGGGTCTCGACTACTCGCGCTCGGATTCCGAGGGCAGCAATGTAATCGCGCCGGGCTCCGGCCTGGTCGAATTCCCGGATTTGACCGCCGACCTGGAAACTTTTTCGTTCAGGATCGAAGGTCGCGTGCGCGACAATCTGAGAGCCCGGTTCCGCTATCGCTACGAGCGCTTTCATTCGCGTGATTGGACCATCGAGCGTGTCGAACCCGCTACCATCGGCAGCATCCTGCTTTTTGGTGAGCGCTTACCCAACTATACCCAGCAGATTTTGTGGCTGGGTCTGGTACGTAGCTTCTGAGCCTGATCAACGGCCGCTGCAGATTCTGAGCCGAAGCCAAATCGCTTCGCTCGGGGCTATACTTGGTATTGCCCGCCGCTGCTCCCAGGCTAAGGTGCAAGCTCATGTCGCGCCAATTTTCAGCATCCGAGCCAGAAAATTTTCCGGTAGCCATCACTTTGCCGGTGGTGTGGGGTGAAATGGATGCATTCGGGCATGTCAATAATGCTGTTTATTTTCGGTATTTCGAAACTGCACGAATCGCATATTTCGAGCGCATCGGCATGCTTCAATTCATGGAAAAACAGGGCATCGGGCCGATTCTTGCACACACCGAATGCCGTTTTCGCATTCCCCTGACCTACCCTGATTCAGTCGAGGTCGGCGCCCGTGTCACGGCAATCGAAGCCGACCGCTTCCTGATGCAATACCAGATCTGGTCGCAAACAGCACAAGCAGTCGCCGCCCGGGGATCCGGGCTCATCGTTTCATTCGACTACCGTAAGGCCTGCAAAGTGGCGATTCCAGCGGAGCTGCGGGAAAGGCTGTGCGAACTGGAAGGCCGGCAATTCTAGGTTGACGCGGAGCAGTTCGCGAGTATTGCGAGGCGCTTGTTTCGACGCGCGACTTTTGCGGGATTCGCAGCGAGTCGCCGCCTGTCCTTGGTTCTTTTTTAATTTACCCTCCTAACCATTTGATTTGAATTGAACTAGTCGGCATCAGGGGGGCTCGGCATTTGTCCGGTGTCGCCACCGGAATACGTCACAACTTTTTCCGGTCGCACATTGCGCATTGCCGCGAGTCGTTGGTATTCACCCGCTCATTCTGAATGAACTATACTCGCGGGAGTTTCTCCTCTTTCCAATCCCAATAAAGCGAGAAAACTCATGAAACGTAACCATACTTCCTGGCCCGCATTTCTTTTCTTGTTGCTGTCGCTCGCCCTGACCGGCACCGTCCTGGCCCAGGCCACCTCCTCTGCCTTGCGCGTCGTGGCCGCAGACGAATCCGGTGCCAGCGCCGCCGGTGTTTCCGTACAGATCACGCACCTGCCCACGGGTCGCGTGCAGACTTTTACCACCAACGATGTGGGAGTCGTCAATGTACGTGGCCTCGCGGTTGGCGGCCCATACGTGGTACGAGTACCGACCGGCAGCGGTTTTTCCGGTCAGACCATCACCGAGATTTATCTCGAGCTGGACCGTACCGAGCAGGTTGACCTGCTGGTGCAACGAGAACGTCAGCTGGAAGAGGTGGTGACCACCGGAAGAATGGTGGGCACCGAACTTCGGGTCGGTGTAGGTAAAGACTTCACGGCGGACGAAATCGAATCGATTCCTTCAATCTCGCGGGATTTTGTCAGCACCATTGCGACGGACCCCAATATCCTGGTTGATAACAGCGTGGCTCGCGGTCCGGCCGTGTCCATTGCGGGCCAGAACTTCCGGTTTAATAGCGTGACCATCGACGGAGTTGCCCAGAACGATAATTTTGGGCTTTCCAAGAATGCCTCGGC
>JBFIQI010000062.1:0-13538 GCA_041609715.1 Gammaproteobacteria bacterium
AAGGTCGCCAAGAAGGCAACCAGGAAAACCGCGCGCAAAAAGACAGCGCGCAAACGGACAGCCCGGCGTGGCAGCCTGCTGTCGGGCCCCAGCACCGAGTTCAAGCCTTACTCTCGTCGACGCGGCGAGAGTTATATGAACGATGCGCAGCTCGGGCACTTCAAGGAAAAGCTATTGTCCTGGAAGCGCGAGCTCATGGAAGAGGTCGACCGTACCGTGCATCACATGAAGGATGAAGCAGCCAACTTCCCTGATCCCAATGACCGCGCCACCCAGGAATCGGAGTTCAGCCTGGAATTACGCACCCGGGACCGGGAGCGCAAACTGCTGCGTAAGATCGATTCGGCACTACAGCGCATTAAGGACGGGTCCTACGGCTACTGTGAAGAAACCGGCGAGGAAATCGGCCTCAAGCGACTGGAAGCGCGCCCGGTGGCGACACTGTGCCTGGAGGCCCAGGAGCGGCGCGAACTCGCCGAGAAACAATACCGCGACGACCGCTGAGGCCGCGACCGGCGGGCTTCGGTGACCGTCGAAATACCTGGACAATCCTACCGGGGGCGGTTTGCGCCCTCGCCCACCGGCCCGCTGCATCTGGGCTCCCTGCTGGCGGCCATGGGCAGCTACCTGGAATCCCTGCGGCTCGGCGGCGAATGGCTGCTGCGCATGGAGGATCTCGATCCGCCGCGAGAAATGCCGGGCGCCGCCGACCAGATTCTGCGTAGCCTGGAGGCTCACGGTTTCGAATGGCACGGACCCGTCATGTACCAGAGTGACCGCTCGGAGCATTACCTGCGGGCAATATCGCAACTACAGGCGGCCGGCTGGTTGTTTGCGTGTCGCTGCAGTCGCCGGGAACTTGCCAAAGTTGCCAGCCAGTCCGCAGGCGGACCAGTGTACCCGGGCACTTGCCGGGAGCTTGATCTCAAGGACCAGCCGGGCCGGGCACTTCGAGTCCGGGTGCCCGCCGTGGAGCTGTCTTTCCATGACCAGTTACGCGGCCGCATTTGCTCAAAGCTGGCCAGAGACAGCGGTGACTTCGTCGTGCGTCGCCGCGACGGATTGACCGCTTATCAACTGGCCGTGGTGGTCGACGACGCGGCCCAAAACATCAGCCACGTCGTTCGCGGTGCCGATCTTCTTGATTCCACGGCCCGCCAGATCGCTCTGCAGCGGGCGCTGGATCTGCCGACGCCCGCCTACATGCATCTGCCGCTGATCCTTGGCGACGACGGCCACAAACTCTCCAAACAAAATGGTGCCCGGGGTCTGGATGACCGGCACGCTCTGGCCAACCTGGCTCGGGCATTTGGCTACCTTGCGCCGGACATCCCGTCGGCGCCGGAATTTTCCGGTACGGCAGAATTCTGGGCATGGGCCAGCAGCCAGTGGCAACCGGCAGCGCTCACCGGGCGGCTCGTGTTCGCCGCCAGCGCCTCGCCCAGCGCTTGAATGCAGTGCAACATCGGGGTAATGATTCGGTTATACTGCCAACGAGGGCAAGGCCGGCACCAGGGGGGGTGGAAACCGGGCCGGACCGGGACAGGTCGGGCAACAACCCTGGTTGGGTCGGAGCGCAGCAAATGAGCGATAACAGCACAAGAATTATCAAGAAGTACCCTAATCGGCGACTCTACGACACCGAGGAGAGCCGTTATATAACCCTGGCCGAGATCCGCCGCCTGGTGCTGGATCGCATCGATTTCGTGGTCATCGACAAGAAATCTCAAAAAGACATAACCCGCAGCATTCTGCTACAGGTCATTACTGATCAGGAGCAAAAAGGCGAGCCCGTTATGAGCCGTGATTTCCTGTCTCAGGTCATTCGCTCCTATGGCAACATGATGCCGGATTTTGTATCCAGCTACCTTGAACAGAGCCTCAAGCTGTTCGTCAATCAACAGCAACAGGTTCGAGACCGGGTCAAGGACGTGGTCGGCGTTGACCCCGTTGGCATGGTCAGCGAAATGGCGCAAAAGAATTATGCGCGCTGGAAATCGGTGCAGGAAGATATCTTCAAGACCCTGACGCGGCAGCGTAGTCGCGAATCAGATCGTGACGATCACAAGCGCGCCAAATAGCCGATAAGCTCTGGCGCACAAAAAAAAGGACCCAAACCGGGTCCTTTTTTGCATCTGCAGCCAGAGGCGTGCCGGCTATGCAGCATCCAGGCCCCGCATGCTCAGACGGATTCGCCCCTGGCGATCCACTTCCAGCACCTTGACCTTGATCAGATCGCCTTCTTTGAGCTTGTCAGAGACATTCTCGACGCGCTCCTCGGAGATCTGCGAGATATGCACCAGGCCATCCTTGCCCGGCAGGATGGTCACGAATGCGCCGAAATCCATCAGGCGGGCCACGCGACCTTCATAGATATGGCCAACCTCGACCTCCGCCGTGATCAGCTCCACCCGGCGTTGGGCCTCGCGACCCGACTCGCCATCCACTGACGCAATACGCACCGTACCGTCATTGTCGATATCGATGGTCGCGCCCGTCTCCTCGGTAATGGAGCGGATAACCGCGCCACCCTTGCCGATCACGTCACGAATCTTTTCCGGGTCGATCTTGATGGTGATGATCCGCGGCGCATAAGGTGACATTTCTTCGCGCGGCGCCTTAAGAGCCGCTGCCATCTTTTCGAGAATGTGCAGCCGTGCGTCCCGCGCCTGGGCCAGCGCGTCCGACATGATTTCACGGGTAATGCCCTTGATCTTGATGTCCATTTGCAGAGCAGTCACCCCGCTCTCGCTGCCGGCCACTTTGAAATCCATGTCGCCAAGGTGGTCCTCGTCACCGAGAATATCGGTCAACACCTGATAGCGATCGTCCTCCTTGACCAGGCCCATGGCGATACCGGCGACCGGCGATTTCACCGGCACTCCGGCATCCATAAGCGACAGGCTGGTGCCACAAACACTGGCCATCGAACTTGAGCCGTTGGACTCGGTTATCTCGGATACCACCCGCAACACGTACGGAAATTCTTCCGGCGAAGGCATCACCGCCTGCAAACCGCGCTTGGCCAGCTTGCCGTGCCCGATTTCACGCCGTTTGGGCCCCGACATGAAGCCGGTTTCGCCCACACAATACGGCGGAAAGTTGTAGTGCAACATGAAGTGCTCGCGATGCTCGCCTTCCAATGCATCAATCAGCTGGGCATCCCGGCCGGTGCCCAGGGTCGTTGCCACGATGGCCTGGGTTTCGCCGCGAGTGAATATCGCCGAGCCATGAGTCCGCGGCAGCACACCAACCTGCACATCGATGGGGCGAACCGTACGGGTATCGCGACCATCGATACGAGGTTGACCATCCAGCACGCGGCCGCGCACGATGGTGCTCTCCAGCTTCTTCAAAGCGCCTTTGACAGCCTCGGCATCCCAGCGCGGCTGGTCGCCGCCAGCCAGCTCCTCGAGCACAGCATTCTTGATTTCGCCAATCCGGTCCTGGCGCGCCATTTTCTCAGTAATCTGGTAGGCCTCAGCGAGCCCTGCGGTGGCGGCGCTCGCGACGGCCTCCACCATTTCCGGATCAGGTTCCGGCGCACTCCAATTCCAGGACGGCTTGCCGGCCTCGGCCGCCAACTCCGAAATTGCGTCGATGGCTGTCTGCAGCTGCTCATGACCAAACATCACGGCGCCCAGCATGACATCTTCGGCCAATTGATCCGCCTCGGACTCCACCATCAGTACCGCGTCCCGGGTTCCCGCAACCACCAGGTCGAGACTGGAATTTTGCAGCTGCGAACGGGTGGGATTGAGCAGGTAGTTTCCGTCCTGATAGCCAACCCGGGCACCGCCGATGGGCCCTTGGAATGGCATGCCCGATAAAGCCAGTGCCGCCGACGCACCGATGATCGACGGGATGTCCGGATCCACATCCGGGTTCAGGGAAATCACCGTGGCGATCACCTGGACCTCGTTTTTGAAGCCCTTGGGAAACAGCGGACGGATCGGACGGTCGATCAACCTCGATGTCAGGGTTTCCTTTTCGCTGGGACGTCCCTCGCGCTTGAAAAAACCGCCGGGAATTCGACCGGCGGCGTAAGTTTTTTCCTGATAGTTAACGGTGAGCGGGAAAAAGTCGCGCCCTGGATCCGCTTCTTTGCGGCCGACGGCGGTGACCAGCACCACGGTATCCGCCATATCGACCAACACGGCGCCGTCCGCCTGGCGAGCTATCGCTCCGGTGGAAAGTTTGACCTCATGGTCCCCATATTTAAAACTCTTTTTTACAACTGACACTGCTATTTTCCTGCTCTTTGCTTACTTACCTTGATGAATAAAATTCAGCGCTGCGCCACTGCCATCAGCGACGCAGACCCAGGCGCTTGATCAAATCCTGATAGCGCTTCAGATCCTTGTTCTTGAGATAATCCAGCAGCTTGCGGCGCTGGTTGACCATTTTCAGCAAACCCTTGCGGGAATGGTGGTCCTTTTTGTGCTCGGCAAAATGTGCCGATAACTCATTGATGCGGGTGGACAACAAAGCCACCTGCACTTCCGGCGACCCGGTATCTTCTTTACCGGTCTGATATTCCTCGATGACCTCTTTTTTTTGGTCAGCTGACAAAGACATTTCCTGCTCCTGATCCTGATCTCTCAAATTTGAGTGTAAACAAGTAATTATATCTAGCCGGCGACTTTGCAAACAAGCCGCACGGCCCTCCAAAACTAGTCTGCGGCGGTAAAAAGCCGGCGCGGGGCCACCCTGCCGTCCTCCAGTACTTCGCCGATACCGAGGAAGCCGGCGTTATCCCCGTACAGCCTCACCTCGCCCGCAGGTGGCGCCTGGGGCACGCTCACCGGCTGGCCGCGCTGAATATAGAACGCGCAGTCCCGGTTGAGTCGCAGACCCGGACGATCCACCACCGCGCTGTCGATCTCCTTCAGTCTGGCATCCAGCGCCTCGAGACCGCCGGCCGCCGCGATCTCCTCCAGGGCCGCGAAACTCAGCATTTCATCCGCCTGGTAGGGCCCCACCGCGGTTCGGCGCAATTCCACCACGTGGGCCAGCGTTCCCAGAGCAGCGGCGATATCTTCTATCAAGGTCCTCACATAGGTGCCTTTGGAACACCTGATATCGAACTCGGCGTGCACACCTTCCAGCGTTATCAGCCGTAATTCGTAAATTGTCACCTCGCGGGGCTCGCGCTCCACCTCAATACCTTCGCGTGCCAGCTTGTAAAGTCGCTCGCCCTTGTGGCGCACTGCCGAGTACATGGGCGGTATCTGCATGATTTTGCCCGTGAACCTGTCCAGCACCTCCTCAAGTTCCTGCCGCCCAGGTCCCGGTAAACCATCGGCAGCGGTCACCTTGCCTTCAGCATCCCCGGTATCAGTACTGACCCCGAACTGGCAGCGCACCCGGTACTGCTTGCCGGCCTCCAGCAGGAAGGCAGACATTTTGGTGGCTTGCCCGAAACAAATGGGTAACAAACCACTGGCCAGCGGATCCAGGCTGCCCGTATGGCCAGCCTTGCGCGCCTGAAACAACCGCTTGGCGCGCTGCAAGGCGTGGTTGGAACTCTCGCCTACAGGCTTGTCCAGCACCAGAATACCGTCCACTGCCCGGCCACGCTTATGCCTGCGCCGACCCACGTCAGTCGTGGTCTGCGCGGGGCCGGCCGGAGGCGGCCAGCAGCGAACTGATGCGCTCGCCGCGATCCAGACTGTCATCGTAAATAAAGCGCAACTCCGGAACCGCGCGCATCTTCATCCGGCTGCCCACCAGGTGGCGCAGCCGCCCTGCCGCCGAGCGCAGTGCCGCAGCCGCTTCATCTGCCCGGTCGGGACCATTCATGGAACTGAAGTAGACCCGTGCGATACTGAGATCCCCGGAAACCTCCACGTCGGTTATGCCCACCAGAGTGAGCCGCGGGTCGGAAAAATCTCGCTGCAGGGCCGCACTCATCAGGCGATGCATTTCTTCACCAACGCGTCGGCTTCTGGGATACTCTCGCGGCATCAAATGCTCCGGGCCACTTCCTGACGCTCGAAGCACTCGATCTGGTCTCCCACCTTGATGTCGTTGTAATTTTTGACGCCGATGCCGCACTCGGTGCCGGCGCGCACCTCGTTAACGTCGTCTTTGAAACGTCTCAGGGAATCCAGCTCACCTTCAAAAATTACAACGTTGTCACGCAGCACCCGGACCGGCAGGCTGCGGCGCACGTAACCATCTGCCACCATGCAGCCTGCAACCTGACCAAACTTGGGCGAGCGAAACACCTCGCGAACCTCGGCCAGACCCACGATCTGCTCCCGTATCTCCGGGGACAACATGCCGCTGATGGCCTTTTTGACTTCGTCGATGGCCTCGTAAATTACGGAGTAGTAATGCAGGTCGACACCGGTCTCCTTAATGGCTGCACGAGCAGCAGCGTCGGCGCGTACGTTAAAACCGATCACCACCGCGTTGGAAGCAGCCGCGAGATTAACGTCTGACTCGGTGATCCCGCCTACTCCTGACGAAATCACCTTGACGTCCACCTCATCGTGCGACAGCTGCGTCAACGCCTGGCTGAGAGCCTCGGCACTACCCTGTACATCAGCCTTGATCAGCAGATTTACAGAGTCCTTTTCGCCCTGCTGCATCTGCGAGAACACGTCCTCCAGCTTGGCCGCCTGCTGCTGAGCCAGCTTGACGTCCCGCTGCCTGCCATGGCGCAGTTCGGCAACCTCCTTGGCCTTGCGTTCGTCTTCCACCACCAGCATTTCATCGCCCGCTCCCGGCGTGCCCGACAGTCCCAGCACCACTACAGGCGTTGACGGGCCGGCTTCCTTGATCTCCTTGCCGCTCTCGTCAAACATCGCGCGAATCCGGCCAACTTCCTTGCCCGCCAGGATGGTATCGCCAGCCCTGAGTACACCCCGGCTGATGAGTAGAGTGGCCACCGCGCCGCGCCCCTTTTCCAGGCTTGATTCGATGACCACACCTGCAGCCTGGCCCTCGGCCACGGCCTTGAGCTCCAACACTTCCGCCTGCAGCAAAACGGCGTCCAGCAGTTCGGCTATGCCCTGGCCGGTTTTGGCCGAGACATTTACGAACATGTTCTCGCCACCCCATTCTTCAGGAATCACTTCCAGAGCCGACAGCTCGTTCTTGACCCGCTCCGGATCGGCCGACTCCAGGTCCGTCTTGTTGATTGCGACGATCAACGGCACGCCGGCGGCACGTGCGTGCTTTACGGCTTCCTCCGTCTGGGGCTTGACGCCATCGTCCGCAGCCACCACCAGAATGACGATGTCGGTCACCTGCGCGCCGCGGGCCCGCATGGCGGTGAAGGCCTCGTGCCCCGGAGTATCCAGGAACGTGATGACGCCCTTGCTGGTGCGGACAAGGTAGGCACCGATATGCTGGGTAATACCGCCGGCCTCGCCCTCCGTCACCCGCGTGCTGCGGATATGGTCCAGCAATGACGTCTTGCCATGGTCAACATGGCCCATGATCGTCACCACCGGCGCACGGGGCTGCTCTTCGCCTTCCCCAGCCTGCGCCTCGATCAGTTTGTCCTCTATCTCGGTTTCGCTGACCGGCTTCGGAATATGACCCAGCTCTTCCACCACCAGGGTCGCCGTGTCCTGGTCAAGACTCTGGTTGATGGTGGTAATCACACCCATGTTCATCAGGGCACGAATCACCTCGGGCGCCTTGATGGCCATGCGCTGGGCCAGTTCCCCAACCGTCAGGGCCTCAGGTATGGCCACTTCTCGCACCACCGGCGCCGTGGGCATCTCGAAGCCGTGCTGGGCCTCGCCGCTTACGTGTACGGTGCGACGCCGGCGCGGCTTTTTGGTGCGGCGCTGTCCGCTCTTGCCAGTGGCAACGTGCAGCTCCTTGCGTCCATAACGGGTCGATTTGGCCTGTGCTTCCTTTTTCTCCCGCCGTGCAATTTCTTCCCGGCGTTTGCGTTCGCGTTCGGCCTGCTCCGCCTCGGCCTTGAGGCGTGCCACCTCGTCGGCACGCTCCTTGGCCTCCAGCTCTTCCGCCATGCGGCGGGCTTCTTCCTGGGCCTTCTGCTGCTCGGCTCGCTGTTGTTCCTCTTCGCGGCGCCGACTCTCCTCGGCCTCGCGTTGTTTCTCCAGCTCTTTGCGCTGCTCCTCGGCTTTCTTCTCCAGGACGTCCCGCTTCACATAGGTCCGTTTGCGGCGCACTTCCACGTTAACGGTACGCGCGCGACCTTGTCCGCTGGGCATGCGCAGTTCACTCTGCTGCTTGCGCTTCAGCGTGATTTTGCCGGGTGCCGAAGACACGTCCTTTTTTCCGTGGCTGCGGCGCAAATAAGTCAGAAGCTCCATCTTGGCATCATCGCTGATCGTATCTTCAGCACCGGATACCTTGAGACCAGCCTCATCCAACTGCGTCAGCAGGCGCTCCACTGGCACCTTTAGGACTTCAGCAAATTGTGCAACGGTGACTTCAGCCATTTAATCGCTCCGCTCTGCCTGCCTCATTCAGCTTCGGCTTCGGTTTGGGTTTCAGAATCGGATTCTTCGAACCAGTGTGCGCGCGCCTTCATGATGAGATCGGCGGCACGTTCCGGGTCGATTTCCGCAACCTCTTCCAGCTCATCCACAGCCTGTTCGGCGAGATCTTCGCGGGTCACGATACCGTGGCTGGCAAGCATGTAGGCCAGGGCTTTGTCCATGCCTTCGAGCTCCAGCAGGTCTGCAGCCGGCTCGACCTCTCCGATGACCTCTTCACTGGCAATGGCCTGCGTCAGCAGGGTGTCGCGTGCGCGATTGCGCAATTCATCCACGATGTCTTCGTCGAATTCCTCGATTGCCACCAGCTCCGAGGCCGGCACGTAGGCCACCTCCTCGATACTGGAGAAACCTTCCTGCACCAGGATCATGGCGATCTCCTCGTCCACGTCCAGCTGCTTCTTGAACAACTCAACCAGGTCGCGGGTTTCCTGCTCGCTTTTCGCCTCGGCGTCCGCCTCGGTCATCACATTCAGTTCCCAGCCCGTAAGTTCACTCGCCAGCCGTATGTTCTGGCCGCCGCGGCCAATGGCCAGCGACAGCTTGTCTTCGTCCACGGCGATATCCATGCTGTGCCTGTCTTCGTCCATCACGATCCCGGTCACCTCGGCCGGCGACATGGCGTTGATGACAAACTGCGCCGGATTGTCATCCCACAGGATGATGTCGACACGCTCACCGGCCAGTTCGTTGGACACTGCCTGCACCCTGGAGCCGCGCATACCGACACAGGCACCCACGGGGTCAATTCGCTTGTCGTTGCTTTTTACAGCGATCTTGGCCCGCAGACCCGGGTCGCGGGCGGCTGCCAGGATTTCGATCAGGCCCTGGCCCACCTCCGGCACTTCCAGCTCGAACAGCTGGATCAGGAACTGTGGCGAAGTACGAGTCATGAACAGCTGCGGCCCCCTGACTTCGGAGCGCACTTCGCGCAGCAGGCCTTTGACCCGGTCCTGGGGACGGATGGGTTCCCGTGGAATCATGTCCTCACGCGGCACGAATCCCTCGGCATTACCGCCCAGATCTATGTAAGCACCGTTGCGATCAACCCGCTTGACCACGCCGCTCACCAATTCGCCGACCCGGTCCTGGTACTCCTCAACGACCTGGGCACGCTCGGCCTCCCGAACTTTCTGCACGATGACCTGCTTGGCGGTCTGCGCGGCGATGCGTCCGAAAGATACCGACTCCATGGGCACTTCTACGTACCCATCCGGCTGGGCATCGGGATCAATCTCCAATGCGTCCTCCAGGCGCAGCTCGTGGTCCGGCGTTTCCAGTTCGGCGGAATCGTCGGCAAACACTTTCCAGCGCCGGAACGTTTTGTAGTCACCGGTTTCCCGATCAATTTCCACGCGCGCGTCTATATCCTCGGGGTGCCGGCGACGCGTCGCTGACGCCAGCGCGGCTTCAATGGCCTCGAATATGATTTCGCGATCGACGCCTTTTTCGTTGGATACGGCATCCGCGACCATCAGGATTTCTTTATTCATGGCGTTTAATCCAGCCTCACAAACCTAGTCACTCAATCCAGCGGCGCCAGTTGCGCCCGTTCAATCCAGTCCAGTTCCAGCTCAACATCCTGGTTATCCACCCGCAGGCCGATCACCTGCCCATGGATACCGGTCAGGGTGCCAGTGAAGCGCCGGCGCCCGTCGCGGGGCAGCTTCAGCTGCACCTTGACCCGCTCCCCCGCGAATCGCTCAAAGTGCGCGGGCCGGTTAAGCACCCGACGCGATCCCGGTGACGAAACCTCCAGGGTGTAATGCCCCGGGATCGGATCCTCCACATCCAGCAGTGCGCTCACTTGCTCACTGACCCTCTCACAGTCATCCAGGCCGATGCCCTCAGGCCCGTCAATGAACAACCGCACAACGCCGTTACCACCGCTACGGTGTTCCACTTCCAGCAATTCATAGCCCAGTGCCGACACCGTTGGTTCCAACAGGTCTCTCAGTCCCTGGTTGCCCATCTCACAGCCTCATCAACAAAAAATGGGCCAGAGGCCCATCTTTTTATTGCTTGCGGGCCATCGTGACGTTCGCGCCACGAAGCACCCGGGCAAATAAAAAGCCCCGTGCGGGGCTTGCTATCTACCAGCAGTTGGTAGCGGGGGCGCGATTCCGGCTAAAAAAGCCCCAACGAATCAAGCTCTTACATCAAACAAGTTAAGAGCTTTTGGCCCGCAGCCACCCATCTGGACGCGGATTATACTGGAAGCCGTCGGGCTGACGCAATGGCTTGGCCTGATGGCCGCAGCCGAGGGAATTGTCGCTTTAATAACGCCCTGACCCGCGCCAGCAAACCCCGTAGTCCGAGCAGCCCTCAGTGAGCCCCGGCTACGATTCGAACTGCCCATTGCCACCGATCGATATGGCCGCTGCCGCGGCAGCCAACATGATTCTCAGCTATTTTGAACAGATCACCTTGTATTGGGCTGATTTCGGCAAACCGTGGTCAGGCGTCAGTACTCTGATCGCGAAGGAGAATAAGATGCCTGACATTCTAAGCCTGTCCTGGGTAGACGCCATTGGATTCTCGGGCGCCGCTGCCACCATTTGGGCAATGGGAACCCGGACCATAATTCCACTTCGCGTTGGCGTGATTTTCGGCAATGTCGGGTTCCTGGCTTTTGGATTGCTGGCCATGAGTTATCCCACCATTGCTGCCCATGCCGTTCTGCTGCCGCTCAACGTCTGGCGGACTGTTCAACTGGTGAGGCTGATCAACGAGATCAAGGAAACCAGAACAGGTGACGACGCGCTTGCGCCACTGATCCCTTTCATGCGACTGGCAAGTGAAAAGGCCGGGACCGTCCTGTTTCGCAAAGGCGAGCGGCCTGATCGTATGATCCTGATCAAATCTGGCAAGGTGTTATTGGAAGAAATCGACGTACACCTGGGCCAAGACGACGTCTTGGGCGAAATCGGTATCTTTACGCCCGAAAACCGGCGCACGGCGACGGCCATCTGCGAGACTGATTGTGAGATTTATACCCTCTCGCACGAGACGATGCTGCAGCTTTATTATCAGAATCCCCGTTTCGGCTTGTTCCTGGTGCGCCTGATCGTGCGCCGGCTCATTGAAAACTGGGAAAGCGCGGATGCGCGGTCAAAAGCAGGACTGGCCTGAGGCCTGCTCTCAGGCAGCAGATCGCAGGCAAAAAAAACCCGGCACCTTGCCGGGTTTTTATCAAGTGGTAGCGGGGGCAGGATTTGAACCTGCGACCTTCGGGTTATGAGCCCGACGAGCTGCCAGACTGCTCCACCCCGCATCTGCGGGCGCCGATTATAGAGGTAGTGTGAGGCATTCTCAAGGGCCCGACCGCGCCAGTTGCGGGATTGTCCCCGCCCCTGGCCTTATTGCGATCAGGCCAACACGGCAGCACAAAGAGCGATCAGCGAACCGGGAAAGACGCCCAGCCCCAACACCGCCAGACCATTGACACTCAGCAACAACCGCAGGTCCATGCCAGCCTCCAGGGGAGCCGAATCCTCAGGCTTGTCGAAGTACATCAATTTGACGATTCGCAGGTAGTAGTAGGCGCCAATGACAGAAAACACGACGCCGGCCACCGCCAGCCACGCAAGCCCCGCATCCAAAACCGCCGCCAGCACCACCCATTTGCCGTAAAAACCCACCAGTGGCGGTACCCCCGCCATGCTGAACATCAGGATTACCATGACGCCGGCAAACCATGGGCTGCGTTCATTCAGGCCCTTGAAGTCATCCAGTTGATCCGCTTCGAAGCCGCTGCGCGATAACAGGATCACCACGCCAAAAGCACCAGCTGCCATCAGTGCATAGGTCAGGGTATAGAACATCGCTGCCTGGTAGCCCTCGCTGCCACCCCCGATAAAGCCAAGCAGGATGAAGCCCACGTGAGAAATGGTGGAGTAAGCCAGCATCCGCTTAATGTTGGTCTGGGCGATGGCGACCACGTTGCCCAAAGCCATGGACAAGACTGACATCACGATCAGCATATCGCGCCAGCTGAGGTACAGGTCCCCGAGCCCTTCCACCAGCACCCGCATAATGAGGGCGAACGCCGCGATCTTCGGCGCGGATCCCAGGTACAGGGTTACGGTGGTGGGCGCCCCGTGGTACACGTCGGGAATCCACATGTGAAACGGTACCGCGCCCAGCTTGAAAGCCACACCCACCAGCACGAAGGACAATGCAAACAACACCGCCAGGCTGTTGGCTGCCCCGCTGTCAATGCCAGCTGCCAACTCGCTCAAATCCAGGGTCCCGGTCAGTCCGTAAAGCACGGAGATGCCGTACAGCAGGGTTCCCGACGCGATGGCGCCCAGCACGAAGTACTTCATGGCCGCCTCGCTGGCAGCAGCAGAGTTGCGATCGAACGCCACCATTGCGTATAGCGACAGTGACAGCAATTCCAGCCCCAGGTAAATGCTCAGAAAGCTGTGGGCCGAGATCATGACGAACATGCCCAGCACCCCGAACAGCCCCAGCGTGTAAAACTCGCCCTCGAACAGCTGGCGCGTCTGCATATATCCACGCGAATAAACAAAGACGAAGCCCACGACCACGCAGGTTGCCAGCTTGAGCACGGTCGCCATTGGATCCAGCACGAAGGCGCCGGTGAAGGCCAGCGCGGGTCCCGATAACCCCAGCGACCAGGCAAATGCGAAACTGCCTGCGAGGCTGGCCAGTGCCAGCCAGTAACTGACGATCTTCCTGTCAGGCGGCACGAACAGATCAGCCAGCAGCACCACGCAGATTGCGCACAGCAGGAAAATCTCGGTACTGGCCAGGGCGAAATCTTGCGGATTAAAGCTCATCAGTTCGGATCCTCAGAGCTTGCCCTGCTGGACATGCTCGAGCAGGGCCTGGATGGTAGGACTCATGATCTCGATCAACGGCGCCGGCCATACGCCCAACAGCAAAACCGAAATGGCCAGGATGCCCAGCACGAGGAATTCGCGGTTATTGATGTCCTTGAGTTCCGCTACGCCGCTGTTGCCCACGTCGCCAAATATCACTCGCTTGACCATCCACAGCGTGTAGGCGGCGCCCAGAATCAGGGTG
>JBFIQI010000063.1:0-13199 GCA_041609715.1 Gammaproteobacteria bacterium
CGAAGAGGTCACGGAAATGCAGCGCACGGTGCGCGGCGAGGTCGTCTCCAGCACTTTTGACGAGCCGGCAACCCGCCACGTGCAGGTGGCCGAGATGGTTATCGAAAAAGCCAAACGACTGGTGGAACACAAGCATGACGTGGTCATCCTGCTGGATTCCATTACGCGTCTGGCGCGCGCTTACAACACGGTGGTGCCGAGTTCCGGCAAGGTGCTCACAGGTGGCGTCGACGCCAACGCACTGCAGCGGCCAAAGCGCTTTTTTGGCGCGGCACGCAACATCGAGGAGGGTGGCAGCCTGACTATTATCGCAACCGCGCTGGTGGAAACCGGTTCGCGGATGGACGACGTGATTTACGAAGAGTTCAAGGGTACCGGCAATATGGAATGCCACCTGGACCGACGCATCGCCGAGAAGCGTATTTTTCCTGCCATCAATATCAACCGTTCCGGTACGCGTCGCGAGGAACTGCTTACCAAGCCCGATGAGCTGCAAAAGATGTGGATTTTGCGCAAGCTGTTGCACCCGATGGACGAACTTGCGGCCATCGAATTTCTGCTGGACAAGATGAAGGAAAACAAAACCAACGTCGAGTTCTTCGAGCAAATGAAACGCTGACGAACTGCCGGCATGCCAGTCAGTCTCCGCAATGTCATCGGCCTCTGGTTGGTGCTCCTGGCTACCGGTTGCGCGCATACCGGGGTCGGTACCACTCAATCCCCCCAGACAATCGATCAACCGCCGGCGCCTGTTGCCAGTGGTGACGCCGCACCGGCTTGCAAGGACCAGGCCTTCCGGCAGTTCGATTTCTGGATTGGCGAATGGGATGTGCTGGTAGCTGACGGCAGAAAGGCCGGCGACAACGTGATCACCTTGATCAACGACGGCTGTGGCTTGCTGGAGAGCTACCGGACCGCAAGTGGCTATCGCGGCCACAGCGTCAATGCCTATGATGCCGCGCGGGGCGTCTGGCATCAGACCTGGATTGATAATGGCGGCCTGTTGCTCACCATTGAAGGCGGTATGCAGTCTGGCAGCATGGTGATGACCGGTACGCGCAAGCGGACTACTTCTCAGGGCGCAGTGCTGGATCGCATCAGCTGGACGCCGGCCGACGATGGCAGCGTGCGCCAGGTCTGGGAAGTGTCAGCAGACGACGGCGCAAGCTGGCGGCCGATTTTTGACGGTCGCTACCGGCGCAAGCCCTGACACCCCCTCAGGCCACCGGGGCCTGTTCCCGGCGAATGGCCCGGTAGCCAATATCCTTGCGATAAAAACACTCAGAAAAGTTGATTGCCTCTGCGCCTTGGTAAGCCACCTCGGCAGCAGCGCTGACATTCTCACCCAGGCCCACCACGCAGAGCACCCGTCCGCCGCTGGTCACGATCCGGTCTTTTTCAATCCGGGTGCCGGCATGAAATACCTTCAGGTTCTCCCGGTCCTGCGGCAGGCCCGTGATGACCTGGCCTTTGGCATAGCCCTCAGGGTAACCGCCTGCCGCCAACACCACGCCCAGTGCGGCGCGCGGATCCCAGTCCACTGCCATCTGGTGGAGGCTGCCCGCCAGCGCTGCCTGGCAAAGCTCGGTCAAGGGGCTCCTGAGACGCATCATGATGGGCTGCGTTTCCGGGTCGCCAAAGCGGCAATTGAATTCCAGCACCTTGACTTCGCCAGCGGGAGAGATCATCAGCCCGGCATAAAGGAAGCCGACATAGGGTGAGCCCTCAGCGGCCAGACCTTGCACCGTTGGTCCCATGACCTCATCCATAATGCGCCTGTGCACAGCATCATCAACCACGGGTGCCGGTGAATAGGCGCCCATGCCACCGGTATTGGGGCCCCGGTCGCCATCGTCACGGGCCTTGTGGTCCTGGGAGCTGGCCAGCGGCAGTATATTTTTGCCGTCTACCATGGCAATGAAACTGGCTTCCTCGCCAAAGAGAAATTCTTCCACCACGATGCGAGTGCCTGCCTTGCCAAAACGCTGCTGACCGAGCATCGCGGCGGCTGCGTCGCAGGCCTGTTCCGGATTATGGGCGATGATGACGCCTTTGCCGGCGGCCAGACCATCAGCCTTGACCACCAACGGGCCATCCTGCTGCTGGATCCACTCGCGGGCCTCGGCCAGCTCGGTGAAATTTCGATAGGCCGCAGTAGGGATCGAATGGCGTGCAAGAAAATCCTTGGTAAATGCTTTGGAACCTTCCAGGCGGGCAGCGGCTGCCGATGGGCCGAAGCAGGGCCGTCCCGCTGCAGCGAAACGATCGCAGATCCCGGCCACCAGGGGCGCCTCCGGCCCAACAATGGTCAGATCAATAGCCTCGTCGGCGGCAAACGCGAGCAGCGCATCGAGATCGCCCGCTTCGATGGCGACGTTCTCCACGCCGGTTTCCGCCGCAGTGCCTGCATTGCCCGGCGCCACATAAACCTTTTCGACTCGCGCTTCAGAGGCGACGCGCCAGGCCAATGCGTGCTCGCGCCCGCCGCCTCCGATTACCAAAACCTTCATCTTTTGATCCTCGTATTCCGTGAGTCGCCGACCAGCGGAAGCGCAGTCACCAGGACTGGCTCAATGACGGAAGTGCCTCATGCCGGTGAATACCATGGCGATATCATGTTCATTGGCGGCGGCAATCACTTCCTTGTCCCGTCGCGAACCGCCCGGCTGTATGACAGCGGTCACTCCATGCTCGGCGCCGGCATCAATGCCGTCGCGGAACGGGAAAAACGCGTCTGACGCCATGACCGAGCCCTTAACCGCAAAGCCATGGTCAGCCGCCTGCATGGAGGCCAGACGGGTGCTGTAAACCCGGCTCATCTGACCGGCGCCGATGCCGATGGTGGCCTGATCCTTGGCAAATACAATGGCATTGGACTTGACGAACTTTGCCACCTTCCAGGCAAACAGCAGATCGCGCATTTCATGTTCACCGGGGCGACGCTCGGTAACGACCTCAAGATCTTCCTGGCGCACCAGTCCGTCATCACGATCCTGCAACAGTAAGCCGCCACCGACGCGCTTGAAGTCGTGTCCCGGCGTTCGCTCCATATCCCACCAACCGGTACTCAGAATCCGCAGATTCTGCTTTTCGGAAAGCAGTGCGCGTGCCTCGGGCGCAACTTCTGGCGCGAGGATGACTTCCGCGAACTGGTTTTTGAATATGGCTGCAACCGTGCGCTCATCCAGCGAACGATTGATGGCAATGATGCCGCCGAACGCGGACACCGGATCCGCAGCGTGGGCGCGGCCATAGGCCGCCAGCACGTCCTCGTCGAGGGCCACACCACAGGGATTGGCATGCTTGACGATCACGCAGGCCGGCTCATAAAACTGACGCACGCATTCCAGTGCGGCGTCTGCGTCGGCAATGTTGTTGAAGGAGAGCGCTTTGCCCTGTATCTGGCTGGCTACCGCGATGCAGGCTTCGCCACTGTTGCGCTCGGTGTAAAAGGCGCCAGCCTGATGCGGGTTTTCTCCATAACGCAGGTCCATGCGCTTGTAAAACTGCTGGTTGAGCACTGCCGGCATGGAACTGTCGCTGCCGCTCGCGGGGTCGCGGCTCAGGTACGAAGAGATAAGCCCGTCGTAATGAGCGGTATGGGCAAAGGCTCCAGCCGCGAGGCGTCGGCGTATGGCATCTGGAACCACCCCCTCGTGCTGGCGCAGCGCATCGATAACCACCGGATAATCGACAGGGTCGCTGACAACCGTGACCCAGCGATGATTTTTCGCTGCCGATCGCAACATTGCCGGCCCGCCGATATCAATCTGTTCTATGGCTTGTTCCAGCGTGCAATGCGGCGCGGCGGTGGTTTTTTCGAAGGGATACAGATTGACAACCAGCAGATCGATCGGGGTAATGCCGTGTTCCGCCATCACCCCGGCATCCTGCTCGCGCCGACCGAGGAGACCACCATGCACCGACGGATGCAGCGTTTTAACCCGGCCGTCCATGATTTCGGGAAATCCGGTAACCTGGGAGATGTCGGTGACCGGGATATCGTGTTTGCGCAACAGTGCGGCAGTGCCACCGGTGGAGATGATCTCAATATCCAGCGCTACCAGGGACCGGGCAAATGCCTCGATGCCCTGCTTGTCCGAGACGCTTAACAGTGCTCGCTTGACGGGCTGCATGCCATCCCCCGAAGTGCTTGCTGCGGGTGTTGTCCAGCCCGCACTGAGATTAATCTAACAAACTGTATTGCTTGAGTTTTTTTCTCAGCGTACCGCGGTTTATCCCGAGTATGCCGGCGGCCTTGCTTTGATTACCGCGGGAATAGCTCATGACGGTTTTCAATAAAGGCTTTTCCACTTCACCCAGGACCAGGTCGTACAGGTCGCCAGGCGAATGACCATTCAGGCGATCGAAGTAAGACTTGAGCGCGTCTTCGGTATGATGTCGTAAGGGTTTTCGTTCCGACTTGAATTGGGTTTTTGTTTTTTTGGTAACGGGGCGTGTTTTCTTTTTCGCGACCACCACAGCTTGCACTCCGAATTTCCTATGCGGCCAGCTCACCCCTTTGAGCGAGGCCATCAAAGTAACGACTTGTCAGTTCTGTTTGTTCCCGGGCAGTTGCTACCCGAACTACTTGTTGCCGATATTGTTCGGCTCCCATTCTTCCCCGGCAATACCAACCGAGGTGCTTGCGCGCAATCCTCACGCCCGCCTGTTCACCATAAAAGTGGTACAGATTTCGCAAATGGTCGAGCATGATATCACGGACTTCGGCGGGCGCCAGAGGGCCGAGTTCAGTCCCGGTCTGCAGGTAATGATCTATGTGTTTGAAAAGCCATGGCCGGCCCTGGGCGGCGCGACCAATCATCACGCCTGCGGCGCCCGTGTAATCCAGGATCCTGCGCGCCTTGGAGGGTGAATCGATGTCGCCATTGACAAAAACCGGGATTCGAAGCTCGCGACAAATATCTCGAATGGTGTCGTATTCGGCCGCGCCCTTAAAGCGGCACTCGCGGGTACGGCCGTGCACGGCGAGTGCCTGAACACCGCAATCTTCAGCAATCATCGCGACTTCAACACCGTTGCGCCGGGCGCGCGACCAGCCGGTGCGGGTCTTGAGGGTGACCGGCACATCGATGGCGTCCACCACGGCGCACAAAATTCTTCGCACATTATCGAGATCGCGCAGCAGGGCTGACCCTGCGTCCCGCCGACAAACTTTCTTCGCCGGGCAACCCATATTGATATCGATAATTTGGGCGCCACGGCGAACATTTTCCCGAGCGGCCGCAACCATCATCTGGGCATCGGCACCGGCTATCTGCACGACTCGCGGTTCTGCTTCACCAGCATGATCCATTCGCAGGCGGCTCTTGCGTGAATGCCACAGGCGCATGTCCGAGGTCACCATCTCCGATGCCGCAAGGCCAGCCCCCAGACGACGCGCCAACTGGCGAAAAGGACGATCGGTAATGCCCGCCATGGGCGCAAGAGCCAGGCGATTGCTGAGCTGGTAGGGCCCGATACTCAGATTGGCGGGCGGCACTGGTACTTGCGAAGACATCAATAAGCGCTCTCGTGGGCGCACAGGAGGCGGTTGTCCGCATCTCGCAGACAGGCGTCGATGCCGTAACTGACGGCGCCGGCGCCGGGGTCGACAATCAGGACACTGGCCTCCACAGTGGCGCCCGCCGCGATCAGGTCACCACTCTTGACGGCCCGGGGAAGATATTCCCCCGGGGCGAAGAAACGCTCGCCCAGAGGATCTCCCCAGCGATCCAGCAGGGTGATTCTCAGCAGCGGGAAGGGCTGCGCCCGCACGCCGGCATTGGCCAGATTGGCGCTGACCAGCAGTGCGCCCGGCACTTCGGGGTGATCGCTCACCCTGTCCTTGGCGACGCGGTAAGCCTGCACATCCCAGCGTTCGGGAATGGGGGCGCCGAGTCCGGAGTACAGTGATTTGATGTACGGTCCGAGGGCCGGGCTGCGCGCCAGGTCTTCGCGCCAGTGATGCATCGCCTGGCCGAGCAGAGCTATGCCTGCCAGCGCTGCCCCCAGCAGCCAGGGCCAGCGCGCCCGCGGTGCATCATCAGGCAATAGCCAGTCAGCGGTATCGTGAGTTTGGCCAGCGTCGGTTGCGACCTCATCATCGGTTTCCTCGGCCTCGCTTGCGCCAGCTTCCGCTGCAACGGGAGTTTCGTTGAGTCCCAATTCCTCAAGTTTCTGTTCCCAGCGGGATTGCTCTAGCGATTCCACCTCGTCGCTTGCGACAACCTCGCCATCCGGCTCCCAGCTTTGCTGTTCTTCGGTTTCCGCGGCTGCCTGATCTTCGAACAGATCCCCGGAGGCGGGCTCTGCTGCTTCAGCCTGCGGTGGATTTTCCTCTTGCGCCGCGCCCACAGTATGGGCCGCGGGCGGGTTGGCACTGGAGGGCAGCTCGGTGAGGCTGGCGAGAGCATTGAATACTCTGTCGCACTCCCCGCAGCAGACCTGCCCTTCAGCGGCTTTCAGATCATCCACCCCCAGTTCGAAGATGGTCTGGCATTCGGGGCATTGCGTGTACATGGACGCTAACGGTCAAGTGGTGCAGCGTTCAGGCGCCGGCGACCTGCCAGCAACGCCCAGTCACCACGGCGGCCTGTCTGGGCCATGTCGAAACTCTGGGAAAATGCCTGTTGTACACCGTTGACCTGTTCCTGCAACAAGCCCGCCAGGGCGATGCGGCCGCCCGCTCTTACCAGCGCTGCAAAATCAGGCGCCAGTACCTTGAGTGGATTAGCCAGAATATTGGCCACCAGTATATCGGTTTCGACCCCGGCAAGCTGGCCCGGTGAGATAACGCGGATGCTGTTTTGCAAACCGTTCTGTTGCGCGTTGTCGCTTGTCGCCTGCAGTGCCTGGCCGTCGATATCGGTGGCCAGCACCGGGCGAGCTCCAAGGCGCGCTGCCGCCAAGGCCAGGATGCCGGAGCCACAGCCGTAATCGATTACGGAGCGACCAACGAGATCCTGGCGAGCCAGCCACTCCAGGCATAGTGCGGTGCTCGGATGGTTGCCGGTGCCGAAGGCCAGGCCGGGGTCGAGATTGACCACCAGCGAGCCATCTCCGTCCGGCGTTTCACCATCCTGACAAATCCACAGACGCTCGCCAAAACACATTGGGGCGAATGCGGCTCGCCACTCGTTGCTCCAATCGCGCTCCGTCAGTTTCGACATATAGATGCGCTGTGGATCGATGCCGATCCGCCGAGCCAGGCGCCGCCGCAGGTTGGTGCTTTCATCGGTATCAGCACTGTGAGCGGGCATATCGGCAAACAACGCCGACAGTCGAGTGCGTGTCCAGGTGGGGGTCTGGCCGGGCAGCGGCTCCAGCACCGGTTCATCACCCGCGTCTGTCAGGGTGACCGAGATCGCGCCCAGGGACTCGCAACAGGCCTGCACAGCCTCGGCGTCCAGTTCCTGCAATTCCAGGCTGAGTTCCAGCCAGGCCATGAGGGAGCCGTTCAGTGTCCGAGTTTCTTTTCGAGGTAGTGAATGTTGGTGCCGCCTTTCTTGAAATTGGCGTCGGCGAGAATGTCCTGGTGCAGCGGAACGTTGGTAACGATGCCTTCCACCACCAGTTCGCCGAGGGCCCCCCGCATCCGGGCGAGGGCGGCAGAGCGGTCTTCCCCGTAAGTGATCAGCTTGGCGATCAGGCTATCGTAGAAGGGCGGCACTGTGTAGCCACTGTAGACATGAGAGTCCACCCGCACCCCGGGCCCGCCCGGAGCGTGCCACTGGCGCACCGGCCCCGGTGATGGCGTGAATTTCCGCGGGTCTTCGGCATTGATGCGGCATTCGATGGCGTGGCCGCGCAGGGTCACGTCCTTTTGCCGATAGGCGAGTTCATTTCCTGCGGCGACGCTGAGTTGCTCTTTGACCAGGTCAATGCCCGTAATGAGCTCGGTGACAGGGTGCTCCACCTGGATACGTGTGTTCATTTCAATGAAAAAGAACTCACCATCCTGGTACAGGAACTCGAATGTCCCTGCGCCCCGGTAATTTATTTCCTTGCAGGCCTGCACACAGCGCTCGCCGATGGCACGCCGCTGTTTTTCGGTAATCCCCGGGGCTGGCGCCTCCTCGATGACCTTTTGATGGCGGCGCTGCATGGAGCAGTCGCGTTCTCCCAGGTATATGGCGTGGCCATGGGTGTCCGCCATCACCTGCACTTCAATGTGCCGGGGTTTTTCCAGGAACTTCTCCATGTACACTTCGGGATTACCGAAAGCTGCCTCGGCCTCGGCGCGGGTGGTGGTGACCGCGTTGTGCAGGGCAGCTTCGGTACGCACCACGCGCATGCCGCGACCGCCTCCGCCTCCCGCAGCCTTTATGATGACCGGGTAACCTATCCGGCGAGCCAGGCGAACAATTTCCTCCATGTCATCGCCCAGCGCTCCGTCGGATCCCGGCACGCAGGGTACACCGGCATTCTGCATGCGCTTGATTGCTGATACTTTATCGCCCATCAAGCGAATGGTTTCCGCGCGCGGCCCCACGAAAACGAAGCCGCTATTCTCGACGCGCTCGGCAAAGTCGGCATTCTCGGCAAGAAAACCGTAGCCCGGGTGGATTGCCACGGCATCGGTCACTTCCGCGGCACTGATAATCGCCGGCATATTCAGATAGCTGTCGCTGGAACGAGGAGGGCCGATACAAACCGTTTCATCCGCCAGCAGCACATGCTTCTGGTAGCGGTCGGCAGTGGAATGCACCGCCACCGTGCCGATCCCAAGCTCCCGGCAGGCACGCAGTATGCGCAGGGCAATTTCGCCGCGGTTGGCGATGACTACTTTGTCCAGTTTCTTTTTGCTCACGTCGGCAGTGCGCGGTTCATTCGATTACAAACAATGGCTGGCCGAATTCGATGGGTTCGCCGTCGGAGGCCAGCACCTCCTTGATACGTCCGGCACGATCGGCTTCGATCTGATTCATCATTTTCATGGCTTCGATGATGCACACGGTATCGCCCACTGAAACTTCCTTGCCAACGTCCACAAAGGGGGGCGAGCCGGGGGCCGGCGCCCGATAAAAAGTCCCAACCATGGGCGCGGTCAGTAAATGGCCCTGGGTGGCATCGCGCTTTTCCGTTTCTTCGCCGCTGCTGGATGCGGGTTGTGCGGCCGCGGCGGGGGCCGCGGCGGCCGGAGGAGCGGGCACGCTGACCTGGGTGCTGACGGGTGTCGCCGGCGGGTGGCGCACGATGCGCACCGAGTCGTCGCCTTCGGTTATCTCGATTTCTGCCATGCCCGATTCCTCGAGCAGTTCAATGAGTTTCTTGACTTTTCTGATATCCATGCCTGCCTACCTGTGTCTTATTGTCGTCGCTCAATGACTGGCGGACCGCGACCTGGTCTGGACGAGAAGCCGGTCAGCCGCTTTGAGTGCCAGCGCATAGCCCTGCGCGCCGAGACCGGAAACCACCCCGACTGCAAGGTCGGAAAAATATGATGTCTTGCGAAAAGGTTCGCGCGCGTACACGTTGCTCAGGTGTATCTCGATGAAAGGTATGCCGCAGGCCGCCACGGCGTCTCGCAAGGCGATGCTGGTGTGGGTGAAGGCGGCGGGGTTGAGCAACATGAAATCAAAGCCTTCGCCACGGGCAGCGTGCATCCATTCCACCATCTGGTGCTCGGCATTGCTCTGGCGGGCCTCGATGCTATGGCCGAGGCTGCTGGCTTCCTGGGCCAGTTCCCGCTCAATCTCGGCCAGGCTGGTCTCGCCATAGGTGCCCGGCTCGCGGTCGCCCAGCAAATTCAAATTGGGTCCGTTCAAGATCAGAAATTTTGCCATGCGCGGGAGCCGGCCTATGCGCCGGACTTGTTGTTATTCTGAAGTTAGCCGCAAGTTTAATACTTTTAGGCGCCTGTTGCGCGATTTTTCGCACATTTTCTTGATGCGTCGCAACAGACAAGCGGCTTCAGGGCAGCAGCAGCCCCAGCACATGCTCCAAATGCTCCGGCTTCAGCTCGCCGGTGTGGATTTCCAGCACGCGGCCGCGGGCATCGATGAGGACCGTATAGGGCAGGCCGACAAATTCAATGCCGAGACGCTCTGCCAGATCGATGGCAGCCTGCTCGCCTATGAGCACCGGATAGCTGAATGCCATTTCTGCGGCCAGCTGGCGCACCGGTTCGGGCTCTTCCACGGCGATGCCCACGACCCTCAGGTCCTGGTGCTCGGTCTGCAGCTTGTTCAGGAGCGGTATTTCCCGGCGGCAAGGTGGACACCAGGTCGCCCAGAAATTCACCACCAGGGGCGTGCCCCGGTACTGCGCCAGGTACGCGGTCTCGCCGTTGAGGGTTTCCAGGGCATAGCCGTCAGGAATGCTGTGACCGCGGGTGTTCACATAGATGCCGATACCGGCAGCCAGCGCCCCGAGCAACAGGATCCCCGCGGCGACTTTTTGCCAGCCGCTCATCATCGGCCGGCTGCGAGGGCTTCGCGGACATGGGTCGCGAACTCTTCGGCTGGCATATAGCCAACCACCCGGAAGCCTTCCAGTTCGCGACCCTGCGTGTCATAAAACGCGATGGTGGGCGGGCCATAAATCCGGAAGCGTTGCAGCAGGGCCTTGTCCTGTTCGTCATTGGCCGTCACATCGGCCTGCAGCAGCAGGCTTCCTGCCAGCGCGGTCTGCACATCCGGATCCGTGAAGGTGTACTTTTCCATCTCCAGGCAGGAGACACACCAGTCGGCATAGAAGTCCAGCATCACAGCCTGGCCGCGGGCGCTGGCAGCAGCCACCGCTGCATCGAGATCGGCGACTGATTTGATTCGCTCAAAAGCAAGCCCGTGTTCGACCCCGGCCGGGTCGCCGCTGAGCACCGTGCCTCGCAGTGGTCTCCAGGTGTCATTGCCGCCAACGGCCACTCCTACCAGTATCAGCAGACCATAGGCGGTCATGATCAGGCCGACAGCGCGCCAGAATCGATGCCAGCCACTGATGGCTCCGTCCAGCGCTTTCGCGGCTCCCATAAACAGACCGGTAATTACCAGCAAGGCCCCCCACAGGAACATCGTGATGGCGTGGGGTAGCACGCGTTCCAGCATATAGATGGCCACCGCCAGCAGCATGACCCCGAATGCGGCCTTCACGGCATTCATCCAGGCCCCGGCTTTTGGTAATAACTTGCCGGCGGAGGCGCCGACAACCAGCAGGGGCGCTCCCATTCCCAGGCTCATGGCAAACAATGCGCCGGCGCCCCGAGCCGGTTCACCCGCCTGGCCGATGACCGCCAAGGCGGCGACCAGCGGCGGCGCAACACAGGCAGTAACGATCAACGCCGACAGAACGCCCATGGTGGCCGTGCCGATATAGGTTCCGGCGCGCTGGCGGCCACTGAGCTCTGACATGCGACTCTGGACAGCGCCCGGCATTTGCAGCTCATAGAGGCCGAACATGGACAAGGCCAGGGCGACGAACAGCAGGGCAAAGCCCACCACGATCCAGGTCTGTTGGAAAATTGCCTGCATCTGTTGCCCGAACACGGCCGCGGTCGCTCCGGCGACCGTGTAGGTGACGGCCATGCCCAAAACATAGGTGAGGGACAGCAGGAAGGCGCGACGGGTACTTACATTCTCGCCCTGGCCGGCGATGATCCCGGAAAGGATCGGAATCATGGGCAACACGCAGGGCGTAAATGCCAGCAGCAGGCCGAGGCCAAAAAATGTCAGCATGACCCAGGCAAAATGGCTGTCGCGAATCAGGCCTGCGAGTCGAGCCTGCTCGGATATTTTAGCGGGCGCGACCGAGGCCCCGGGCAAGACAGCGCTCATTGCAGCAGACAGCGCTACCGGTGCATCCTGACTGAATGGCGGGTAGCAGATGCCGTCTTCCTTGCAGCCCTGAGATTCAGTAAGCAACAGGAATTCATCCAGTTCCCCGTCGCTTACGGCGATGGGCAGCAATACTTCGAGCCGGGAGAAATACACTTCGCTACGGCCGAAATACTCGTCTTCTTTGAAGCGCCCGCCAGGAAACTGAGCTGTACCCAGCTGCACACTGTCGGGCCGGGCATCAAACCGAAACTTGTCGCGGTACATGTAATAGCCCGGCGCAATATCCCAGCGCACCTGCAGCAGGCCTTCGCTGACCAACTGAGCACTGAGTACGAAAGCTTGCTCTGGCGGAAGAATCTCGCCCTGCAGCTGGCGTTCCGCGTCGGAGCCGAAGAGTTGCAGAAGATCAGCGCTCTGATTGGCCTTCTCAGCTGCCGGCAAGGTGATGCTGCGCACCCATTTCTGTGGCGGGAAGCATATGCCGATATCGGCACAGCCCTGACTTCTTATTTGCAGCTGAATCTCGCGCGGCGCCCCCGGCTCACGGGTGACGGGAATTCGCAGCTGGAAGCTGCCGCGGTAGATTTCCATCTCACCAAAAAACTCGTCGACCTTGAGTTTGCCGGCGGGAAGTTCCGCGGGTCCAAGCCGGATGCCCGGGGTCAGGCTGTCGAATCCGAACTTGGCGCGATAGAGGTAATAACCCGGCTGAACTTCCCAATTGAGAGTGATCGTATCGGCGTCGGCCGCAACGCTGTACAGATAGGCTTCGGTAGGCGGCAGCAACTCTTCGCCAGCCGCGGCCGCTAGCGTTGCCGTGCAAACCAGGCCAACCAGTGCCAGATATTTGTGTATCGGTCTCATTCAGTGGGTACCCGCCACGGCCTGCAGCACCCAAGCGAGGTAGGCCTGCGAGCCTCCCGAACAAGGGACTGCCAAAACTTCTGGAAGTTCATATGGGTGCAACGACTGTATACGGGCTTCGATGTCATCAAGATGTGAAGAGCTGGTTTTGATCATCAGCAGAATTTCCTCTTCACGACACAGCTTGCCTTGCCAGCGATAGGTCGAAGTGAGGCCTGGTAACTGGTTGATGCAGGCCGCCAGGCCATCGGTAACCAGGCGTTGTGCAATCAGGTCTGCTGTGGCGGCGTCCGGGCAGGCGCAGAAGACGATCTGCACCGTTGCTGGTGACGAGTGCTCGTGCTGTTTGGCCATGGAATCTCCTGCTGCGGGGCGCCAAGGATACGTGGCATGGTCGACGCTGTCATCGCCGGAAAGGTTGACTCCCGCGCTGCGGCGACTAGAATTAGCACTCGTTATACCAGAGTGCCAAGACACGGCACGGCGGGCGCCCGCTAAAAACCGGCGGACCCGGAAAAAAACTTAATTAAATCAAGGAGAAGTATCCATGAAGATGCG
>JBFIQI010000064.1:0-13076 GCA_041609715.1 Gammaproteobacteria bacterium
AACCCCGCCAGGCCCGGAAGGGAGCAACGGTAGCGGTGCCACCGGGTGTTGAGGTGTGGCGGGTGCGGGCCGCCTCCTGTTTTTGCCGCGATGTTAAAGTAGGGACCTGTTTCCCGTCAGATTGAGCCAATCTATGAGCTACATGGTTCTCGCGCGCCGCTGGCGCCCCCGGGTGTTTTCCGAACTGGTGGGCCAGGAGCATGTGCAGCGCGCCCTGATCAACGCGCTGGACGAGGACCGGCTGCACCACGCGTTCTTGTTCACGGGTACCCGGGGTGTGGGCAAGACCACTATCGCCCGGATCCTGGCCAAATGCCTGAACTGCGAGCAGGGAGTGCGCTCCGTGCCCTGTGGTGAATGTGCTGCGTGCACCGAAATTGATGAAGGCCGCTTCGTGGACCTGATAGAAGTTGATGCGGCATCGCGCACCAAGGTCGATGATACCCGCGAACTGCTGGAAAACGTGCAGTACCGCCCCACTCGGGGACGTTTCAAGGTGTACCTGATTGACGAGGTGCACATGCTTTCAACGCACTCGTTCAATGCCTTGCTGAAGACACTGGAAGAGCCTCCGCCCCACGTAAAATTTTTGCTCGCCACCACGGACCCGCAGAAGTTGCCGGTAACAGTGCTTTCCCGTTGCCTGCAATTTAACCTGAAGCGCTTGCCGCTGACGCTAATCCAGGGACAGCTGGAAAAAATCCTGCGCGCCGACCAAATCAGTTTTGACCAGGTCGGCCTGGAACTGTTGGCTCGGGCGGCGGACGGCAGTATGCGTGATGCCCTTAGCTTGCTGGACCAGGCTATCGCTTATGCCGGCGGTGCGGTGGGTGAGGCGGAAGTTCGAGCCATGCTGGGTACGCTCGACAAGAGTCACATTTACAAGCTGCTGGCCTGTCTGGGTGAGGGTGATATTGCCGGGGCGCTTTAGAAGGTTGGGGAATTGGACGAGCGTGCACCGGACTATGAAGCGGCTCTCGCAGACATGGCAGAGACTTTGCACCGGCTCGCGCTGCGGCAGGTCACGGAGTCTGCTGCCACTGAAGACTCCATTGAGCGGGAAGCATTGGAGACGCTGGCGCGTAAACTGGATTCCGAAACTGTGCAGCTTTTTTATCAGATCGCCATAACCGGCCGACGGGATCTGCCGCTGGCTCCGGATCCGCGCAGCGGCTTCGAGATGGTTCTCCTGCGCATGCACGCTTTCGAACCCGCGCGGGCAGCGGAAGGGTCTGAACCGGCGAAGTCCAGGCCCGCTAGCAAAAGGCAGTCTCCCGAGCGGCGGACGCCGCCCGCAAATGCCGGCGGTAGCCCCAAGGTCACTCAGCCCAAAGCCGGGGAAGCCGCGCATGAGGCAGCCGTGGCTGACTGGACGGAACCAGACTGGAACAAGCTGGTCGGAGAATTATCAATCCAGGGCGCAGCCCGCCAGTTGGCCGCAAACTGTGTCTATGCGGGCAGAAGCGGTTCGCGCATCAACCTGACTCTGGCGGCTGGCAATGAGCACCTGTTGACGGACAAGGTGCAGCGCCGTCTTGCCAAAGTTCTGGGCGATCATTTTGGGCAGCGTTTCAAGTTGAACATCAAGATTGGCCAGCCTGGCGAGGAAACTCTGGCCGCGTCGCTGACGCGCGAGGAGGAGGAGAAGCGTGCACGGGCGGCCCAGGCGATCGCCTCGGATCCCAATATCAACGCGCTGGTTGAGGCATTCGATGCCGAGGTGCAATCAGAAACCATTAAACCGGTCGTTTAGAGCCGACACAGTCAAGAGGTAGTCATGAAGGCAGGACTCGGACAGATAATGAAGCAGGCCCAGAAAATGCAGGCGGACATGCAAAAGGCCCAGCAAGAGTTGGCAGACCTGGAAGTTACCGGTGAAGCGGGTGCCGGGCTGGTCAAGATAGTCATGACCTGCCGTAACGTTGTGCGCGGGATAAGCATCGACGACAGTTTGCTGGGCGAAGATCGTGAGATGCTCGAAGATCTCATCGCAGCCGCATTCAATGACGCCTTGCGCAAAGTTGAAGAGACCACCCGGGAAAAAATGTCAGGTATGACAGCGGGTCTGAATCTTCCGGCAGGGTTGAACCTGCCTCTGTGACAGTCTCTCTCCTCGCTCGCTAATGAATTACTCACCTTTGCTGGGTCGGCTCATCGAGCATCTGCGCTGTCTGCCCGGTGTTGGCCCTAAATCTGCCCAACGGATGGCGTTTCATCTGCTGGAACGCGACCGGCCCGGTGCCCGTGAATTGTCTCGCTCCCTGGCCGAGGCCGTGGAGCAGGTGGGTCACTGCCACGAATGCCGGATGCTTACCGAGGACAAGTTGTGCGAAATCTGCGGTAACGGCAAGCGTGATGCATCGATCCTGTGTGTGGTGGAATCGCCGGCTGACGTGGTGGCAGTGGAGCAGTCGGCAGGTTTTGGCGGACGCTACTTCGTACTCATGGGCCACTTGTCGCCGCTGGATGGCATCGGGCCCGATGAACTTGGCCTGGACCTGCTTGTCGCCAGATTCGAAAGCGGTGAAGTCAAAGAAGTGGTGCTCGCCACCAATCCCACGGTGGAGGGCGAGGCTACCGCACAATACATTGCCGAGCTGGCGGCGGAACGCGGCGTGGCAGCGACCCGCATCGCCCATGGAGTCCCCATCGGCGGCGAACTTGAATATGTCGATGGTGGCACTTTGTCGCACGCATTCGCCGGGCGTCGGCCGCTGGGTTGATCAGGATGGATCTGGATTCAGTTGTTCCTGCCGACGAGTCAGTCGCAGGTAGCTGCGGTATCGCCGCTTGCTGATTTCTCCGAGGCTTACTGCCGCCTTGACGGCACAGCGAGGCTCCTCCAGGTGCCGGCAGTTGCTGAAGTGGCAGTCCATGGCCGGCTGGCGAAACTCGAGGAATCCAACGCTCAGATCCTGGTCTCTCGCCAAGTGCGGTGCGTAGTCCCTGACGCCAGGCGAATCTATCAGGTCGCCGCCACCCGGCAGGTGATGGAGCATGGAAGCCGTTGTCGTGTGGCGCCCCTCACCGCTGCCCGCTGACAGGCTGCCAACTGAGGCTTGGGCCGCGGGTAGCAGCGCATTGAGAATTGACGATTTGCCGACGCCGGATTGCCCAACCAGGATGTTGGTGTGCGGTCGGGCCAATTCTGCCAGGGCATCGATGCCCTGGTATTCGCGGGCACTCAACCAAAGCACGGGGTATCCGGCACGCTCGTACTCGGCGCAGACGGCTGGCATGTCCTGAGCTGTTGCCAGCTCATCCAGATCCTGCTTGTTGCACAGTATTGCCGCGTCGATGGCCATCAGTTCTGCGGCCACCAGGTAGCGATCGACGAGGGAGGGATCGAAAGCGGGTTTGGGAGCGCAGACTACCAGCAACTGATCAACATTGGCGGCGAGCACTTCGGCTCGCCCGCGACGATCCGGCCGAGTCAGTTCTGATGTGCGGGGCAGTATTTCTTCGACCACGCCGGGTGCGTCCTGCTCCCCGGGTACCCACAGCACCCGGTCGCCGCAGACAGCCCGCAGCCGCCGGCCGCGTGGTACGCAGTTGTGAGCAATCCCGTCTTCATCCTCGATCAGCAAATGCCGGCCAAAGTTTGCGATAACCCGACCTTCCAGGCGCCCGATGTCGTCGCTGGACCGGGGCGATGGGCGTTTGCTACGCACTTGCCTGACCGATCAGCTGCCTGAGCCTGGCAATGCGGACCGGAGCGGGAGGGTGGCTGTCGTAAAATCCCGAGTGCACCGGGTCAGGGGTCAGGGTCGTGGCGTTGTCCTGGTAAAGTTTCACCAGGGCATTAGCCAGCTGACTGGCATCGCTTTGCTGGGCTGCGTACTCATCGGCCTCGAATTCGTGGCGGCGGGACAGCAGGCTGCTGAGGGGCGTCAGCGGGAACATAAACACCGGGGTAACCAACACAAACAGCAGCAGGGCGCTCCAGACGGATGGCTGCGTCACGCCGAGCGCGCTGTAAAACCATCCCTGCTGCGCCAGCCAGCCGAGCAATGCGAGGCCAGCCAGGGCTGTCAGAAAAGAAATCATCATTCGTTTGCTGATGTGTCGCTTGCGAAAATGTCCCAGTTCGTGCGCCAGCACGGCTTCGATTTCAGCATGGTCAAGCGATTCCATCAGGGTATCGAAAAATACGATCCGCTTGTTGTTGCCCAGCCCGGTGAAATACGCATTGCCGTGGGCCGAACGCCTGGAGCCGTCCATGACGAAAATCCCATTGCTGCGAAAACCGCAACGTTCCAGTAAGGCCTCAATTCGATCCTTCAGGCCAGCATCTTGCAGGGGGGAGAATTTGTTAAACCAGGGCGCAATAAAGGCGGGGTAGGCCCACAGCAGCAGCAAGCTGAAGCCGGCCCAGACGGCCCAGGCATACAGCCACCACAGGCCGCCTGAGTTTTCCATGAGCCAGAGGATGGCCGCCAGCAGCGGTGCGCCAAGCATAGCGGCCAGCACCAGGCCCTTGACTGCATCGGCCACAAACAAGGCCGGTGTCGTTCGATTGAAATCGAAGCGCGCTTCCAGCACGAACGTCCGGTAGATCGACAGGGGCAGCGAGATCAGCCAGCTGAGGAGGAATACGCTGAATATGACGGCAATGCCCGTCGCCAGCCAGGGCAAATCCTGACCCGTCCAGAAGCCGTTGATCAATGCGATCAGGCCGCCAACAGTCAGCAATGCCAGCCACACCGCGTCTATCACCGTATCCACCATCCCAAGACGGGTTCCTGCCAGCGTGTATTCGGCAGCTTTCTGGTGATCGGCAAGGGGGATCTGCCCGGCAAAGTCGGGTGGGACCTCGGTGCTACGGGCTTTCACATGCTGCAGTTGCCGCATGGCCAGCCATAGCCTGGTAAGGGTCACCAGAACCAGAACCGAGATAAATAAGACACTAAAGGGGTGCATGGTAATACCTGTTAACGAGCGCGCCTCAGCTTAGCTTTTGCTAGAATCGCCCGCAATACGCGCGCCGCGGAAAAACACTCTGTCCGTGCTTGTGCATAATAGTTGGACCTATGACCGTAAATTCCCAAAACCTCATCTGGATCGACCTCGAAATGACCGGTTTGGATACTGATCGTGACGAAATCATCGAGATTGCAACCGTTGTAACGGATCAGCAGCTCAATATTCTTGCTGAGGGGCCCGCGCTGGCAATTCATCAGCCGGATAGCGTGCTGGAAGGCATGGATGAATGGAACACGCGCCAGCATAATGCCTCGGGATTGGTGCAGCGCGTGCGCCAAAGCAGTCACGATCTGGCGAGCGCCGAAAAGCTCACCCTGCAGTTTCTGGAAGACTGGGTACCGCCCGGAATCTCGCCCATGTGTGGCAACAGCATTTGCCAGGACCGACGCTTCCTGGCGCGCCTGATGCCGGACCTGGAAGCTTATTTCCATTACCGTAATCTGGATGTCAGCACGCTCAAGGAACTGGCGCGGCGTTGGGCACCGCAGGTTGCCGCCGGCTTCAGCAAATCTTCAAGCCACCTGGCCATGGATGATATTCGAGATTCCATCGAGGAACTGGCCCACTACCGGGCGCACCTGATCGCCGAGGCATTTCGGTGTCCGCCCCGGCGCCAGTAAAGCCCTGCTGCGAGGCCTGCGAGCGTAACAAAGCCCCCATTGCCGCGGCGCTGCAGGAGCACTTTTGCCAATCAGGCGACGTGCTGGAAATTGCCAGCGGTACCGGCCAGCATGCTGTGCACTTTGCGAAGCGCATGCCGCATCTGGTGTGGCACTGCAGCGAGCTTTCGGAAAAGCATGCCGGCATTCTCGCCTGGCTGGAAGGGGCCCGCCTGGAGAATGTTGTCGAGCCCATCGTACTGGATGTCGCCATATCGGGGCACTGGCCCGGGCGCAAGTTTCGCTACGCATACACGGCCAACACTACCCACATTCTTGCCTGGCAGCAGGTGGTCAGCATGTTTCGCGGGGTATCCGGCATCCTGCCTGCCCGAGGCTTGTTTGCCGTCTACGGCCCGTTCAATCGTGGCGGTGATTTTACCAGCGCAGGCAATCGATGCTTTGACGCCGCACTGCGGGCCGAAAACCCGGAGATGGGTCTCAGGGACCTGGAGCAGATCGAGGAGCTCGGGGCAGCCAACGGGATGTTGCTCAGGCAGACTATAGAAATGCCGGCCAACAACCTGCTGCTGATGTTCGAACAATCATGAATGATTTATTGCCGGTATTCGATGATGTCCTGGACGCGAGCCGGCGCATTGCACCACGAATACGCCGCACACCGGTGGTCAATTCTGCCGGGTTTGATGATCTTGTGGGCGCCCGGGTTTTCTTCAAGTGTGAAAACCTGCAGCGCACCGGGGCATTCAAAATGCGCGGCGCTGCGAATGCCGTTTGGAGCTTGTCGCCTACTGAAGCCAGCCGGGGCGTTGCCACGCATTCTTCGGGTAATCATGGCGCGGCGCTGGCGGCGGCAGCCGCGAGCCGGGGTATTGGTGCCTGGATCGTGGTGCCCGAAAACGCTTCGCCAGCCAAATTAAGAAACATGCGTCGCCACGGGGCCGAGATCGTTGTCTGCGAACCCGGGCTTGCCAATCGGGAGCGTGGTCTTGCCAAAATATTAGAGGACACCGGTGCCATTGCGGTGCATCCCTATGACGATGCCCGGGTCATAGCAGGGCAGGGGACTGCCGTGCTGGAACTGCTTGACGATGAACCGGTACTGGATACCATTTTGGTGCCCGTGGGAGGCGGGGGGCTGGTCAGCGGTACCCTGCTGGTGGTGCGGGCTCTGTGTCCTCAAACCCGCGTAATCGGAGTGGAACCCGAGGGAGCCGATGATGCCGCCCGGGCCCTGGCCAAGGGGCAGCGGGTCATTATGGATCATCCAAAAACAGTTGCCGACGGACTGCGGGCCTCGCTGGGGGCACTTAACTTCGAAATTATCAGGCGCAATATCGATGCACTCGTCACGGTCAGCGATGCGGAAATACTATCGGCGCGCAAGGTGCTGGAAGATTATCTGAGCATGCCAGTGGAGCCATCGTCTGCGACGGTGGCAGCTGCCTTGCTGAACGACAAAGTCCAACGCCCGGGTCAGCGAATCGGCGTCATCATCAGCGGCGGCAACGTAGCCCCGCCAGACACATGAGGCTATCGGTTCGCTGGCTTAGCAGCTAATGCTGGCTACCCCTGGCCATCCGGGTTTTTGGACTGGTTATCCGAGGCGGTTTCCCCGATGATCATTACCGCCTGGCCAGGACGGAGGCGTTCAGCGCCGCGCACGATCACCTGATCACCTGCCTTGATGTCCCCGGTGATCGCCACCAGCCCACCGCTGCTAACACCCGTCTGCACGGTAATGCGTTCTGCCGTGTTGTCAGCGGCGATCCGATAAACTGATGTCCCGTCGCGTCGCAAAACCAAAGCATCCCGCGGTACTGCCAGCAGGGCCTGGCGCGGCCGCGTCGGCACAACCACACGCACGGTCTCACCTATGCGCCAGCGATCCGCCGGGATATCCAGCCGCATTTCGAACATGTGAGAGCGGGGATCACCCACCGGAACCAGGGTGCGCACAGAGCCTGTCAGATCGGTGCGCTCGTTGACCAGACGCAGTTTGTCTCCGACATTTACAAAGGCTACCGAGTCGAGGGGTGCCCGGGCGATAACCTCAAGAGACTCCTGATTGACCAGCCGCACCACGTTGTCGCCAATACTGACGCGCTCGCCAAGCAGCTTGTAACGCTCGGTGATCACGCCTGCAAACGGTGCCTTGATGCGGGTTACCGATAACTGAACTTCCGTGAGGCCCAACCTGGCTTGTGCAATCTTGAGGTCTTCCCGGGCAACCTGCAGATCGGATTCCGTTGCATCAAGCTGGCTCTTGGCCGCGACATTCTGGGAGGCCAGCCTGCTCAGGCGTTGCACTTCCCGGCTGAGAAAGGCGATGCGTTTTTTTGCACGAGCAACCTGGCTTTCATAGTCGGCCTTTCCCAGGCGATAATTGACGTCGTCGATTTCGGCAATAGTCTCGCCTTCAGCAATCAGTTCGCCAATATCGGCGATGGCCAGCAGGCGCCCGGAGACTTCGGCGGCCAGTCGTGCGTCCAGACGGCTGCTGACCGTGCCGGGCACTTCTATGGTGGGCGCCAACTCGGCGATGCGTGCCTCTGCCACCCGAACGCTGGCAGGCGGCCCGCCGCCCCCCGCGCCCTGGCCAAGCCCGGTCACCGGTGCTCCCATAACGAAAAGAGCAAGAATTAGTTTATTAATATTCGACACTTATACTACTCTCTTAATAAAATATTTAATCATTCAGTCCGGGTGTCTGCTAGACAGCTGGCCCGCCACACCGCCTGCTGGCGCCAGCGCGTCCTGATGGGCTTCCTCGCCCATGCGCAGCAGGCTGGGCAGCAGGATCAGGGTGAAGGCCGTGCTTACCGCCATACCCCCAACGATGACCGCGGCCAGACCACGATAAAGCTCGGTACCCGCCCCCGGAATCAGCAGCAGCGGCAGCATGCCAAACAGGCTGGTAAGGGTGCTCATGAGAATGGGGCGCAGCCTGATTCGCACCGCGCGCTCCACCGCCTCGCGGCGCGCAAGGCCGTCAAACTCCGAGGCGCGCGTCTGATATACGAGCAGAATCGCGTTGTTCACCACCAGACCGAGCAGGGTGATGAAGCCGATGAGAGTCATCAGATCTGCTTGCTGATAGGGCACAATCCATTGAGTCAGTCGCAGCATCAGTACTCCGCCAACGGTTGCCAGCGGCAGCGCCAGCAGCACCAGTAGGCTGTCTTTGAAGGATCTGAACAGCGCGCTCATCAGGAGATACAGCACAACGATGGCCAGACCGAATGATCGCCCCATGTTGCGAATGGCAGTTTCCTTGTCATCCGCGGTGCCCTGGTAGCTGATGTCGCCGTCCTCCGGCAATTGGGCGCGCACGGCCGGCGCGACTTTTTCCCTGAGGATTTCGATGGCGGTGCCCAGGGGCATTTCCACAGGTGGCGTAATGCGCAGCGTAATGGTTCGGCGGCGGTCCACCCGCCTGATCTGATCGGGACCCGACGTTTCCATCAGGTTGGTCAGACCGCTGAGCGGCAGCACACCGCCAAGTGGGGTGACCAGCGGCGTTTGCATCAACTGGTTCGGATCATCCCACTCGGGCCCGCGCAAGATGACATCCAGGCGCTTGTCGCCATCAAAATAATCACCCACGTAAAGGCCGTCACCCAGCGCGCGAATGGCACTCGCGACGATACGCCGGTTCCAGCCGGCCTCGGCGATACGCCGCTCGTCCGGGATCAGGCGCAATTCCGGTTCTGCCAGCTCCAGGCCGGGATCAGGGCGCAACTGCGCGCCGGGCAGTTCCTGGAAAGCTACCCCCATGCCCACGGCGGCTGCCGTCAACGCCGCGTTGAGGTCACGGCTCTGGATATTCATATCGATACCGCGGCCGCCGCCGAGGCGCCCGAAAATCTGTGCCCGGCTGGGGAAGACCCAGGTATCGGGAAATCCTGCGAAAATTTCCGAATAGAATTTACCGAGCAGGGCATCCACGTCGTCCGGGTCCTCTGCGCGGGCACCAAAAAATCCGAAGCGCCCGAATATGCCCAGGAAGTAAACTCGCATGTCGGGCTGCTTTTCGCCTTCTACATAAGGCAGCATGCGTTGGTTGACGACTTCAACAAATTCCTTTTGGGTGGCGGTTACGGCCCCGCCTGGCGGTGGCAGAATTACGCCAAAGATAAAGTTCTGGCGGCCCTCAGGCAGGTAGTCGGTGTCTGGAAAAACCAACCAGGTTGCCAGCGCCGACAGCGTCACCAGTGAAAATATCCAGCCCAGCCGACGTTGGCGGGTAGCGGTCAACCGCATAATCAAACCGGTGCCTTTTTCCCACCAGTCGCGGTGGGGATCGTCGAGCGCGATTTTCTTCAGTGCGGTATTGGCGGCCGTCGGGATAACGGTAATCGCGATGAGCAAAGAACCCAGTACGGCAAAAGAAATCGCCAGGGCAAGATCGGCGAATAGTTGGCCGGCCAGATCCCGCAGGAATACGATGGGCAGAAAAATGGCAATGGTGGTTGCGGTCGAGGCGATTAAGGCGCCCAACACCTGGGTGGCGCCTTTTTCTGCCGCCTCCTTACTGTCCCGACCTTCCTCGCGCAGGCGCACAATGTTTTCCAGCACCACGATGGCCGCGTCCAGCACCATGCCCACGGAAAAGGCCAGACCGGCAAGAGAGATGATGTTGAGACTGCGTCCGGCGCCACCTAGCAGAGTAAAAGTAAAAAACAGGGAAGCCGGAATAGCGACGGCGACCAGCAGCGTGGCACGGAATTTGCGGAAGAACCACCACAAAATGCCGACTGCCAGCATAATGCCGAGCAGCAGGTTGTTGCGCAGCATCGACACGGATTGTTTGATGTAGAGAGACTCGTCGTAAGCCTGGGTGATCTCGAGTCCGGCAGTCTTCAGCGGGCCTTCGTTCAGTTCCTTGACCGCTTGCTTGATCTCCTCCATGACTTCCAGCACGTTGACGTTGATTTCCGGCTGGGCATTGAAGGCGATGGCCGGTCCGCCATTCATATTCAGGCTGCCCTGGGGATCGCGCAGGCCGATTTCGACAGTGGCAATGTCGCGCAGTCGAATGGGATTGCCGTCGCGCCAGGTGATGACCATGTCAGGCAGAGTACTCGCCGAATAGGCGCCCTCGAAACGCACCGTATACTGGCGTCTGCCCACGTCGGTAAAACCGCCCGAGACATCCTTGTTATTGCCGAGCAGGGCGCTTACTTCGGTGAAGCCTACGTTGTATGCGGCCGCACGAAATGGGTCGAACTCGATGCGCACCTCGCGGTTGCGTCCGCCATAGATATCGGACTTGGCGACACCCGCAATGCGCTCCAGGCGGGCCTGGATGACTTCTTCCGTGTAGTCCTGGTAGGCGCTGATATCGATATCATTGCCGGGTACGGGCTTCAGCGAAAACCAGGCAATGGCATTACCGAATTGCCCGCGGCCCGCAAAGATGACCGGTTCGGTGACGTCGGGGGGGTAACTGGGGACCTGGTTCAGCCGGTTCATGACCTCGATCAGGGCGCGCTGCAGGTCGGCGTTGACATCGAAGGTCAGGTTGACCGACCCAGAGCCGCTGCCGGCGCTTGATTCCAGCTTGATCAGACCGGGCAACCCCCGCAGCACGTCTTCCTGGGGCTCGATGATCTCCGACTCGACTTCTTCAGGTGCTGCGGCGCGCCATCCCGTCTGAATCGATATCGTCGGCCGCTCCACGTTGGGAATCATCTGTACCGGCAGGTCGGCCAGGCTGATGGCCCCGAACAACAGGACCAGCAGCACGGCTACAATGACCGCGACGGGGTTGGATAGTGCCAGGCGCGTGAGATTCAATCGTCGACCCTCTTTTTAACCGCGTTATTCTACCGGGCAGCGCCTCGAATTGCGCGGGTCTTTTGCCTGCGGCATGCTGTCATGTACTGTCTTGGAACCACGGTCGGGGCAAAAAGTTCGTCATGGTCAATGGTCCATCACCAGTTTCTGACAGGGTTCGCGTGCGCGTCGCAGGCACAGCAGACCAGCCGCATATCAAATTACTGGTCAATTCGGTGCTGGAGGAATTCGGGATCGTCAATTCCCCATGCAGTCATCAGGATGCCGACCTGGACGATCTTGGCGGTTGGTATCCGGCGCCTCGGGGCATCTTCGAAGTCATCGTTGATGATAACGGCACAATTCTGGGCTGCGGTGGTATTCATCCCATCGACAAGCTGTCCTGCGAGTTGCGCAAACTTTATTTTCTGCCCGAACTCAGGGGCCGCGGCATCGGCTCCGCCATGCTGGACCGCCTGGTGAGGTTTGCCCGTCAGGCCGGTTATCGCCGCATGGAGCTTGAAACCGCCTCTCAGCTACACACCGCCATTGCGATTTACCAGCGACGCGGATTTCGGGAAATAAACAGCAGGCGGGACGTGCCGCGATGCGACCGCGCGTTCGAACTGGACCTGGATGAGTATCGCCCGCCAGCCAACCCCGGCCGGCTCGAGGAGGCTGATCGCAATGACTTTTAGTCGCCGCATGACAGCGCTGGTGTGGTGCTGTGCACTGATGGGCAGCGCCTGCGATCCCGTCAAAGAAATGCACCAAGCTGCCACAGACGACAAGAGCGATGCGGGTGCGCAGATTGCAGCGGCGGTGCCAGACACCGAAATTTTTCTCGCTGAATTGAGCTGGGAGGATGGGTTGCCGCGACTAGGGCGGCTGCGAAATATCACCAATCGCGAGGGCTACGACAATCAGCCACAGTTTCTGGCCAACAGTCGTTCATTGGTATACAGCGCCATTGTCGATGGCGAGCAGTCGGATATTTATCATTTTCTCATCGACGAAAATGTTTCGGTCCCCTACGCCCTGACAGAATTCAGTGAATACTCACCAAGCCTGATGCCTTCAAGCAATGGCATTTCAGTGGTGCGGGTCGAAGCGGACGGTACCCAGCGACTGTGGCGGTTCCCGGCAGCCAATGCCGAGGCGAGTGTTGTCGCCGCCGAGGTGCGAGGGGTTGGTTACCATGCCTGGCTGCGACCGGATCTGGTGGCGGTTTTTCTTGTGGGTGAACCGCCAACCCTGGAGCTCGTGACGCTGCCTGTGGGTGAGCGCCAGTTGCTGGCCAGAAACATCGGGCGGTCTCTGGCCCGCATACCCGGCGATGACGCTCTGGCTTTTATCGATAAAGAAGAGCCGGAAAACTGGCGCGTGGTGCGTTACGATCTGGCAAGCGGCGCTTTTGGCGAACTAATCGTGGCGCCGGCTGCAAGCGAAGATTTTGCCTGGTCCGCCAATGGCGGTCTTTTCATGGGCGCTGACGAGGGTCTGCTGTACTGGGACGGACACCCGAGCACCCATTGGTCGGAAATCAAACATGGCAACCCGCTACCCGGGCGCATTACGCGAATCGCGGTTGCGCCTGATATGCGCCACATTGCCCTGGTAGTGGATCTTTCGCACGAATAATGGCAGCCAGCAGCTTGCAATCATTCACCGGCGGCTGTCACTGCCAGGCGGTGC
>JBFIQI010000065.1:0-13027 GCA_041609715.1 Gammaproteobacteria bacterium
CGCCGCGGCGGGTGGTTGTCAGTAATTCGAAAATGCGCGGCGTCAGGATATAGCGCCCCACCACCGCCAGGTTGGAAGGCGCATCTTCGGGCCTGGGCTTTTCCACGATCTGATCGATATCGGCAAGGCGCTCGGCAAAGGGCGAGGCCTTCACGATGCCGTACTTGTGGGTCTGGTCTTCCGGTACCCGCTCCACACCCAGCACCGAGCACTGGTATTTTTCGAAGCGCTCCGCCATCTGGGACAACACGCCATCGGCGTCGTCGTCCACCATGTCATCAGCCAGCAAGACCGCAAAAGGCTCGTCACCCACCACGGCCCTGGCCGTCAGGACCGCATGGCCCAGCCCCAGGGCTTCTCGCTGGCGCACGAATACACAGTCCACGTGGTCCGGCACCACATTGCTGACGATGGACAACAGCGCTTCCTTGCCGCGACCGCTCAGTTCGGTCTCCAGCTCGTAGGCCTTGTCGAAATGATCCTCGATGGCGCGCTTGGTGCGACCCGTTACAAATACCAGCGTGTCGGCCCCCGCAGCCACTGCCTCCTCGGCGGCATACTGAATCAGGGGCTTGTCCACCACCGGCAGCATTTCCTTGGGGCTGGCCTTGGTGGCTGGCAGAAAGCGGGTGCCCAGCCCCGCCACCGGAAATACGGCTTTACGTATCTTGCGTTTCATCAGCGGATCCCTTGCGCGTAATACCATGAATTATACGGCAAAAGCGCTCCGGGACCGCGTGATGGGGTTGGCAGTTTGGAGTTTGAATGACCCCGGTGACCCATTCTGAGGCCTAGTTGCGCAGCCCGTTGATGAGGGTCAACAGGCCCTCTGTGGAGCTGTCCAGCTCCGCCGGGAGCTGCTCGTTGTCCACCGCCGGAATCAGCCGGTCGGCCAGCACCTTGCCCAGCTCGACGCCCCACTGATCGAAGGCATTGATCCCCCAGATCACCGACTGCACGAACACCCGGTGCTCGTACAAAGCAATGAGCTTGCCCACGGTCGCAGGATCCACCCGGGGGAACACCAGGGTGTTGCTGGGGCGGTCTCCCGGATGCACCTTGTGTTGCGCCAGGCGCGCCGCCTGCTCGGTGCCCATGCCGCGACTGGTCAGGTCCATGAGCACCTCGCCTTCGGACTGCCCCATCATGAAGGCACGGCTCTGGGCCAGGCAGCTGGCGATGGCCAGCCGGTGCTGGTCTTTCAGCTGTCCGCTGCCTTGGGCCGGCAACAGGAAATCAATGGGTATATCCCGAGTTCCCTGGTGCAGTAACTGGTAAAAAGAGTGCTGGGCATTGGGTCCGGGTTCCCCAAAAACGATGGTCCCGGTGTCGGTGGCCACTGGTTCGCCATCGCGACGTACACGCTTGCCATTGGATTCCATGTCCAGCTGCTGCAGGAACGCCGGAAACCGGTGCAGGCGCTGGTCATAGGGCAGCATGGCCAGGCACGGCAGACCCAGGAAATTGTTGTACCAGATGGCCAGCATGCCGAGGAGTACGGGCAGGTTGGCCTGCAGCGGCGCATCCCGGAAATGCTCGTCTACCTCACGTGCACCGGCCAGCATGGCCCTGAAATTATCCATGCCTATGGCCAGCGCCACCGGCAGGCCCACCGCAGAGGTCACGGAAAAACGTCCGCCGACCCAGTCCCACATGGTGAAGCGATGCTCCGGCGGCACTCCGAACGCATCCATGGCTGGCGCATTGGTGGAAATCGCAACGAAATGCTGGCCAGCGGCCTCTTCATCGCCCAGCTTGCCCGCGACCCAGGCGCGGGCTGCCCGCGCATTGGTCATGGTCTCCAGCGTGGTGAAGGACTTGGAGCACACCACGAACAAGGTCGTTTCGGGATCAGCATCCGCCAGCATGTCAGACAAATGCACACCATCGATGCTGGAAACAAATCGCACCCGCACTTTGTGACTGTGATAATCCCTCAGTGCCTCGGTTGCCATCACGGCGCCCAGGTCCGACCCACCAATGCCGATGCTAATGATGTCCGTGAGGGGCTTGCCCGTGGCGCCCCGGATGGCACCCTGCTCCATCGACTGTACGAAGCGCTCAATCTTGTCGAGTTCGGCCTCCACCAGCTCGGCCACCCCGCCGAGTTCGGCCGCGCCGCCCATGCTGCCGCGCAGGGCAACATGCAGGGCCGGTCGGTTCTCGGTGGTGTTGATTGCTGCACCGGCAAACATGGCTGCAATCCACTCGGGCAATTGACAATCCCTGGCCAGCTCCAGGAGCAGCCCCATGGTTTCCCGGGTAATCCGGTTTTTGGAGTAATCCAGGAACAGGCCGCAGGCCGACAGGCTGTATTGACTAAAACGTTCCGGGTTGCGGCCAAACAGCTCCCGCAACGAGGTGCGTTGCAGGGAATCCCTGTGGGCCTCCAGGGTTGCCCAGGATGCCAGCTCCGTGGGGTCGCGAGTTGCCAGGTCGATCATGGGCAGCAGGTGCAGGACCTGGCGGCCGCGTATTTCAGCTTACCGCTTGCTGGTGATGCCCTCAAAGCAGGTACAACACGCACACAGCACCCACTATCGTCAGCACGATGGTATAGGGCAACGCCAGCCACACCATGCGTCCGTAAGACAAGCGAATACGCGGTGCCAGGGCCGAGGTCAACAGGAACAGGAAGGCGGCCTGGCCATTGGGCGTCGCCACGCTGGGCAAATTGGTGCCGGTGTTAATGGCGATGGCCAGAATCTCGTACTGGTCCCGGGACAGGGTACCGGCCCGCAGCGCATTATCGATTTCGCTGATATAAACGGTGGCGACAAATACATTGTCGCTGATGGCGGACAGCAGACCGTTGGCGAGGTAAAAGGCTACCGGCTGCATGTCGTCGGATAAAGTAAGCACCCAGTCGATGACGGGTGAGAACAGGTGCTGCTCGTGGATCACCGCCACGATGGCGAAAAACACCACCAGCAGCGACGTGAATGGCAGGGCCTCCTCAAAGGCGCGGCCCATGCGGTGCTCTTCCACCACGCCGGTAAAGGTTGTGGCCAGCACCAGCACCATCAGACCGACAATGCCTACCTGGGCCACGTGAAACGCCAGGCCAACCACCAGGATCACCGCCACAATCGCCTGGGCAATCAGGCTGGCGTTTTCCCTGACGCCGCGCTTCTCGTCCTCGGCCTCGCTGTATTCGGTCAGTACCCGGCGCACCGGATCCGGCAACTGGGCACCGTAGTCAAACCAGCGCAATTTTTCCATCAGAACGCAGGTTATTAAGCCGGCAAAAAACACCGGGATCGATACCGGGGCGACGCGCACGAAGAAAGTGATGAAATCCCAGCCAACGGTCTCGGAGATCAAAAGATTTTGCGGCTCGCCTACCGTCGTCATTACACCGCCCAATGCGGTACCCACTGCGCCATGCATCATCAGGTTGCGCAAGAAGGCGCGAAATTTCTCCAGGTCTTCGCGATGCAACTCCTGCACGCCATCGTCGGAACCATCTTCGTCCTCGGTCTGGAAGCCCTTGCCGGAGGCGACTTTGTGGTAAACGGAATAGAAACCCGCAGCTACCGTGATGATGACCGCGGTGACCGTGAGCGCGTCAAGGAATGCCGAAAGCACCGCCGAAACCGCGCAGAACAATAACGACAGGATGGTCTTTGACTGTACCCCCAGCAAAATACGCGTAAAGGTAAATAGCAGCAGTTCTTTCAGAAAGAAAATGCCCGCGACCATAAACATCAGCAACAGGATTACCGGAAACGCCGCGACCGCTTCGAGGTACACGGCATCCGGATCCGCCATGCCGATGGCGATCGCCTCGATGGCCAGCAGGCCCCCGGGCTGCAGGGGATAGCATTTCAGGGCCATGGCGAGGGTAAAGATAAACTCCACCACCAGCACCCACCCGGCCACGAACGGATCGACGGCAAAGAAGATCACCGGGTTGATGATCAGAAACGCGATGATGGTGTACTTGTACCACTCCGGCGAATTGCCCATGAAATTCTTGGCAAACGCCTGCGGCATAGAATAAGCCATTGGATACCCTTGTTATTGCCTTTGCTGCGGGCCGCCCAGTGCCCGAATCACGCCGTCTTGAGCAAGCACGCTATTGTGCCCACTGCGCCCTGTGGGTTCAACAAGATACCATGGCCGCGCGTTCGCACTGCTGCACGGATATCGGCGCGGCCTGCCGACTGTGAGCGGTTCAGGGATCGGTTTTCAGCCAAAGACAACCCTTGGCTGCCCGGCTATCGATGGCGGCAAGCCTCTCTTCGTGCGCGGCAAGGTCTTCTTTGCTGGCGCGGGTTACCGGCAGTTCCAACGCGCTGGCGTCAACGCGTCGTATCCGACTGGCGGCACCGGACCGACCTTCACCGTCGCCGGAGAGCGACATGCGTACCTGGCCGCCGGTCATCGCCAGGTAAACTTCGGCCAGGATCTGCGCGTCGAGCAGCGCGCCATGCAGTTCACGCTTTGAATTATCCACCTGGTAGCGGCGGCACAATGCGTCCAGGCTGTTTTTTTGTCCGGGATGCTTGCGTCGCGCCAGCGCCAGTGTATCCAGGATTTCGCAGCGGCTTTCCAGCGGATCCTGCTGCGGTAAACGGGCGAGCTCCGCATTCAAAAAGCCCACGTCGAAGGGCGCATTGTGAATCACCAGCTCGCTGCCTTGCACGAAAACCAGAAACTCTTCCACCACATCAGCAAACAGCGGCTTGTCGGACAAAAATTCGTTGGTCAGCCCGTGAACTTCCACCGCCGCATCGTCGATCTCACGCTGGGGATGCAGGTAGCGATGCCAGGTTGCCCCGGAGGGCCGCCGGTTGATCAGCTCCACACAGCCAATCTCGATGACCCGATGGCCGCGCTCGGGTTCCAGCCCGGTCGTCTCCGTATCCAGCACTATCTGCCTGGTCATCGCGATTGTTCCTTGGTTTTGTGCACGCCTCAACGGCCTTCGATTTCATCTATACCCAGGTTGGCAAGCGCGTCAGCGCGCTCGTTACCCTCATTGCCCGTGTGGCCGCGCACCCAGCACCATTCAATGTCGTGGCGCTGGCACTGCTCATCCAGCGCCTGCCAGAGATCCTGGTTCTTGACGGGCTTGCGGTTGGCCGTCTTCCAGCCCCGTTCTTTCCAGTTGGCCAGCCATTCGGTAATGCCCTGCATCACGTAGCGCGAATCCGTATACAAACGCACGCGGCAGGGGCGCCGCAGCGCCCTGAGACCCTCGATGGCGGCGGTCAGTTCCATGCGATTGTTGGTGGTATCGGTCTCGCCGCCCCACAATTCCAGTTCACGTCCCTGCGCCAGCAGCAGCACCCCCCAACCGCCCGGTCCCGGATTACCGCGACAGGCGCCGTCAGTGTATATCTCCACTTCGCTCATGCACGATTCCTGGAGGTCGGCTCTACGAGGCCGCCCACCACGCGTTTTTTCATCACCCGGGCTGCCCTCGGCGGGACGGCACTGTATACGCACTTTCTTGCCATGATCAAATACACGCCATTGAGCAATGGACCGCAGCGAGCGCCGAGTTTTTCGTAAGCGGCGCCGCGCTCCAGGATGCCACGGTGGTTGATGGGTATGCGGTAAAAGAAATTGCGGGTCTCGGTTATTTCGAAGCTCAGCAAGCTTAGCCAGTCGCAAATGCGCCGGCGCGACAGCATGTGTTTCAGCCCGGGGAGAAAACGGCGCGTGCCAAACAATCGCCGGGCACCCCAGAAACTGACTGGATTGAAGCCGAGAATAGCCAGCTTGCCCTCACCCGCCAGGATCCGCTCAGCTTCGCGCAGCACCATATGCGGTTCCCCGTCGAACTCCAGTGTGTGCGGCAGAATCACGCCGTCCACCGTGTCACTGGCAATTGCCAGCCGCGAGGCGGCACTGACGATCTGCACGCCAGGCGCCATGCGGGCGGATACCAGGACGGCATTGCGAGTCAGGGCCTTGGCACGCACGCTTTGCAGCGCGCCCCAATCGCCCACCTGCAGCAGCTCGAAGCCGAAAAACTGGGACACCCGGGCTTCCAGTTCCCGCTTCTCTGCCTCCACCAGGCATTCGCCCAAAGGCGTCTTCAGCCATTGATCAATGTCCAGTGGGGCGCGTCTCATTGCGCAAGGATAACGCATGCCAGTGTCCACCGGCCGCTTTATGCGCCTTTGGGTCTCGGGTAGCATGCGCCCATGCTCCAGGTCTCCTTTGCACGCGCATTTCGCGACAACTACATCTGGCTGATCCACGCTCCGTCCGAGCCCCGCAGGGTGGTGGCAGTGGATCCGGGCGATGCGGCCCCTGTTCATGAAGCACTGGAACAACGCGGACTCGAACTGGCCGCCATCTTCGCCACCCACCATCACCACGATCACGTCGGCGGGATCAGTGAACTGCGAAGCCGTTACCAGGTGGCTGTGTTCGGCCCGCGCGCCGAACAGGTGCCCGACTGCGATCACGCCCTGGGTCAGGATGACGTTGCTGATCTGCCACGGCTGGGCCTCAACTTCCAGGTATTGGATATTCCGGGCCACACGGCGGGACATATTGCTTTCTATGGCCACGGCGCGGTCTTTTGCGGAGACACGCTGTTCAGCGCCGGTTGTGGTCGACTGTTCGAGGGTACGCCGGCCCAGATGGTGGCATCACTGGCGAAGCTCATGGATTTGCCCGACGACACCGCCGTCTTTTGTGGCCATGAATACACGCTGGACAATCTCCGTTTTGCGCTACATGCGGATCCCGCCAACCAGGACGCCAGGTCTTACCAGCAGGCTTGCACATCCATGCTGGCGGAGCGTGGCTGCACCCTGCCGTCCAGCATCAGTCTTGAAAAGCGGGTGAATCCTTTTTTGCGCTGCGACACACCCGGTATTCGCGAAGCGGTAAGCCGGCATACGAGCCAGCCAGCCAGTGATACCATTGATGTCTTTGCAGGCCTGCGCGCCTGGAAAGACGGATTCTAGGATCGTTGCAATGCCGCTTAGCCTCAGCCACGTAATAGTCCCTGCAGCGCGTCTTGCCGCCGCCGTCCTGGGCGCCATGCTGTTGTTGGCGGGGTGCCAAAGCAATCCCGCGGCCGCTGCCAAAACCAGGCCTGCGGAAACAGCGCCGCCCCCGACTGAATCAAAATCCCATTCGGATGCCATGCCGGCGGAACCCGCCGAGGCTGGGGTATTGGCCACCGCAACGCGCAGCGCATCGACAATGCCTGAAGTCATCGTGCCCCCTGAGCCTGCGGCCGACCCGGGGCCTGCCGACCTGCTGGAGCGGATACGGGCCAACTACCAGATCGACGCCGATCTCAGCGACCATGCCCGGGCCACGCGGCGGGTGGCCCAGCAATTCGACTGGTACCAACGCCATCCCGATTACATGCGGCGGGTTCTGCGGCGCGCCGAGCCCTACCTCTTCCATATCGTGCAGAGCCTGGAGGCGCGCGACATGCCCGGCGAGCTCGCCTTGCTGCCCATTGTTGAAAGCGCCTTCGATCCCTTCGCTTATTCTCATGGTCGCGCATCCGGGCTCTGGCAGTTCATCCCGGGAACCGGCAAGCGATTTGGTCTCAAGCAAAACTGGTGGTACGACGGGCGCCGCGACATCACCGAATCGACCCGTGCCGCCCTCGACTACCTCGAGTACCTGTCCGACCTCTTTGACGGTGACTACCTGCTGGCGGTTGCCGCCTATAACTCGGGTGAGGGAATCGTCAGGCGCGCCGTGAAACGCAACCGGGCGGCGGGCAAAGCGACGGATTTCTGGGCGCTGAATCTGCCCCGCGAAACCCGGGCCTACGTGCCCAAATTACTCGCTCTCAGGGAACTGGTGCGCGATCCCGGCAGCTATGGGCTGAAGCTGCCCGCCATCGCCGATCAACCCTACTTCGACATCGTGCCTACCGGTGGGCAGATCGACCTGGCGCTGGCGGCAGACCTGGCCGATATGGACCTGGACGAGCTGTACCTGCTGAACCCCGGTTTCAATCGCTGGGCCACCGACCCGGACGGCCCGCACCGGCTGCTGGTGCCCATGGCCAGGGCCGGCTCGCTGGCCACGGCCCTTGCCAGCCTGCCACCCACCGAGCGGGTACGCTGGCAACGCCATCGCATCAGGCCAGGAGACAACCTGGGCAGCATCGCAGCGCGTTACGGCACCACCGTGGCCCTCATCAAAGACGTTAACAATCTCCGCAGCAACAATATTCGTGCCGGTGATGACCTCATGATCCCGGCAGCCCGCAAAAACCTCTCCAGTTACCGCAAGAGCGAGGCCAGCCGCCTGGCTGCTGCCCAACAGACCCGCCGCGGGCGCGACAAGACGCTTTATACGGTGCGCGGGGGCGACAGCTTCTGGAGCATTGCCCGCAAGCATGGCGTTGGCGTGCGCGAACTGGCCGGCTGGAACGGCATGTCGCCCCGCGACACGCTGAGTATCGGGCGCCAATTGGTCATCTGGGACGCAAAATCCACCTCGGTAGCCACCGCGGCACCGCCGGGGGATCGCACCCTGCGACGTATCAGTTACACGGTTCGCAGGGGTGATTCATTTGCCCGCATCTCCAGCCGTTTTCGCGTCAGCATTGCGCAGTTGCAGCGCTGGAACAAGGCCGCGGCGCGACAAAAATACTTGCGCCCGGGACAAAAACTGACTGTTTACGTTGACGTCACCCGGCAGACCGGCTGACACCATTCAAGCGAGGCCTGAACATGGGATTCTTATCCGGCAAACGTGCGCTTATCGTAGGCCTGGCCAGTAACCGCTCCATCGCCTGGGGCATCGCCCAGGCCATGCAGGAACAGGGTGCGGAACTTGCCTTTACCTACCAGAACGAAAAACTAAAAGGTCGCGTCGAGGACATGGCAGGCCAGCTGGGCTCAGCCCTGACCTGCGAAATGGATGTCGCCAGCGACGAGCAGATCAACGAGGCGTTCCGCTGGCTGCAGGGCCAATGGGATGGCCTCGACATCATCGTGCATTCAGTCGGTTTCGCACCGCGTGACCAGCTGGCCGGCGGCTTCACGGACAGTGTGACTCGCGAGGGTTTTCAGATTGCCCACGACATCAGCGCCTACAGCTTCTGCGCGCTGGCCAAGGCGGGTAAGCCAATGATGGCAGGCCGCAACGGTGCGCTCCTGACCCTCAGTTACCTGGGCGCAGTGCGCGCGGTACCCAACTACAACGTCATGGGGCTGGCCAAGGCGAGCCTCGAGGCGAGCGTGCGTTTTCTCGCCAGCGATCTGGGCGCGGAAGGTACGCGCGTGAACGGCATCTCAGCCGGCCCCATCAAGACGCTGGCGGCGGCTGGTATCAGCGGGTTTCGCAAGATGCTGAGCCACGTGGAGCAGGTGGCGCCGCTCAAGCGCAATGTGACCATAGAAGACGTGGGCAATGCCGCGGCGTTCCTGTGCTCGGACCTGGCCGCCGGCATCACCGGCGAAATCCTGTATGTGGATGCCGGCTACAACACCGTGGGCATGAGTCTGGACTGACGCCGGCGCCTGGCCGCGCTTCAGCCGGCGCTCGCTTTGGCCAGTTCCGCGGGATCCCTGGTCAGGATCTCTTCCTCGCCGTCCAGGCGCGCCACGATGATGGCGCAGGTGGCATCGCCCAGTATGTTGATGCTGGTACGCAGCATGTCCAGCACCCGATCAAACACCAGCAAGACGCCGATGGCCTCAACCGGCAGACCGACGGCCGCCAGAATGATGGCAATCGCCACCAGGGAAGCGGATGGAATGCCGGCAACACCGATGGAAGTGACCAGGGCAATGAGCACTATGGAAAACTGTACGCCGAAGCTCAGATCCAGTCCGTAGGCCTGGGCAATAAAAATCGCCGCGACGCATTCATAAAGTGCAGTGCCATTCATATTGACCGTAGCGCCCAGCGGCAGCACAAAACTACTGATCTTGTTGGAAACCCCAGCGCGGCGCTCAACGCAGTCCATGGTTACCGGCAAAGTGGCCGAAGACGATGCGGTTGAAAACGCCGTCATCAGGGCCGGAGCCATGGCCTGGAACATGCGCATCGGGCTGACCCTGGCTACGCTGCGTACCAGTAAAGGAATGGTGACCAGCGCGTGCACCAGCAACGCCAGCACCACCGTACCCGCGAACACCAGCAGCGGGCCGGCGGCCTTGAAGCCGGTCTTGGCCACTACGGCTGCAACCAGGCCAAAGACGCCCAGTGGCGCAAATCGCATCACCCATTCGGTCATGCGCATCATCACCTGGAACACCGCCTGCCAGAAAGTGTAAAGGGGCTCGGCGGTATCCTGGCCCATCTGGGTCATGAAATAGCCGAACAGCAGGCTGAAGAATATGATGGCCAGCATTTCGCCATTGGCGGCGGCATCGACGATGTTGGTGGGTACCATGCGCAGGAATATCTGCACGACGTCCCCGGCACCTTTGCCACCCACGCGCTCTTTGATGTCGTTGGTATCAGCGTCCAGCGCAAGCAGATGCTGCGCCGGTTCACCGTCCACCACTCCCGGTTCGATCAGATTGACCAGGACGAGGCCCACCAGGATGGCCGCAAGAGTAGTGGTCGCATAGAACAGCAGGGTTTTACCGCCGAGGCGCCCGAGATTACCGGAGGAGCCAATGCCGGCGACCCCGACAATGATGGATGATGCGATCAATGGAACGATCAGCATCTTCAGGGCATTGATGAACAGCGTGCCGATGAAGTCGTACACGGCCACCAGCCGCACCTGACCAAACAGCGTGGCCGTCTCGCCGCTGGCCCATCCGGCTACACCCGCCAGCACCAAGGCGATCAGTATTTGCCAGTGCAGGTCCAGCTTCAGGAACCACTTCATCGATTACTCCTGTCGCGCCCTGGGGCGCGCATCCAGCGCCGCGCTGCCTTGTTAGTTAAGCTGCTCTTCGTTGATGCGAATACTCGCTTTTTCGCGAAGCTTGGCGATGTAGGCCGCCAACTCCAGGTTGCTGGTAATGCCGACCAGCTCACGTCGCCGCTGATTGACCTCGATCTCTGTCAGCGTATTGATATCGCCCGCCTTGACGCCGGTGAGCGCGTAGATTGCGTAGTCACCACTGGCAAGCTGCAGACCATTGATCAGCGCCTCGCCCTGGGGCTTGCGTGCCGCAAAAATAGCCACCAGCAGATCTGCCGCCAGCCCCGCTTCGGCCCGCTTTACAAAACGGGATTCATTAATACTCGCGGCCTCGGGTAGCCCTTCGGTCACCAATTGCCCCGCGCTGAGACTCTGCTCAACGACGGTGCGTCCGAGCTCTGCGGCCCGCGCCTCGGCCTCGGCGCGCGCCAGCTTCGCTCTGATGCCGTCGCGCACTGCATCCAGGGGCAACAGGCTGGACGGCTGGTGGCCGGTTACCCGTAACACCATGATGCCCTCGTCCAGTTCTATGGTGTCGCTGTTTTCACTGTCCAGCAGCACCGGGTCTGAAAATGCCACATCGCGAACTTCAGGGTTGCTGGCCAGGCCTGGCCCGGCGGTGCGGGTAATTCCGCCAATCTGCTGTAGTTGCAGACCCGTATCCTCGGCGACAGATGCCAGCTCGTTGAAAGCCCGGAACGCCAGATCGCGCAATTCTGCGGCGCGCTCGTAGAAAACTTCCTCTGCTTTGCGGGCCTGCAACTCAAGCAGCAGATCATCGCGTACCTCTTCGAAGGACTTGGTGCCCTGGTCGCGTACCTCTTCGAGCCGAATGATGTGGTAACCAAACTGGGTGCGCACGGGTCCTTTGATCTGTCCTGGTTCGCTGGTGACTATGGCCTCGCGAAACGGTGGTACGTAGATCTCCGGGTCAGCAAATCCCAGGTCCCCGCCCTGGGCCTTGGAACCCGGGTCATCGGAAAGCTCGGCGGCCAGCGCCGCGAAATCCTCGCCCGACTCGATTCGCGCCAGCACCGCTTCCGCGGCCGCCAGAGCCGCCGCGTCATCGGTGTCGTCGTCTACTGAAATCAGGATATGCCGCGCGCGTCGCTCTTCGCTTCCGCCAAACCGGCCAACTGCGCTTTCCTGATCGTAATACTCTTGCAGTTCCTGCTCACTGACCGTTACGCTCTCGTCAGCCAGCTCGCGGGGTAGCAGCAAATACTGGATAGCCACGGTTTCGGGCGACTGATAAGCATCGGAATTGGACTCATACTCGGCGACGATGGCTTCTTCGGCTATGCTGATTGAATCCAGGAACGTAGTGGCCGGGATGATTGCCCAGGCAACCTCGCGCTGCTGGTCCTGCAGCGCCACGTAGCGTGCCAACTCGCTGTCGGTGACAAACCCGCTGCCTGACAGGCCTTGCTGCAGCTGGGCATTGCGCAGCGCGGTGCGCATCCGCGCCTCGAAACCGGCAGGACTGAGACCCTGGGCCAACAAGCGCCCACGATACAGGTCCATGGAAAATTCGCCATCGGCCTGGAACGCCGGCATCTCCTGGATCGCCGCCGCAACCGCCACGTTGCCAACGCGATAACCAAACTTGTCGGAACGCTGACTCAGCAGTTCTTCGCGAATCATGCTCTCCAGAAGATTCTGCCGCAGCCGATCCTCGATTTCGGGGGGAATGCCATCCTGATAAAACTGCGCATACTGCGACAACTGGTTTTGTTGCTGGCGACGGAAGTCGTTCAGTGAAATATCTTCGCCATTAACCTTGGCCGCGTAATTGAGGTTCGCGCCACCAATATCGATGCCCCACAACGCAAATGCGAGGCCAATAAAAATGAAGATGATGATCGCGACCCAACCGGTCAGCTTGTCTCTGATGATCTGGAGCATGTCGGGATTCTGTTGAGTGCCTCGTCGGGCACCGCTGCGTTAAACAAAAGTAAAAAGGGCGTCCGCGAGGGACGCCCTGACCATATGGCGGAGTGGACGGGACTCGAACCCGCGACCCCCGGCGTGACAGGCCGGTATTCTAACCAGCTGAACTACCACTCCTATCCTGGTGGGTGCTGACGGGATCGAACCGCCGACATTCGCCTTGTAAGGGCGACGCTCTACCAGCTGAGCTAAGCACCCGAAAGGCGCGCTAGTTTACGGCATCCTTCAGGCCTTTGCCAGCCTTGAAAC
>JBFIQI010000066.1:0-13010 GCA_041609715.1 Gammaproteobacteria bacterium
GAACAGCAGCACGACTATTACCAGCAGATTCTTCCAGGCAGGAAAACGATTCATCGGTGTTTCTCGTCGACGGGGACCTGGCCGGTCCGGTTCTTGTCAGTTATCAGTTAATTGTGGGGCCCGTTGGGCCGGCTTCAAGGTATCGGGCGACAAATAAATTCGCCTGAGCGCAGCGCTGGGCCACTCAGGCGCTTTTCAGGGTGCCTTTGGGCACCAGCGCCGACACCGCATGCTTTTGCACCTTCACCACATGGCCTTCGCCCAGTTCCAGGTCGATAAACTGGTCCCCGACGTTGGTAATGCGCCCCAGCAGGCCGCCGCTGGTCACCACTTCATCGCCCTTGGCCAGCGCCGACACCAACTCGCGATGCTCTTTGGCCCGCTTGGTCTGCGGCCTGATGAGCAGGAAATAAAAGACCACGAAAATAATCAACAGAGGCAGCAAGCCCATGATCGATCCGCCGGTGGCCGGATCCGCCGCCGCCCAGGCATCGTTAATCAGAAATTCCATCCCAAACCCTCGCAAAGCATGCCCGGATCCGGCCAGCGGCCGTCCGGGCGAAGCGCGCTATTATGCCACAGTCCCGGTGGCTGCTTCCCGGTCGGCATAGAAGCCTGTTACGAACCTTTCCAACTGCCCCGCAGCGATGGCGCCTCGCAGCCCGGCCATCAGTTCCTGGTAGTAATGCAGGTTATGCAGGGTCGTCAGCCGGTGGCCCAGAATCTCGTTGCAACGCTCCAGGTGGCGCAGGTAAGCGCGGCTGTAGTTGCGGCAGGTATAGCAGCCGCAGTCGGGATCCAGGGGTCCCGTGTCGGTGGCATGAACGCTGTTGCGCAGCCGCACTATGCCGCGGCGGGTAAACAGATGGCCGTTGCGGGCGTTGCGGGTGGGCATCACGCAGTCGAACATGTCGATGCCACGACGCACCGCCTCCACGATGTCCTCGGGCTTGCCCACGCCCATGAGGTAGCGCGGCTTGTCGACGGGCAGCTCATCGGCCACGGCGTCGAGGATCTCCAGGCGTTCCGCGGGCGATTCCCCCACCGACAGGCCGCCCAGGGCGTAACCGTCGAAACCGATCCCGGCAAGCCCCGCCAGGGAGGCGCGCCTGAGCGCCACGTGCATACCGCCCTGCACGATGCCGAACAACGCGGCCGGGCTCTCGCCGTGAGCTTCGCGACAGCGTGCTGCCCAGCGCAATGACAATTCCATGGAAGCACGGGCCTCGGCCTCGGTGGCCGGGTACGGAGTGCACTCGTCGAAAACCATGACGATATCCGAGCCCAGTTCGCGCTGGATGGCCATGGATTCCTCGGGACCCAGAAAAATCTCGTCGCCGTCCACGGGCGAACGAAAGCGCACCCCTTCCTCGGTGATCTTGCGCAACTCCGCCAGGCTCCAGACCTGGAAGCCGCCGGAGTCGGTGAGGATAGGACCGCTCCAGTTCATGAACCCGTGCAGGCTGCCGTGACGGCGGATGATGTCGGTGCCAGGACGCAGCATCAGGTGGAAGGTATTGCCCAGCACAATCTGGGCGCCCATGGCGCTCAGCTCCTCGGGGCTCATGGCTTTGACGGTGCCGTAGGTACCCACCGGCATGAAGGCCGGGGTGTCCACGACGCCGCGCTCGAAAACCAGCTGGCCACGGCGAGCCCTGCCGTCTTGTGCCGTCAGGGAAAACTTCATGGCGTGGGTACTGCCCGGGCCGCCGGGTCGATGCTCAGGAACATGGCGTCGCCATAGCTGAAAAATCGGTAGCCCTCGCGCACCGCGTGTTCATAAGCCTGCATGACCTTATCGTAACCCGCGAAGGCGCAGACCAGCATCAGCAGGGTTGATTCCGGCAAATGGAAGTTGGTGATCAGGCCGTCTACCACCCGGAACCTGGCACCCGGATACAGGAACAGGTCGGTCTCCCCCTCCATGGGCCCGAAGCCCCCGGGCTGGCGGGCCGCGCTTTCCAGCGCCCGCACCGCGGTGGTCCCGACGGCGATCACGCGCCCGCCCCGCTTGCGCGTCTCGTTGACGGCCGCGCACACGTCGGCACCGACCGCCAGCCATTCCTGGTGCAGCCGGTGCGTTTCGACGACCTCGCCGCGCATAGGCTGAAATGTGCCGGCACCCACATGCAGGGTCACGTAGCATTGAGCCACGCCCCGTGCGGCCAGCTCCCCCAGCAGTTCGCGAGTGAAATGCAAACCGGCGGTGGGCGCAGCCACGGCTCCCGGTCTGTTGGCATAGACGGTCTGGTAGCGCTCCAGGTCGGTGGCATCGTCGGCGCGCTCGATGTAGGGCGGCAACGGCATATGCCCCTCGGCTTCCAACACTTCACTCACGGCTGTGCCAAATTCAAGGGTGAAGAGATCGTCGTCGCGCCGAATCACGCTGGCTCTGAAATCTCCAAAGTGCAGTTGCCCCCCCGGGCGTGGCGACTTGCTGGCGCGCACCTGGGCCAGCACCCGGTGACTGCCGGTGACGCGCTCGATGAGCACCTCGATTTTGCCGCCGCTGGCTTTGCGGCCCAGCAGGCGCGCCGGGATCACCCGGGTATCGTTGAACACCAGCAGATCACCGGCCTCGAGCAATTCTGCCAGGTCCTGGAAGCGGCGGTCGGCCAGCGCGCCGTCCAGCAGGGTCAGCAGACGACTGGCGCTGCGTTGGGGCAGAGGTCGCTGGGCGATGAGTTCCGCCGGCAGCCGGTAATGAAAGTCACTGCGTTTCATGGGCCGCACAGGGTAGCAGTTCGGCCCGGGCGGCTGAACAAAAAAGGCCGGCACAATGGCCGGCCTCGAAGTCGCCTGGCATAGGTATGATCAGGTACCGATGTCCTTTTCCTTGACGATTACTTTCTTGCGTTCGCCGTCCGCCGGCGCATCGCCGGTGATGACCTTGTGCTTGCGGATAATGACTTCGCGGTTATCGCCCTCGCCTCCGTCCATCTCGACGACCACTTCGAAATCTCCGTCAGCGCCCGGCGCCATGAATCGATACCCGTGGGCGCTGCCCAGCGCTGCGGATTCTGCAACCGTGTAAGTAATCTTGCGCTTACGCTTTTTGCGCATGATCTCGATCTCCGCGGATTCACCCGGCGCATAGGAGCGCAGTATGCGCATGGCGTGCCGCACATCTTTGGGTTCACGCTCGCCGATGCGCAGAATCACGTCGCCTTCCTCCAGTTCCAGGCCCTCGGTCTCGGGCACGCGCACTACCAGCAGTCCCTTGTCGGTATTGAAATATTCACCCAGCTTCGGCGTCAGGGCGACCAACTCCAGGCCGCCAAAGCCACCCGGCATCATCGGCGCCATGGCTGGCATATGGGGCATGGCTGGCATCGGCGGCATAGGCGGCATGGGGCCGCCTTCCTTGCTGTTCCAGCGGAAAATCCGCTTGTCCCCACCGGGCGCCAAAAAGCCCGAGAAATGTGGCGCTGACATTTCGCCGGTCTCCAGTTCCACCGTGCCACGCTTGCCGTCGCGCAGGTATTCGATGCTCACCTTATCCCCGGGTTTCACCTCGCTCATGATGGCAGTGAGCTTGTCGTTGGACGCCTTGCCGCCACCCGCCAGCGAGTTGCCGTTGAGTTTCACCAGGATATCGTCGGTTTTCAGCCCGGCCTTCTCCGCCGGTCCGCCCGGAGAAACACCGAGCACCACCACGCCCTTGTCAGAGACGCCCGTTACCTTGCCATTCTCGTTACGCTCACCGATGTTGATGCCGATCATGGCCCGCGGCTTGCCATCATGCCGGTGCACCATGCGAATCACCTGCTCCATGGCATCGCCGTGCAGGCGCCCCGACAGCTCGCCGATTTCCCGCGCTGCCTGGTCCAGGCGCTGACGGGCAGCGTCGAGTCGTTGTTGCAATTCAGCCTCGCTGAGTTCCTCTTCGGCGGCAGCCATGGCGACATGACCAGCCAGCAGACCCGCCATTGCCAGTATCCAAACAAGTTGTCTCATCTCATTGCCTCCTGAAAAACCGTTTTCATTCAAAAGTCGATGCGCTGGGCCTGCGCGTAGCGCACATGCACCAGCGAATTCATTAACTCCACGCGCTGCTGCCACAGCGCCCGCGCCTCGCTCGCGGAAAGACCCGCCTCGCGGCCCGCCGTCAATCCGTAATCGACCCAGGCGATCTGGTCCTCCAGGGCTACGATGGTCCCGGCGGTCCCCGCATTCACCACGCGCGGTTCGTAATCAAATTGATGCAGCAGGCGCTCCAGGCGCTGGGATTCCGCCACCAGATCGGCGGTTGCGCTCGCGGCTGGTGTGGTCACGGCGCGGTCGACGCTGACCGGCATCTCCCCCGGGGTCCTGGGCAACAGCCAGGCCACCAGCAATGCCAGCGCCACGGAGGCGGCCAGGGCCAGCGGCCAGCGCGACCCTTGTCCTGGAACAGCCGCCGGCTGGCTGGCGGCCCGCTCGAGGATTTTTTCCCAGGCGTCCGCAGGCGGCGAGACCTGTTCCAGCGCCCGCAGGTCGTCGCGCAGGCTGCGCAGGCGCTGCAATTCCCCTGCACAGCGGGCGCAGCCCTCCACATGCCCGCGCAGCTGCCCGCTCGCGCCATCGGCAGCGTCGCGCAATTCTAGTAACTGTTCGATACTTGCATGCATTGCTTTGCTTCTCTCTTGCCATCCAGCAGCACGCGCAGGCGTTGGTGTGCCCGCGACAGCTGCGACTTGGAAAAACTCGCAGTCTTGCCCATGACGGCACCGATCTCCTTGTGCGTCATGCCCTCCACGTCGTGCAGCCACACCACCATACGGGTCCTGGCCGGCAGCTCGCCCAGCGCCCGCGACAGGTCGGTGGCGCCGCCGGCCCGAGCCGGGTCCAGGCCGCCTGCGGCCTCGCCGACAACCGCCAGGGGCAGCGCCCGCCGCTGCCAGGCGGAGCGCAGGTGCATCAGGCTGAAATTCACCGCGATGCGCCGGATCCAGCCACCCAGCGGCGCCTCGCCCCGAAAATCTCCAATCCGGCGGATGACTTCCACGAAAGTGTCCTGCAGCACCTCGTCCGCGGCGGCCGGATTGGCCAGCATGCGCCAGGCCAGGTTGTAGACGGGGCCCTTGAAGCGCCTGTAAAGCTGCTCGTGGGCACCCATTTCACCCGCCTGCGCGGCGCGCAGCAGCTCATCGGGGACCTCCGGCTCAATAAAACTGCTCATCGACTAAGCAGATGCGCCGGCCCCGTAAAAGGTCGCAGCAAGGTGCCATTGTTGCGGGGCTGTGGGATTTCCATATACTTGCTTGCCTTCACGATCCAGCCTTGCCGGGGTGGTGGAATTGGTAGACACGGCGGATTCAAAATCCGCTGCCCGCAAGGGCTTGGGGGTTCGAGTCCCCCCCTCGGTACCACCGCTGGCAGTGACGCCCGACAGCGCGACTTGCCAGCGCGGCTGCAGGGCTCCAACGGAACCCATACCATGAACTACTGTAATCAATGTGGCCAGCCGGTGCGGCTTTTGGTTCCCGAAGGGGACAACCGGCCGCGGCATGTTTGCAGTGCCTGTCATACCATCCATTACCGCAATCCCCTGATGGTTGTGGGCGCGGTGCCGGTCTGGGAAGACCGGATCTTGCTGTGCCGGCGCGCCATCGAACCCCGCAAAGGCTACTGGACCCTGCCCGCCGGCTTCATGGAAAACGACGAAACCCTGCAGGAAGGCGCGGCGCGCGAGACCCGCGAGGAAGCCTTGGCTGAAGTCGCCATCGGCAAGCTGTTTGCGGCCATCAACGTCTTGCACGTCAACCAGGTGCATGTGATGTTCCTGGCGCGCATGCTATCCGCCCAGCATGGGCCCGGAGACGAAAGCCTGGAAAGCGAACTGGTGCTGCCGGACGAGATACCCTGGGACGAGATCGCTTTCCCCAGCATTCGCTTTACCCTGGAACGTTTCATCGCCGATCTCGAGACCGGCAGCTTCGGGGTCCATACCCGGGATATTCGCGGCCGGGTGCCGGGCTGAAAGCGGCGCTGCCACAGCCTCATCTGCTATGGCAAAATAGCCACCGCCATCTGAACCGGGCAATGCAACGGAGAACTCAATGACCTTTGTCGTTACCGAAGCCTGCATCAAGTGCAAATACACCGACTGTGTGGAGGTGTGTCCCGTGGATTGTTTTCACGAGGGCCCCAACTTCCTGGTTATCGATCCCGAAGAGTGTATCGACTGCACGCTGTGCGAACCGGAATGCCCGGTGGAAGCGATCTATTCCGAAGAAGACCTGCCCGAGGGCCAGGAAAAATTCCTGGAGCTGAACGCGGAGCTGTCCCGGAACTGGCCGGTAATCAACGAAATGAAGCCCGCGCCGGACGATGCCAAAGAGTGGGAGGCGGTCACGGACAAGCTCCAGTACCTGGAGCGTTAGCAGCGCCCCGAATCAGGATTTTTCGCGCTCCAGCTCGGCGGCCAGCTGCGGGGCCGGCAGGTAACCGGAAATCAGCCGACCGTGTTCGGTGACTATGGCGGGCGTGCCCCGCAAGCCCACTTCCCGGCCCAGTTTGTAATGCTCGATCAGCGGCGTTTCCTCGCAGACCTCCCCTTCCACCGGATTGCCTGCCTTGGCCAGTGTCAGTGCGGTATTACGGTCTTTTGAACACCACACCTTTTCGGCCTTGAGCCAGGAGTCGGTGTGGGGCCCTGAGCGCGGCCAGAACACATAACGCACTTCGATGCCCAGATCATTCAGCTGCGCCATTTCCCGGTGCAGCTTACGACAGTAAGAGCAATCGATATCCGTAAACACCGTGATGCTGTGCTTTACCTTGTCAGGGGCAAAAACGATCATGCGATCGGCGCCCATGCGCTCCAGCACTTTGTTGCGCAATGCCCCGCGGCGCAGTTCTGTGAGGTTGGTATTGCTGTCCTCGAGATCTACCATTTCGCCCTGGATCAGGTAGCGGCCCTCCTTGGAGAGATAGACCACGTTGGCGCCAACGGCGACTTCGTACAGACCACTGACGGGTGTGTCTTGCACATCCTCAAGCTCGACCCCCGGGAGTTTGTTGGCAATGGAAGCCCGTAAATCGGTGTCCGCTGCCAGGGCGGACGAACTAATCAACCAGCAAAGTGTGGCAGCAGCAAACGTGCCGGGTCGCGCTAGGGAAAGAATCATCGTGCAATCCTGTTAAGACCGGTTTGAAGAATGTGACCGCAACGGGACACCTGGGTTCCGGGCGGAAGCCGATGTTAGCAGATGGAAAGGCGGCTTGTCGGCGTCAGCCGCGCGGATGGTGCTCGCCGTGGAGGTCCTTGAGGCGCTCGCGGGCCACATGGGTGTAAATCTGGGTGGTTGAAAGATCGCTGTGCCCCAGCAGCATCTGCACCACTCGCAGATCGGCGCCGTGGTTCAGCAAATGCGTTGCAAAGGCATGGCGCAGACTGTGCGGCGACAGTTTCTTGCTGATACCCGCCTTGGCGCCATAACGCTTGATAATGTGCCAGAAGGCCTGGCGGGTCATGCGATTGCCGCGGCGTGTGGGAAACAGGTAGTCGGTTTGCCGGTCCATCAGGATGTCCAGGCGCGCGCCGGCGCAGAATTTGCGAATCCAGTTCTGGCATTCTTCGCCCAATGGAATCAGGCGTTCCCGATCGCCCTTGCCCACGATACGGATGACGCCCTGGTTCAGGTTGATCTGTGCCTGCGTCAGGTTGATGAGTTCGGTGACCCGCAAGCCGGTCGCATACAGCAACTCCAGCATGGTGCGATCACGCAGTCCCAGGGCATCCTTGACGTCTGGCGCGCTGAGCAGCGCCTCAACCTCTTCTTCGGTGATGGTCTCTGGCAGCGCGCGCCCTACCTTGGGCATTTCGATACGGGCCGTGGGATCGTCCTGGATTTCACCTTCGCGCACGAAATAACGGTAGAAGCGACGCAGGCTGGAAAGCTGCCGAGCGGTGGATCTCGGTCGCGCTCCGGCTTCCGCGCGTGCTGCCACAAAGCCCAGCAGGTGTTCGCGCCCCGCGTCCAGTAGTCCGAGGTCCTGCTCCACCAGCCAGCGTGACAATGCGTTCAGATCGGCCCGGTAAGCGGCCAGCGTGTTGGCCGACAGCCCACGCTCCATCCAGACGGCGTCCAGGAAGCGATCAATCGTGCGCTCCTGGGCTTCGGCTAAGCCGGTGTTGTCTGAATTGAGAGGCTTGGCTGACGGCATTGATTGCTCCGTGTGAAACTGACAGCCGCGCCTTCCTGCGCGCACTGGCTTAAGATACTGCCTGTTACCAGGTGCCGACGACTCGTCCCTGTGCCGCTGCTCCTGCAGTCCGGTGATCTGTCGCTAAGCCTGACGGATCGCCGAGGGTCAGTATGCTAGGCCAGCCCCCATGGGGCCGTGAATTAAGTCACAGAAATCAAAGATTTATTAACATAAGGCGTGAACTGCATCACATTAATTGACCGGTTTATGCCATTTGCACGGAGCCGGCGACGCTGAGGCTGTGTTTATGACAAGAGCCTGGGAACTCATTTTCGGCATCTATGTGCTCGCCGTTGCGGCCTTGCTCATGCCCGTGGGGAGCCTGCTGATCATCCTGACCCCGGGCCTCGCTAACCGCCGTCGCCTCGCCAAATACCTCGCCAAACTGCTGCTGCTCGGCGCCGGGTGCCACCCGCGAATCCAGGGTCTGCAGCGCCTGCCCGCCGGCGCCTGCGTGGTGGTAGCCAATCATGCCAGTTACCTGGATGGCGTGCTGATGAAAGCGGTACTGCCGCCGCGCTTCAGCTTTGTGATCAAGAAGGAAGCCCGGGCCATCCCGGTAGGCGGGTTCATGCTGGCACGGCTGGGATCGGAATTCGTGGATCGCACCGATGGCCATGCCGGGGCGCGGGACGCCAAACGCATATTCCGGGCTGCCATCGACGGCCAGGCCCTCGGGTTTTTCCCCGAAGGCACCTTTGTGAAAGCTCCCGGTTTGCGCCAGTTCCGCCTCGGCGCTTTCATTACCGCCTGCCGCGCCGGCATTCCCGTGGTGCCCGTGGTGATTCGCGGCACGCGCCGCATGCTGCCTTCGGGCGCCTGGCTGCCGCGGCCGTCGGCCCTCAGCGTCGAGGTGCTTGCAGCCGTGCAGCCTGACGGCGCAGATCGGCGCTCGGCCATGAACCTGCGCGACGCTGTGCGCCAGCAGTTGCTTGCAGAGTTGCAGGAGCCCGATCTGGGCGCCAAAACAAACCCACCCTAGCGGCGGGTCAGCGGCCTGGAAAATAATCTGCCGGCCCGGCGTCAGCTGGGGGAACGTATCTCGATCTGATCGTTGACGTATTCCAGCCAGCCGGCCGCCTGGCGGCGGGTCTCCTCGAACTGCTGCGCCCGCCTGAAGGCGGCGATGGCATCGCGAAATTTTTTCTGCTCCGAATAAGCCAGTCCCTGCAACAGGTAAGCTTTGCCGGTACTCTTGAGTCCGCCTTTATCGAGGGCTTTTTGCACTGCGCTCGCGACGCCCGCCCAGTCATTCTTCTCGTTGTAGATCTGCGCCTGCTGCAAATACAATTCGCCATCACCCTTGAGCGGCGCCAGCTGATCTATCACGGCGATCGCTTTGTCATACTCGCGGGCCGTGGTCCAGGCTGATAACAGCAGCTCGAGGTTTTTCTCGTTGCGCTGCACGCGCCCGGCAGCCATCTCTGCTTCCAGCAGCGAGCCGGCGTAAAACGGCACATTCATAAACAGGCGCATGCGAGCCAGGTTGAGGATTTTTTTCTCGTCCGTGATGAGTCCGTGCTGGTAGGCAAGATTCAGCGTCGCCAGCGCTTCCTTGTCGTTTTCCTCCTGCTGGTAGGCGCCGAACAGCGTTTCCCAGTAGCGTAACTTGTCGGGCCAGTAACCCACCATCTTGGTCAGCACGCCCGCCGCATCGCGATACTGCTTGAGCTCAAAATGGATAGCAGCCAGCAGCTGGTACCAGTTTTCCTTGGGTTCGGGGCTGGCATCCACCGCCCGCTTGGCCCACGGCAGCGCGCCGCGGTAGTTGTTCATGGAAGCATAGGACGATGCCATCATTATGAAAGCGTCTGGCTTCGGATCGGTTTCATTGGCAAGCCAGCGCTGCAGCGTATCAATCGTCTTCTGATACATCTCCTGGGACATGTACAGCGAGGCCAACGAATACAACATGCCCTGCTGAGCCTTGACGGGCAGCGCCCGCAGCGCCAGGCAAGCCTCAAAATTCTGGATGGCCTGGAGGTACTTGCCCTGCTGTGCAAAGACAAAGCCTATGCTCTGGTAAACCAGCGCCTGCTCATACTCATTGAGGTTCATCTTCTGCATGGCGCGCAATTTGGACAGCGCTTCTTCAAAGCGATTCTCGCCCATCAGTTCCTGGGCCTGCAGCAGGCGCTTGTAGGCGCGTTCCGACATGGTCGCCTGAGGTCTCTCCTCTTCTTCTTCCGCGGCTATCACTGGCGCCGACAGCAGCAGCACAAAGGCCGTCAGCAACAGGTACGTCAGTAAGCGGGAAAAATTAGCGCTCAATATCATTACTAGCTACCCATTTTGAATTCGATAGTTTGCTGCGCCTGCCGGCGAACAGGCTTGCCATCCACCACCCGCGGCTTGAATTTCCAGCGCAGGATAGCGCGCGTTGCCTCGCGGTTGAATATACGATTGGGCTCCGCTTCGATGACGCGTGGATTATCCACCGAACCGTCTTCCGTGATGGTGAACTCGAACCGTACCCAGCCTTCGATACCGTTCAGCAGCGCCTCACGCGGATACTGGGGCTCAATACGCACAATGGGTATGACGTCACCGTCCTGGCCCGGATTGGACGCATCGAACTGGCCGATATACGGGCCGCTGCCGGTGGACACCGACATGTCGATATTCGGAATATCGATGTTCAGTTGCTGCGGCGGCGGCTTGTCCTGGCTGGCCGTGGTCAGCTTGGGAGGCGGCGGCGGCTTCTTGGGTGGTGGTGGCTTCTTGGGCGGACGCCGCTTGGTCTGGGTCAGCTCGTCCTGTTTGACCCGAACCACGTCGATCATCTTGAGGCTGGTGTTGTCGGCATCAAACTTGCCGCCCCCGCCGATCAGGCTGTTCATCAACAGGAACAGCAACAGCGCGACGACAACGCCGACAACCGTGGATATAAAAAATCTCATAGCCCTAAGCTCCTTCCTCGGCGGCAACCGATATGGTTGTAACGCCGCCAAGACGTACCTGGTCCATCAGATCGATCAACTTGCCGGTCGGCGCTTCCTTGTCGGTGATGATGATCACCGAGCTCTCCGGATTTTCCGCCCTGGCATTCTCCACCATGAAACGGATCTGGCCGATCTCCACCTGGCGCTTTTCCATCCATATCTGACCATTGGAATTGATGGCGATCATGATATTGCCGCGCGGTTTCGGCTCGGCAGTATTGGCCGGTGGCCGATTGACGTCGATACCCGTCTCCTTGACGAAGGACGTCGTCACAATGAAGAAGATGAGCATGATGAAAACAATGTCCAACATCGGTGTGATGTTGATCTCTGTCTCTTCCTCTTCTCTTGCGTGGCGTCTGGCCATGGTTATCTCTGCTTAGATGGTCTTGACTTGCCGGAGTTCACTCGCGCTAACGCGCTTCCGCTGCCAGTGAAACATTCTCGGCGCCCGCTTCGCGTGCCTGATCGATTACCTGCACCAGCAGGCCCGCGTCCGCATCGCGGTCTGATACCACCACTACACTGGAATCAGGCTTGGCCGCCAGCGCGCTTTGCACATTGGCGTGCACCGCCCGGATATCGACGCGGCGGTTGTTGACCTCGATAGCGCCGGTGGCAGAAATCCGGATCGCAATTATCGCCGATTGTTTTACTTCCTTGGGCGGCGCATTGGAGGGACGACTGACATCGAGCCCGATTTCCTTGACGAAGGAAGTCGTAACGATAAAAAAGATCAGCATGATAAAGACGATGTCCAACATCGGTGTGATGTTGATCTGGGCTTCTTCATCCTGACCTCTGCGTTTACGTCGCATAATTCATCCGGCCTGTATCAATTGTGCTGCAGCATGTCTTCGAGGCGCTCTACTTCCGTGTCCGCTTTGTGCTCGAGATGCGTACTGAGGTACAGGCCCGATAGTGCTGCTACCAGTCCGGCCATGGTGGGAATCGTCGCCTTGGAAACGCCACCCGCCATCAGTCGCGCATTGCCGGTGCCGAAGATCGCCATGATTTCAAATACCTGGATCATGCCCCACACGGTCCCGAACAGGCCCAGCAAGGGCAGAATGGCCATCAGAGTCTTGATCACCAGTATCCAGCGGTGCGCGTCAACCGAAACCCTCGATATCATGGCGTCGCGGATCCGCTTGGCCGCCCAACTGGTGGTATCGGTCCGACTGGTCCAGCTCTCTTTCTCGGCCTGCAGCCGCTTCGGGATTTCGTAGTAAAGATACCAAAAGCGCTCGACGATCAGGGTCCACATGAAAATGGTGACAAACAGGATCCAGTACAGTACCCCGCCGCCGGCTTCGAAGAAGTCGCGGATCGCTTCGTAACCGTCGACGAAAAACGTCATTGCGGCGGCTTCTCCGAATGCTCGGCAATCAGGCCCGCACTTTGCTGTTCGAGAATTTCAATCAGCGCCTTGCTCTTGCCGGCCACAAAGCTATGCAGCAGCACCAGCGGAATCGCCGCCACCAGCCCCAGCACTGTAGTCACCAGGGCCTGGGAAATACCGCCCGCCATCAGCTTGGGATCGCCGGTGCCGAACAGGGTGATGGACTGGAAGGTGGCAATCATGCCGGTCACGGTACCCAGCAGTCCCAGCAGGGGCGCCACGGCCGCCAGCACCTTGATGATGGCCTGGCGTTTCTCCAGTTCCGGCGTTTCCCGCAGGATCGCCTCGTCCAGTTTGAGCTCCAGGGTTTCCGTATCCGTTTCGCGGTTTTCGAAATACACGCCAAGGATTCTGCCCAGGGCATTGTCCGACTTGGGCGTGCTGTTCTTGACCTGCGCCTTGATCTTTCTGCCTGACACGGCGAGGGTCATCAGGCGTTCCAGCGCTATCAGCACACCGATGGCGCCCAGCAC
>JBFIQI010000067.1:0-12657 GCA_041609715.1 Gammaproteobacteria bacterium
CTGTCGAGATGCATCAGCTTCTTGATAAGCGGAGAAATGACGATCACGCCCACGCCTACGGCCACAGAAAACCAGCCAACGGAAGAATAAACATCCAGCACATGGTCGGGGCCAGCATCTTCAGCGCCTACGGCAGCGGCGATCAGGCCGGCTGCGAAGTTGCCGGTTGCGGAAGCAAAGAACCAGGTGCCCATGATCAGGCTGGCCATGTGTGCCGGTGCCAGTCGGTTCATGGCGCTTAACCCGACCGGAGACAGGCAAAGCTCTCCGGTTGTGTGCAGGAGATAAATGAGAAACACGAAAACAACAGGTGTCAGATTGCCGGTACCTGCAGCCAGAGCGCCCGCGACCAGTACCAGGAAACCTGCGCCCAGCTGAATCAGGCCCAGCCCAAACTTGGCGGGCGCCGACGGCTCCAGACCACGCCGACCAAGAACAGTCCAGATCATGGCGAATACTGGTGCCAGTAAAACGATGTAGATGGCGTTTATTGACTGGAAAACCGATGCAGGCACTTCAATGCCAAAGATGTTCCGATCGACGCTGCGATCTGTAAACAGATTCAGAGAGGAACCAGCCTGTTCAAACAGCGCCCAGAACAGTATGGAACCGAAAATCAGAAACATGGCGGCGAAGATGCGGTCCCTGTCATCCGCAGCCAGTTTCGCGACCGCGGTATACAACACATAAAGGACGAGAATCACACCGGCGATACCGAGCAGCGAGCCAACCAGGGCCTGATACTGAATCAATACCCAGACCAGGCCCACTGCGGAAAAGCTCAGTATGTAGAGCAACCACTCAAACTTGATCCCTGCAACTTTCTTCTCGAGACGGGCAGGATCGGAGGGTTCCCCGCGGCCAACCAACAGCGGTTTGCCCCAGACAAATACGAGCAAGCCAATGAGCATGCCGATCCCGGCAGCACCAAAGCCGTAAGACCAGCCATAAGTCTGACCCAGCCAGCCGGCGATGATTGCGCCGAGGGCCGCGCCCAGGTTTATGCCCATGTAGAAGATGGTGTAAGCCGGGTCTCGCCGGATATCGGTGCGGGAATACAGTTGCCCCACGATCACCGAAATATTGGCTTTCAGAAAGCCGGAGCCAACGATAATAAATGCCAAAGCGGCCCAGAAAACGTTGATGGCCGGATCGGCCTGGCCGCCTCCTTCACCTTCGAAAGCCATCAGGAAATGACCGAACGTCAGCAGCAATGCGCCAAAAGTTACAGCCTTGCGCTGGCCGAGATATCGATCGGCGAGATATCCGCCAATCACGGGCGTAATGTAAACCAGCGCAGTGTAGGCGCCATAAATTATCCCGGCCTCGCTATCGGAAAACATCCAGTGTTGCACCAGATAGAAAATCAGCAGGGCTCGCATGCCGTAATAGGAGAACCGCTCCCACATTTCGGCAAAGAACAATACGAACAAGCCCTTTGGGTGCCCGAGAAAGGTCCCTCTTGCATCTCCGGATTGCTGGTGCGTGTTCGCCATTACATTGAACTCCCTTGAAATTGAATGGGGGGGGTGTAAATCTGGCCCCCTTTTATACAGTACTCCAAAAAGAAAAGCGCTTCGATTGCAGTATGTCGTCCAATCTCCTCGAGCCACGCCCCGGGGGCAAGTTAACAAGACGATTGCCGCTGAATGGGCACTGGGGTCCTTTTTTGGGGCGCAGCGAAGCAGTTAATCCACACGGTGGTGCGCCTCATGGCGCCTGCAATCGGGCTGTTCCCAATCCGCCATATCGGCGGTTGCCTCCGCGCGCTGATCGGTAAAAATCGTCAGCGAGTCTGTCTTATGGTCGAAACAGGCACGCCGGCGCAGGAACCGCGCAGGTCCAGCATTGGATTGGAAATAAGGGCTGGGCAGGTGCCGGGCAGAAGCGGGAGATAATTATTTGCAGTTTTGCCTTTGGCAATGCATCTCCACTGCATTACACTGATTCGAGAAGATAATAGTTCTAACCGAGGTCGGATCAATGCGGGTTTGCTTCTGGGGAACGCGAGGCTCGTTGGCAAAACCCGGTCCCAACACGATCCGTTATGGCGGCAACACATCCTGTGTCGAGCTGCGTTCCAACTCCGGCACTTTGCTGGTCATCGATTGTGGTACCGGCGCGCATAATTTGGGGCAGTCGCTTTTAGCGGAGCCGGAGCAGCCAATCCGTGGCCACATGCTGATCAGCCATACCCACTGGGATCACATCCAGGGTATCCCGTTCTTCGATCCGTTATTCGAGCCGGATAATCAATGGGACATCTACGCTCCGCACAACCTTGGCCAATCGGTTCGCGACACCCTGGCGGGCCAGATGCAGTACAACTATTTCCCGGTGACCATCGAGGCTCTTGGGGCAAAAATTGCTTATCACGACCTGGTTGAAGGCACCTTTGAGGTTGGCGATATTTCGGTCAAAACCCAGTATCTGAATCATCCCGCCCTGACCATGGGCTATCGACTGGAATGCGACGGCGTCGCAGTGGTTTATGCCTGTGACCACGAACAGTTTCCCCGCGAGCATTCGAATGGTTCCAGTATCCTGGGGGCACAGAATATGCGCCATGTCGAATTTCTGCGCGATGCGGACCTGGTGATACATGATGCCCAGTACACCGAATCCGAATACCACAAGAAAGCCGGCTGGGGCCACAGCACCCACGAGTACGCAGTGGAAGTCTGCCGCGCGGCAAACGTGAAGCAGCTGGCGCTGACCCATCACGATCCTTTGCGAACAGACGATGAAATGGATGAGATTGTCAGCAGGATCAATGACGATCTCGAGGCGGATGGCGCCGGGCTGCGTGTATTCGGTGCGGCTGAAGGCGCGGAGATTACATTGCAACCCAGGCCGGGATCCGGGCGTCGGCTGGCTAACCGGTGGTCGTCCGCTGTCCAGTCGGTGGTGCCGGCTGTTACAGAGCAATCTGTCCTGCTGGCAGCCGCAGATACGGCCACCCGGGAGTCTATAGAGGCAGCGGCAGCGGCAGAAAACTTGCAACTCGCAGCGCATACCGATACTGCGGCCGTGCTCGAGAGCCTGGCAAGCGACTCACCCACGCTGGTAATAATTGATGGGCGGATCGGTAACGATAATGCGCTGGCGATTTGTCACAAAGTGAAGGAGCAGGCCAGCGAAGCCAAACCACAGGCGCCCATCGTGCTGATCGTGGATGACGAGAAAACGCCCCGACAACTGGCGGAGCTCTGTACCGACAGAATTGTCAGGCCGTTCTCCACCGAGTACGTGCGCACCCGCATACGCGCCTGGACCATGCGCTCGCGGAGTCGCTGGATCAGGGCGCGGCATCCCGATAACGAAGAACAGCGACTGGCAGCGCTGCACGCCCTGCAGATCCTCGATACCCATCCCGAGGAGCGATTTGATGCAATCGTCCGTCAGGCCGCGTCAGCGCTGGATGTGCCAATCGCGCTGGTCAGCCTGGTGGATCGGGACCGGCAGTGGTTCAAGTCATGTCTCGGACTTGATGTACGGGAAACGCCCCGGGACATGGCGTTTTGCGCTCACGCTATTCTGGAAGATGATGTGATGGTGGTGCCAGATACGTTTGTCGATCCACGATTTGCTGATAACCCGCTGGTTACCGGTGACGTTAGGGTGCGGTTTTATGCCGGGTGCCCGCTGCGATTGCCAGATGGGCACCTGGTCGGCACGCTTTGCATGATTGATTCGCGCCCCCGACAATTTGATGCGGCACAAATAAAACTGCTCAAAAAGTTTGCCAGATCGGTAGAGGCGGAATTGGCGCGCAAGCCAGGCGTAACCCAGTCGAATCAATCCAGTTAAAAAACGCTTGCGACGCCAATAGTTCCGATCCGTCTTATTGTCGCCAGTCGTTGCGTTTTGCATCGGCAGGCATACAGGCACGAACGCTGCCATCGAATATGCAGCGCTTCATTTTGATCGCGCTTGCAAACTGACCCGTCATGAAGAATCTGCATCGCAAAAAGGGCTACCGACTGTATGTGCTTGGCATGCTGGTGGTCGTTTATAAATTTAATTTTATCGATCGTCAGATCGTCGGGATCCTTGCGGTGCCGATCAAGGCCGATCTCGGCTTGAGCGATACCCAACTGGGCCTGATGGGCGGTCTGGCATTCGCACTCTTTTATACGGCGCTGGGCATTCCGGTGGCGTTCTGGGCCGACCGCGCCAACCGCACCTGGATCATGACCCTGGCGCTGGCGATTTGGAGCGCAATGACCGCCGCCTGTGGGCTGGCCCAGAATTTCTGGCAGTTATTTCTGGCCCGTGTGGGCGTGGGCGTGGGCGAGGCCGGAGGCGTGGCACCCGCGTATTCATTGATTGCTGACTATTTCCCCAGCCGACAGCGTGGCAGGGCGCTGAGTGCCTATTCTTTTGGGATTCCCGTTGGCAGTGCGCTGGGAATCGTGTTGGGCGGCGTGCTGGCCTCGCAAGTTGACTGGCGCTTTGCTTTTTTTGTGGTGGGCCTGGCGGGTTTGTTGTTGGCACCCGTGTTTAAACTGACAGTTCGCGAGCCGCTGCGGGGCGGCCTCGACAAGGACGCAGACTTACCGGCGGCCACCTGGCGCAGCATTGCCGAAAAATTGGTGATAAAGCGAAGTTTCTGGCTGATGTCGCTGGCCGCTGCTGCTGCCTCCATGGCCGGCTATGGATTGTTTTTCTGGCTGCCGTCCTTTTTCGTGCGAAGTTTTGGTTTGAGCCTGATGGCCGCATCCTTTTACTTCGGCGGGATACTGCTGGTTGGCGGGCTGGCCGGTATCTGGCTCGGTGGCTCTCTTGGCGACCGCTTCGGTGCCGCCAGGCGCAGTGCTTACGCACTGGTGCCGGCCTGCGCCCTGGCGGCGACGGTGCCCTTTTATGCGGCTGCCTTGCTGTCCTCCAGCCTGATGCTCACCTGCCTGTTGTTGCTGGTGCCCACCGCGCTGGGACTCACCTGGTTGGGACCGGTGATCAGCGCAATCCAGCACATCGTGCCGCCCACCATGCGGGCCACGGCGTCCGCGGTCTTTTTATTCATCGTCAACCTGATCGGCATCGGCGTTGGCACCCTGGTAATTGGTGCCTTGTCCGACTACCTCCAGGCCCGCTACGGCCAGGAGGCCCTGCGCTTCGCCATACTAGCCGGCACCGGCTTCTACCTGCTGGCGGCCGCACTTTTTGTTCTGGGCGCGCGGCAGCTGGAGCGCGACTGGGAGGCCTGATGTTTAAGCTGCCGGTTTGACGAACTTGAGCGTCATCCGGTTGGATTCGCCAATGGCATTCATCTGTGCCCTGAGATCCGGGTCTTCACCACTGGTCGCCAGGGTGGGCGGCAGGCGCCACACGACGTCGTTCTCACCGGGCTGATCCAGCAGGTTGTGGTTCAGGGGCGAGGACGCCACGAGTCTGAACCCGGCATCTTCAAACACTTTGATGACGAAATCCTGCTTCAGGTAGCCGCGCGTGCCGTCGGTCCAGGCATCAGGCGCGTCATCGGCCGCCTGGTGCTGTACCACACCCAGAATGCCGCCGGGCTTTAACACGCGATGAATGTCGGCTACGGCCTGGGAGAGATAACCCCCCTCGCTTTCGAACCGTGCAAGGTTGTGCGTGGCGCGAATCATGAGCACCGCATCGGCAGTGCCTTCCAGTTCGCCGGGCATTTCACCCAGTGCAAATGCCGAGATCTGCGCGCCTTCGTCTCCGAACCAGGCGCTGGCACCCGCCGTCCAGTCAGCAACCCAGGTCTCTTTGGAAGCCAGAAATTCGTCAGAAAAAAAGCCGAACTTCGGAAACATGCTCTGGTTGTAATCGACGCCGATCAGGTGCCCGTCGGGCCCGAGGTAAGGGATCAGTATCTTTGAATACCAGCCTCCGCCGGGGAGCACTTCAACCACGGTCATGCCCGGCTCTATGCCGAAGAACGCCAGGGTCTCCCCTGGATTGCGGTATTGGTAACGCGCCTTGACTGCTTCTGGCTGGGCCGCCAGGATCTCGGCCAGCCGCGAGGCTGCGGACGCCGGCTCGGAAGCCGCCTGGGCATCAGATGCCCCATCGGGCGATTTATCGGGCCGGGCTTCGGGTGCTTTCTGGCAAGCGCCCAGCGCCAGGACAAGAGCAAGGATCAGATAGCGTGCCATGGTTATTCCCCCGAACAGGCTTAGTCCGAGCTAATACTTTAGTGCATGCCGGTTGGCCTGTCAGGCACAAAGGGTGCCTGCCGCGCATATAGACAGCGCAAACAGAATTCTTCAGCTCTGGCCCGGGTCCGGGTACAGCACGTTTTCGATGACAAACACCGTCTGGGGGTGGTGTCCGGGCCTGGCCTGCTCAAATATGCGCCTGGCGAATTCCAAACCCTCGGCCGTTTTGGCGAGATCCTGGTACAGGGGCTTGATGAGCTTGTTGCGACCAATACTCAAAAGATAGCGCTCCAGCCGCGGCCACGCCGGGCGATAGTTGTTGCGAATGGCTATGCGCAACCAGCTATGGGCAATCTCGTTGTTACCAGATTCGGTAAGCGCAAAAGCCTTATCCAGGGCCCGTAGCTGCGGTTGCGAGAGTTTTTGCGGCATGTTGTTCAAAAAGAACAGCCAGTCCTGGGTGCTCCACCTGGTCGCATCAATCTCTTCAGCAGGCAGTTGGCCGGCGAGCCACTCGGTGCGCATCTGCTCGACTTCGGCAAAAACGCCGGTGGGCGGAATGATGGCGGTGGCCGGCAAGCCGGGTTGGTAAATCCACTCGTGAACCTGCTGCATGCTGACTTTGCCGGGGAATTTATCCAGCAGGTGATTCTGCAGATAGGCAAGGAAGTCATCTGTGGTTACACTTTTGAAAGCATACCGGTCGAAGAATGCGTTCAGGAATTCATTGAAAATTTCGTTTCCAAATTCGGCTGCGAGCCAGTCCAGCAGCAAGCGCCCCTTCTCGTAGGGCACCACCGAGAACACGGCATCCGGGTCGACGCCCTCAAGCTCGACTCTCAGTTTTTCAAATTGCGGTTCCATTTCATCGAAAGCAGCCAGCAATGCCTCATAGCCCAGGCGCTCTTCCATGCGGCGCTGGCGCTCTCCATAAAGCGCGCCGGTAATACGGCCTTCGAGGAAAGTGGTGAACCCTTCGTTCAACCAGAAGTCTTCCCAGTCAGCATTGGTGACCAGGTTACCGGACCAGCTGTGCGCCAGCTCGTGGGCAATAAGAGACACCAGGCTTTTGTCGCCGGCCAGCACGGTGGGCGTGATAAATGACAGGCGCGCATTTTCCATGCCCCCGTAAGGGAAGCTGGGCGGCAGAATCAGCAGGTCGTAGCGCTCCCAGCGATAGGGACCGAATAATTCTTCGGCAATCTCCAGCATTTTTTCAGTATCTTCGAATTCTGCCAGTGCGGCCTCCAGCACCGCCGGATCTGCGTAAACGCCCGTGCGTGGGCCAATCGGTGCAAAAGTCAGGTCGCCGATGGCAATGGCGAGCAGATAAGAGGGAATTGCCTGACGCATCACAAAGACATGTTTACCGTCGCCGCTTTGATCGGCGAGGCGTTCGGCGCTCATAACGGCCAACAGTTCGGGGGGCGTGCTGATCAGCGCCTCGTAGGTGATACGGGCCGCCGGCGTGTCCTGCAGCGGGACCCAGCTGCGGGCGTGGATGGCCTGGGACTGGGAAAACAAAAACGGATGTGTGCCGCCTGCCGTCTGGCGCGCATTGAGCCACTGCAGACCGCTGGCTTCGGGTTCTGTCTCGTAGCGGATCGTCAGCAGGAACTCGCCCGACAGCGACTCGGGCAAATGTATGGTGAGCGAGCGCCCCAGGATGTGGTGGTGAGGCCCCAGCTCAAAAGGCAGCAGTTTGCTGGACTGCCCGCTGTCCAGACTGACCGCCCGGATCAGCAGGTCGCGGGTATCCAGCACCAAAGGCCCGCCGGTGCCCCGCTCGAAGCGCAGCGTTGCCGTGCCCAGTAGTCGTCGATTGGCAAAATCGGCGCTAAGGTCCAGGGCGAGATGCGTCTGACGATAGCTGTCGATATCGGCGAATGAATGCACATCGGAGCCCGCCTGGGAATAGACAGGCCACAGCAGAACAAAAAGGCAGGCCAGGCGTTTCACATTGATCCTCTTTGCATGCTTGCTGGTTAATTACCCAAGGCCTGGTCGACGATTTCGCGACGCATAGCATCGATGGCGGCCCCGGCAGTGGCTTTATCCGTCTGGCAGCAGGAGCGCTGCAGCGGGCAATTGGTGCTGCGCGGACAAATAATACTGGCTTCGCTGGACAATGCGTCTTCCAGCCAATGGATATTCAGTACCTTGGATACGGTCCTGATGCTCTGCACGAGTTCCGGCGGCAGTGCTGCCTGTCCACCGCCGGTTACCGCGTCCCGCGATGCGCCCGCGATGACAGACTCGGGATCTTTCAACTGGTCCCGTAATGCCGGTAACAGATCGAGGCCAACCGACAGAACATGCGGATTACCGGCCGCATCGGTGGTCTTCAGGGAGTGGCAGCAGTAAATACGGTTCAATTGTCCATCCGGCATGATGGAGATCTGCGATCGCGGTCGACGCGCGCGAGGTTTGCCCAGCAAATCAAATACTGCCCACCGCGGGCAGGGATCCGTCATCATGCTGATGTTGCCCCAGGGCAGCGGGATGCCGTTACCACGGTAGACTGCGCGCAAAAAGCCGGGCTCGTAGGCATCGAAATAATGCCAGTGACGATAGGGAGAAACTGCGGTCATCCGCCGCATGATAACTGCCGGGGTCACCTCCAGCTTGTGGTGGGCCAGAACATTGTAGGCCTCGCGCAGCAGAAAACCGCGAAACGGCAGTTTCGGACACAGCAGCGCGCCGGCAAAAAAACTGCACTCGAAATCCCGCCAGGCGTGCAGAACATCCTGGGTATCCATACCGGTACTGATGGCATCACCGGGATTGGAGAAACCCATGGTGGCGTGGGCGGATTTCTGGCCGTCCCCGTGGTGCAGAACTTTGTGTCCCAGGTAAGTCGCAAGCTCGTACTTCAGGCGCGCCGGATCCGCTTGCATCTGCCTGTTGATAAAGACGGTGTCGGGACGCTCGAAAAAAGACCGCAGCAAAGTGGCGCCGGCCGCATTCTGCCCGCCATTGCCCCGGGCGGCGTGGTCGAACCAGCGAATCCGCAACCCCAGATGCTGGTACTCGGCCAACAGGTCATCCACGGACAAAGGCATGCGGCGCTTGCCGATTTCCTCGGCGCTGCGTTCCAGGTCCGGGAATTCGTTGCGATGCATTTCCTGGTGGGTGCGGATCAGCAAGTGGGCAAACTGCCGCCCGGTGGTACCGGACTGGGATAGCAATTCCGGCAAGGCGCTTTGCAGGAGTTCCTTGGAAAACAGAAAGCCGGGTTCCAGCGGCACTCCGCCGAGACCACGGGTTTCGTCAGCGGGTTTGGCCGGCTGCACCTCGGGGTTCTCGTCCAAAAACCATGCCGGCGGTTTCTGGAAGATGTTAGCCAGCAGCTCCAATACCGCCTGGGAGGGCAGCCGCTTGCCGGTCTCGATCATGCTCAGGTAGGAAGTCGAGGGCGCCCGGGCAGCATCCAGCTGGGCGCAGCGCATGGACAATTCCTCCAGGGTCAGACCGCTGCGCTTGCGCAGGCTGCGCAGTTTGGCGCCCAGAAAATGCCCCTGTCTTGCCAGTCCGGTCATGTGTAAAATTTACTATGTAAAATTTTCATTGTGTAATTACGCACATATGGCAGTGTAGTCTCTGCGCTTTCAGTTCTCAAGAGCCACGGAGACAGACCATTGCAAACCAGCGAAGCCGTTGATGCCCCGTACCAGATTCTGGGCCCAGCCAGCGAGGCCGACCAGGAGATTCTGAGCCCTGGCGCCCTGGATTTCCTGGTCGACCTGCACCGCCGTTTCAACGCTCAGCGGATCAGCCTGCTGCAGGCCCGCCAGGCGCGCAAAGCCAGGCTGCTGGCGGGTGAGCTGCCGCAGTTCCTCCAGGAGACGGCCCCGGTCCGGGCTGCAGACTGGCAAGTGCGCCCGGCCCCCGCCGACCTGGTGGAAAGAACGGTGGAAATCACCGGTCCGGTGGATCGCAAGATGGTCATCAACGCGCTCAACAGCGGCGCCAACGCTTTCATGGCCGATTTCGAGGATTCCAGCGCCCCCACCTGGTCCAACATGCTGGACGGGCAGCGCAATTTGCGGGATGCCGTTAACGGCGATATCGATTATGTAAAGCCGGACACCGGCAAACGCTACCAGCTCAACGACCAGACTGCGGTGCTGCTGGTGCGGCCCCGCGGCTGGCATTTACCCGAGAAACACCTGCTGGTGGATGGCGAGATGCTCTCCGGGTCCTTGTTCGATTTCGGGCTGTATCTGTTTCATAACCACGAGGCCTTAAAAGCGGCCGGGACAGGCCCATACTTTTACCTGCCGAAGCTGGAGAGCCACCGCGAGGCGCGCCTGTGGAACGCCGTTATCGATCATGCCGAGGATACCCTGGGCCTGGCGCGCGGCACCGTGCGCGTGACCGTTCTCATCGAGACCCTGCTTGCGGCTTTCGAGATGGACGAAATCCTGTATGAGCTCAGGGACCACTGCGTGGGACTCAACTGCGGTCGCTGGGACTATATCTTCAGCTTTATCAAGTGTCTCGGCAGCCATCCGGGTTACCTGTTGCCGGACCGTGCCGACGTCACCATGGACCGCCATTTTCTGAAGTCCTACGTGGACCTGCTTATTCAGACCTGCCACCGGCGTGGCGCTCACGCCATGGGTGGCATGGCAGCACAGATTCCCATACGCGATGACGACCAGGCTAATCAATCAGCCCTGTACAAGGTGCGGGCGGACAAGGAGCGGGAAGCCCGGGCCGGACATGACGGCACCTGGGTGGCGCACCCGGGGCTGATCGCCACCGCGCGCGCGGCCTTCGGTGAAGTCATGACCGGGCCCAACCAGTTGCGGGTAATGCGTGGCGACGTACAGGTGTCCGGCGACGACCTGCTGCGGGTACCCCGGGGCGCTGTCACCGAGCAGGGCCTGCGACACAACATCCGCGTGGGCGTGCGCTACATCGAGGCCTGGTTACGTGGTCAGGGTTGTGTGCCCCTTTACAACCTCATGGAAGACGCGGCCACGGCCGAGATCAGCCGCTCCCAGATCTGGCAGTGCCTGCATCATGGCGCAGTCACGGACACGGGACAGAAATTTGACGTGCCGCAGTTTCGACGCCTGCTGGGCGAGGAACTGAAAGTTATCGCGCATGAAGTGGGCGAGCAGAACTTTGCCAGCGGCAAGTATCAGCTGGCAGCACAGTTATTTGAACAGATGAGCTGCGGTGAGGAATTCGAGGACTTTCTGACCCTGGCGGCCTACCAGCACATAGACTGAGGGAGACTTCAATGGGACACACGACCAAGAGCGCTGAAGAGTTGCAGCAGGAGTGGGCAGACAACCCGCGTTGGCAGGGCATAAAGCGGCCTTTCAATGCCCAAGAAGTGGTTCGGCTGCGCGGTTCCGTGCAGATCGAACATACCCTGGCACGACTCGGCGCCGAAAAATTCTGGCGCAACGTCAACATGGAAAGTGTCGTCGGCGCGCTCGGTGCGGTAACCGGCAACCAGGCGGTGCAGGAAGTGCAGGCCGGGCTGAAGGCGATTTATTGTTCCGGCTGGCAAGTGGCGGGCGACGGCAATTCGGCCGGCGAAATGTATCCGGACCAGAGCCTGTACCCGGTTGACTCGGTACCCAAGATGGTTGAGCGCATTAACAACGCTTTGCTGCGCACCGATGAAATTCATCATCTGCAGGGCGATCACAGCATCGACTGGCGAGTTCCTGTGGTGGCCGATGCAGAGGCCGGTTTGGGCGGGAATCTCAATGCATTCGAGCTCACCAAGGCCATGATCAGGGCCGGCGCGGCTGCGGTGCATTTCGAAGACCAGCTGTCTTCGGCGAAAAAATGCGGCCACATGGGCGGCAAGGTGCTGGTATCGACCCAGGAAGCTATCAACAAGCTGGTGGCGGCGAGGCTGGCGGCAGACGTCATGGGTGTGCCTACGGTCATCATTGCGCGCACGGACGCCAACGCTGCCAATCTGCTGCAGTCCGACAGCGACCCGCGCGATCATCAATTCATAACCGGCAAGCGCACGGTAGAGGGTTTCCACGAGGTGCGGCCGGGCATCGAGCAGGCCATAGACCGTGGCCTGTCGTACGCGCCCTATGCGGACATGCTGTGGTGCGAGACGGGCAAACCCAACCTGGATGAGGCACGGCAATTCGCCGAGGCAATCCATGCCAGGTATCCGGGCAAACTTTTGGCCTACAACTGTTCGCCCTCTTTTAACTGGAAGGCCAACCTGGATGACGCCACCATGCGGACATTTCGCGAAGAACTCGCGGCCATGGGTTACAAATTCCAGTTCATTACATTGGCCGGCTGGCACGCCCTGAACCTGTCCATGTTCGAACTGGCGAGTGCCTACCGGCAACAGGGAATGTTCGCTTATTCGCAAATGCAGGAAAGGGAATTCGGCCGCGAAGCCGACGGCTTTCGTGCGGCCAAACACCAGGCCTTTGTCGGCACCGGTTACTTTGATGCCGTGCAGACCGTGATTACCTCGGGCCAGGTGTCCACCACCGCAATGGCGGGCAGTACCGAGGCCGAGCAATTC
>JBFIQI010000068.1:0-12537 GCA_041609715.1 Gammaproteobacteria bacterium
CCTGGCGCATCTGGCCGCTGGTATGTTCGCGCGGTCTGCCATCAATCTTCGACAGGGCGAGTTTGCGCCCCGCAGCAGCCCGGAGAAAATCTTGAAGCCCTGGCGCTTTGCAGCCGGTCTCGCTGCAGCGGTTCTGGTGGTGCTGCTTGCAGGCGAAGCCGTGCAGCTGATGGTACTGAAGAATCGTGAAAAAGCCGTAGACGAGCGCATCAGCGCGACATTTCAGGAGGTTTTCCCGAACGTGACCCTGCGGGGTGACCCGGCCAACCAGATGCGCAGCGAGTTGGCTGCATTGCGCGCAGCGGCTGGCAGCACCGATTCATTTTTTCTGGAGGCGCTGGACGCATTAGCCACTGCAACACGCGGCGAAAATGCCGGAAGACTCGATTCCATCAGTTTCAGGAACGGTGTCATTGACCTGAAAATCATCGTGCCAAGTGTCGAAGTCCTGGATCGCATACGACAGGGAATGGAAAAGGCAGGCGGTCTGGCGGTGGAATTGGAGTCCGCCAATCCCTCGGGCGACCAGGTCGAAGGTCGCATACAGCTGCAAAGGGCTCCGGCATGATGGATAGCCTCAGAAGTTGGTTCGGCGGTCTGCAGCAGCGCGAACAGATCCTGGTGGTCGTGGCGGGTATTGTGTTGGTCGGCGCTCTGCTCTTTCTGATGGTCGAACCATTGTTCAAAGCCACGGAAAGAGCGCAGGCGCGCCTCGACGACAAGTACCTGGACCTGGCGGCGCTGGAAAGAGCAAGGGCCGAAGTGCAGGCCCTTGGTGGCGTGCGCCGAAGCGGCGGTTCCAATACGCCGCTGGTGGTGGTGATCGACCGCAGCAGCAGCAGTGCTCAACTGGCGCCCTTCCTGAAGCGCAATCAGCCAGATGGCGATAGTGCAATCCGGGTTTCGTTCGAAGCAGCGCCATTCAATCGACTCATCGACTTTCTGCTGGAATTGCAGACCCTCCACGGATTGGTGTTGAGTAACGCAACCCTCAACAAGGCAGAAATTGAAGGAACCGTCAATGCCAGCCTTACACTGGTTCGTGCCGGGGCCTGAGTAAATCGCCTTGAAACGCAAGTCGCTGTTGCTGGCCGTCGGCGGCCTTGCTTTCGTCCTCTTTGTGTTGGCCCGCATACCGGCCTCGGTAGCCGTGCAGCGCCTGCCCCCGGGGCTGGTCGCGATCAGCGGGCTGCAGGGCACAATCTGGGGTGGCACCGCATCCCGCTTGCAAGCCCAGGGGCTGACCCTGGAGCGTACTCAATGGTCGTTTCATTTTCTGAGCCTGTTGCGAGCCGAAATTGGCTATCAGTTCCAAACGCGTCTCGCCGGCGAGCCGCTGCAGGGCGTCATCGCATCAGGGCGCGACGGACAAGTACGCCTCAGTAATGTCGAGGGCCGGGTAGACCTGCAGTCGCTAGCAGCGTTGCTGCCTACCGGATTCTTCAGCGGCAGTGTGGTTGTCAACGCCGACGAAGTGGTGCTTTCCAATTACTGGCCGGTCGCCATCGATGCTCGTTTTACGGTGGAACGGCTGGCGGCGCTGACCACGCGTCCCGCCACGCTACTGGGAAATTTTGAGATAGTTTTTGATCAGCAGGATCAACCTCCTCTTGCCGCGAACCTGCGTGACCTTGAAGGTTCGCTGGGTCTCGAGGGTCAGCTGACTCTGGCCGCGGATCGGCGTTTTACGCTGGATGCTCAAGTAGCGGCGCATGACGGTGCACCGCCAGCCATCACCAATATGTTGGATCTGCTGGGCGCCGCCGATAAGCAGGGCCGCCGGCGACTGCAACACACAGGCAGAATGTAGACTAAGTGTGGCAGCGCCCGCCGGCTGCAAAGGGATCCCAGGCCCGCCAGCCGGCATACAAGGGAAAATACAAAGCGGTCATAACCGGTCTCTCGTCGAGCTGCGAAATAATTCGCGCATAGCGTTCCAGCTGGGGCTGGTAGCGGACCACCTCCCGGTCAAAAAATGCCTCCAGATCGGCACCCTCATGCACGCCAACTTTGTAGTCAATCACCCAGCGGCATCCATGCACATCGATAAAAGTCCGGTCCAGGATAACGCTGTACACCGACCCGTCGGCAACGCTGCTGAGCGCCAGTTCATTGCGGGCATCGATATGGTTCGTTGCGAGTATCCAGCGGCCGCGTTCGTCCTGGATACTGCGTTCAAGTGCCGAATAAGCGAGCTCCGTCGCCAGATCCAGGTCACCCCGGTGAGTGCCAAGCTCCGCAAGCCGCGCCCGTAACCGCGCGCCTGTACTCTCAGGCAATGCCAGGCCTCCGGCCTCGGCCAGGCTGTGCAGTCCTTCGTGAACCGCCGTCCCCACGTTGCGCGCGGTTTGCCCGGCCCAGTCAAAACTGATCGCCTCTTCGCTGATGCTTACCCGCGCCTGCAGCAGCCGCGGCGTCTTCACTGGCTGCGGAGGCGACGGCGCCTGCCAGTCGCGCGGTAAAAATGACGTTGTCGGAACCCCCATCGAGTGGGATTCAGCCGCTTGCCCGGCCGGCAGCTCATCGGCATCCCCGGCCGCAAACGCCGCTTCGAACCAGGGCCGGGCCGCAGGCCACAGGGCCTCCAGCATGGTACGCGCCCGCGGCCTGACAAGCGTGCGTTGACCATCGATGTCTTTGGTTTGTACCCGGGCAACAAGATGCACCCGCTTGCGGGCCCGGGTCACCGCCACATACAGCAGGCGCCCGCGTTCCAGGTCGCGCCGACGCCTTTCCAGGTCCTGCAGGTATTCGTGCAGGGAATTTTTTTCGTCCGTCTTGGCCGCTACCGGGGCCAATACCAGGTCACTACCCCCGCCGCTGCGGGGAAATTCCAGCCAGCGCAGCAGCTCCTTTTCCTCACCTTTGATTGCCCGATCAAGCCCGGGAACAATGACAACGTCGAACTGCAGGCCCTTGGCCTTGTGCACCGTCATGATCAGCAATCCTTCATCGGCCTGGGGATCCGGTGAAGCGAACAACTCGGCAAGCCGCTCATTCAAAACCGATGGGTCCTCGACCGCGCGATCCTCGGACAAGGTCGCCAACAGGTTGAAAAATGCTTCCGCATTGTCCAGTTCAACGGCGTCACTGAGACAGCCAGGTCCGCCAAGGCGCAGCCAGGCACGCTCGACCCAGCGACGCAGGGGTTGCCGGCCCGAGTCAGCCAGGACCGGCCACAGCGCTGCCTTGAACCGGGCGAGGGTCTTCTGACCGTCTTCACTCAGCGCGCCCAGACGGTCCTGATCCTCGATCAAAGCCCCTATCGCAACATCCGGCGCGTCATGCGCAAGGGCGTACATATCTGGGAGCGATAATCCGCACCAGGGTGCTCTCAGAATGGCCAGCCAGGCAGTCCGGTCGCCGCGGTGGAGCAATGCGCGGGTCAGTGCCAGCAGATCGTGAACAACTGGCTGTCGATCGAGGCGTTCAATCTCAACTGCCCGCGGGTTGAGACCCGCCTCACGCAGCGTCGGCACGATCTCACGCAGGTGATTGCGCCCACTGACCAGTATCGCCACGCTGTCCCCGGGATGGGCGGCACGATGCTCGCTGACTAGCCTTGCAACCGTCCGCGCTTCCAGGTCGGGTCCCGCATCGATATGGGGATGAAAAACCACAGCATCGCCCGGCAGCTTCTCATGATGGGCATAAGATCTTGTGTAGGGCACCGCCGCGGTCTGTAAATCCGCACGCTCCGGCATAATTTGGGGGAATACTTGGTTGACCCACTGAACCACGCCTTGTTGCGAGCGAAAATTAACAGACAGGTTGACCGGCTTGAGCACCAGGTCTCCGATGCCTTCCTGCCAGGCACGCAAAAACAGACCGACTTCCGCTTCGCGAAAACGATAAATCGACTGCATGGGATCACCAACACAGAACAGGGTTCGCCCATCATTCTCGGACCAGCCGGCAATCAGCCGGGTGATCAGTTCATATTGGCTGGCTGATGTGTCCTGAAACTCATCCACAAGAATATGCTGAATTCGGTAGTCCAGAGACAATGCCAGGTCGGTGGGCGCAAGCTCCTCGCCAAGGGCATCGAGTGCCGCTCTCGATACCGCCGTGTAATCGACTTTGCCGTGACGCCGAAACACCAATTCGAGCTGTGCTGCCGCCACCGGCAACACCGCTATCAGGGCATTCAGCGCCTCCCACTGCTGATCCGGCAAAACATGGCCGGGCAGCCGACGCATAGTGACAAGACCCCGCTTGAGTTCCTCATCGGCCTGCAGCCTGGCGACCAGGTCGATGAATTCTGCCTTCCGCTCCTTTTCCGCGGGCAAAAATCCCAGGGATCGGTTCCAGGATTTTCGCCAGTCGTTGCGATCGGTCAAGAGCAGTTGTGCCAGCGCCTGCCAGGCCGGCAGGTCTTCAGCACGATCATGGGGATCACTGTTTTCGAGCCAGGCAGCGAGCGGATTGTCGGCGTCTGTGGCAGCCAGGTTCATGGCGCTCTGTTGAGCTGCAGCCGACAGGGCCGCCAGCAAGCCTTTCGGAAACCTCGCCTTCAGTGCGGCTAACTCGGCGCCGATCATCCTTGCGATCGCCGCTTCCATCACGCCTTTGTCCAATGGCCGGCCGGCGGCTGGCAACAGGTGACGCAGCCATTGCTCGCGCTTTTTGAGCATGTCGGCGATCAGGGAAATAACAGTTGCCGGATCATTGTCCAGGTGATGCACGAGCGTGACCAGCTGTGCCCGCACGGCATGATCTGATACCAGCAATTCCAGGGTTGCCACCGCTGCTTCCCGATAGAGCAGCTCGGGTGCCGCAGCGATATCCAGGTTGGCGCCCAGCTGCGCCAGCAGTGGCATCTGCCGGGTAAGCTTGGCCGACAGCGCATCGATGGTCATGATGCGCAGGCGCGCCGGATGCTCCAGCAGCCGCCACGATTTTTCCTGGTCGACTGCAAGCAACTCGCGGGCCATCCTCCAGTTGCGGGCCTCATGTGCAGTACCCGGACAGGGCGCGTCTGCGGCGCGAGCCAGCGAGTCCAAAAGTCGATTGCGCATTTCACCTGCAGCTTTGCGCGTAAAGGTAATCGCCAGGACTTCTTCCGGGTGCTCCACCCGCGAGAGCAGCTTCAGCAGGCGTTGCGTAAGCAACTCGGTTTTGCCCGAGCCCGCAGGCGCCTGCACGATGACCGAACGTGACACATCCAGCGCCAGCTCCCGGGCAGCCTCGTCGGGAATCGGCTTGTTCGTCTCAGACATCTGCAGCCACCTGGCCAAGGCGTTTTTTCTCTTCCACTCGGCAAACCGCGGCAAGATGGCAATGCGTGCAGGCGCCACTCAAGGGATCGACCCTGCTGTCGCCCGCCAGAAACGCCCGGGCATGAGCGACCAGCGCATGGCGCCAGCTCTGCAGCATTCCTGACCAGTCGCTCGCCCCCTGCTTGTTGAATTGGGGGCGAGTCGGAAGACGCAGGCCTGAGGGCAGCTCGGTGGCACCTGACGACAGGCCAGCGTAACGGACGTCACCCGTCCGTAACTGCACAAAGGCAAGCCCCTGCACCTGGGGTAACCCCAGCGCCACGGCATACAGGGGCAGTTGCGGCTGGCGGGGTCGGGGGCCAAGCCACGCTGACGGACTAACCTTGCCCGTCTTGTAGTCGATGACCAGCTGCCCCGAAGACAAGTTATCGATTCGGTCAGGACGCACCCGCATCCTGAGGCCACCCAGTTCAACCTCGCTGCCCTGTTCGCTGCTTCTGATGGTGAACGGTTCCCGCTGCGCCTCTATCGCCAGCAAGTCGTGCAATAGACCAGCGAGCCGGGCACGTTCGATCTCCAGGGATTCTGCGACCAGCGGATTTCCTGACAATCGCAAGCGCCCAGCGGCCCGGTTAATTGAGCGGCGGATCAACGCTGTTTTGGCGGAGCCGTCCAGGTCCCGCAATGCGGCACTGTCCGCCAGTTCGCGCCACAGATAATCGAGACTTTCGTGGGCCAGCTGCCCCCTCTGTCGGGGATCCAGTCCGGCAGTCGGCTGTTCAAGACCCTCCGCCCTCAAGCGCAGTTCGGCGAAGGCACGAAAAGGACAGTTCGACTGCAGTTCCAGGATTCGTACGCCGCCTCGCGGGGGGCGGTCGTCGCTACAGGCAGGCGCTTTACCATCGTTCTGGCTTTCAAGACCGGGTCGGCCGCGAAAAATGGCCTGGGCGCGGCCCATTTCCACCAGGCTGACATGGCCAAATTGTTCGCCTGTCTCGATCTCTTCAATCAGTGGGCTCTCGCGCAGCTCTTCGTCTTCTATGGCAGCGGGCCAGCTCAGATGGACCTCGGGGGCGCTGCTCATCAAGCGCCGTAACTGCAGGCGTGCAAAAGCCAGCTCCCGGACAGCGGAACCACGCGGGATTCCCATTGAACGCTGTAATGAAAATGGCAGAAACGGCGTGGGTTCGGGTGCCGGCGGCCAGGCGCCGTCATGCAGCCCGCATACCCAAAGATGGTCAAATTCCAGCCCGGCGGCCTCCAGCACACCCGTTACCAGGACCGGGGCACGCGCCGATTCCGGTTTGAACGATGAAGACTCCGCCGTATTGCGCAATAGTCCACAAATGGACCTCAGACTGACCGCCCCCAGTGTCTCATCGAAGCCGGCAACTTCTTCCAGCAGCTCGCGCCAGCGCTGTTGTACCTGGTATTCGTTACTGTCGAGCCCGCGTTCACCGGGCCAACCCAAAGCATCCAGCCAGTTACTCAGGCTGACAACCCAGCTGCGACTCGTCTGCCTGGCCGGCCACGCAGCCTTTAGCGACAGCGCTTTGCCTAGCCGGCCCGCCAGGTCCGGGCAGGCGCAATTCGAATTAACTTCGTCTTCCTCTGCAAGTGCACTCAGCAACCAGTCCAGAGGCCAGCGAATACCGCCTTGGCGGCGGAGTTTTACATCAAGTAGTGCACGCCGATTGCCTTCACGCTCTGCGCCACCCAGAAAGGGCGAGCGCAACAGGTGACTGACGCGGCTCCAGGATGGCTCTCCATCCGCCAGTCCCAACAGATCCAGCGCAGTCGCCACCATGGGGTTGGCTGCAAATGCTGAGCCGACGGATACTGAATAGACATCTCCAACCGAAGCTGCCCGCAACTCAGCGCATCCCGGCTCAAGTATGTCCGCAAAGATTCGGCTAACAGTCTCGTGGCGGGTGCCAAGATCCGGCACCACGACGCCAATGCTCGCCCCGGGGTTCTCCTGCAAGACTTGCAGGCTCCAGCGGGCAGCCGTCACCAACTCCGCCTCGGAATCGGCGGTACAGTGTTTTCTGGCCCGGGCGTCTTTGATGGCGGGCATGTAGTAATCAACGCGGGTTCCGCAGCCTGCAACGACCCGCAGAAGCCGTTGTTGCTGAGGTGTCAACTCGTCAAAACCACACAGCAACAGGCTGTCAGGCAGGATCAGATCACCGCATTCGCCCAGAAGTTCGCCCAGCGCATCAGGCAAACGGGTCTCGTCCAGCCAGTGTTCCCGCTCGCAGATGGCCTCGAACTGTTGCTGCCATTCCAGGAAGCGTTGGGTGTCCTCGGAGGCTCTGGCCGCGATGGCTTCCCGGGACAGGCCCCACTGCAAGGCAAGGTCCGAGGCATCACTGGCAGCCCGCGCCAGCCCATGCGGCCGTAACAAGTGAGCAGACCCCAGAGATGCGCTGATCACCTGCTCCCAGACGAGCCGCTTCCTGCCGCCCGCCAGCAGACGTAGTGGTTGGTCGACCCCAGAGCGCCAGGCCGCCATTCGCCACAGATCCCGGGTCCATTCCTGCCATGATGCGATTTGCGGTCGTCTCCAGACCGCTTGCCTGGCGCTCTGCACATCGGCGAAGCACAGCGCCAATTCGCGAGCCAGGCGCCGGCTGCCAGTCACCACAGTCCGTTCCTGCTCCAGCGCCTTGATGATGGTCGCGTATTTTTGTCCGGAGATTTTCAATGCCGCGTTTTGAGCTACTGGCTAACATGAAAGCGCCGGACCCGAAAGCCCAGCGCTGAGAGTGTCGCACGCCCAAAGCCCGACTGAAACCCGGCCGCCTAGTTTTTGTTCTTTACCTCGCTGCAGCAGGCCCCGAGCATTTCGTACCAGGTTTGTAACGGGTCCCAGTTGCGGGCGCGCCCTCCGGCGCGGGCCTGGCGCTCGTGAATGCGGATTAACTTGGCCAGCAACTCTGCGGGGCTGCTGCTGCCGATAACATGATTTCTGTTATGCGCGAACAAGCTGTCGGCATCGATGGAAAACTTTGTGGACATGGCTGGTTTCCTCCTGTGGTCAACAGTCTAGGAAACCGGGGCATTTTCAGGTTGTGAAAACCGTCACATTTACCCGCGTCAATTGTTAAAAATTGTAATCGGTCACCGGTCTTCGGGTTCCGGGGCTTCTGCGTGGAACTGCAGCACGTAAGTTCCAAGTTCTACTTCATCCCCGTCCCTGAGGCGTTCTTTTTTTACTCGCTTGTTGTTCATGAAAACCCCGTTTGTACTGTTCAGATCGACTATCCAGCTGTGCTTCTCGTCGGTAAAAATCTGGGCGTGATGACGGCTGATGAACTCGCTATCGATCTGGATATCATTGTCTGCGGTGCGGCCGATTATCAGGCGTCCCCGGATGAGCGGGTAGTCTTTGGCATAGCCATCCGGACCCACAACCCGGAGCATGCCGCGCTTTGATCTTGGTCCGATACCAAATCGCCGGATTCCGGTGTGATCGGTGTGGGTGCGTTGCGCGTATTCGACCCAGCCCAGCTCTTCAACGGCCGTTTCGATCTGTCCGGCTGTTACCACCTTGCTGTTATCCGCAAAACAGCAAATCAATGCGGTATCACACAAGGTGTTTATAAGCCTCGGAATGCCACCGGTGTATCTGAAAATTACCGGATAGCAATCGTTGGCAAAAATATCGTTTTTGGCGGCGCCGGCCACTTTCAGACGGTGCTCGATATACTCACGGCTTTCATCTGGCGTGAGGGCTTTGAGGTGATAACGCAGCCTGGTGCGCTGAGCCAATTGCTCCATTTGCGGAGAGTCCAGAACTTCCTCGAGTTCCGGCTGGCCCACCAGAATCACGCTAAGCAGTTTTTCCTTTTGCGTCTCGATCCCGGACAGTAAACGAATCTCTTCAAGGACGTTATTACTGAGGTTTTGCGCTTCATCCACAATGATCAGCACCCGGCGCCCCTCTTCGTGCTGGGCTACCATGAAGTCCTTCATCATTTTCAGAAGCTCGGCTTTGCGCTTTTTGAAAGGGCTGAAACCGAACTCAACCAACACGGACTGCAGAAACTGCACTGGGGTAACCTGGGTCTGGAAAATCCGTGCGGTAACAATTTCACCGGGGTCGATCTCAGACAAAAACTTTTCGATCAGCGTTGTCTTACCCGAGCCGATCTCGCCGGTAATAACCACGAAGCTGTCGGTCAGCAGCACCGTGGAGTCCATGAACGATGCCGCCTGGGAATGCTGCCTGCTGGGATAAATAAAGGCCGGATCCGGCGTCAGCCGAAATGGGTACTCTTTTAATCCGAAAAGTTCTAAGTACATATCAGAGCTATCCGTTCCTCGCCGGCCATCGGGCAATCTCCATGCGCTGCGCAGATTATGGGGGTTCGGGCATGGAGGTTCAATTGGCCCGGGCTGCCCGCTGGCCTGCGACGCCAGTGCCAGTGTGCAGCATAAATCTGCGCTGCGCTATGATATGCGGTCATTTCAGGAATTTCGTATTCTTCAGTCATGGCAAACCGTGAACCCATTGCAGAAAGATTGCATGTGGTCCTCCTTGCAGCCGGCCCATCGGTGCGCTTCGGGTCACCGAAGCAGCTGGCCAGCTATGGCGGGACCAGCTTGGTCAGACGAGCCGCGGCGACTGCAACCGGGCTGCGGGGCGCCACTGCCAGCATCGTGCTCGGAGCTCATTCCCGCCAGGTGGAGGGAGAGCTCTTGGGCATTGAAGCCCACCGAATTCTGAATGCAGACTGGCGCGACGGATTGGCCTCTTCTATTCGCAAAGGCATGCTTTCGGTTCCGCCCGCCGCGATGGCGGTACTCCTGATGCCCTGCGATATGCCACTTGTGGACAGCCAGCTCCTGGAACAAATGGTGACCGAGTGGAGCGCTGAACGCAGCCGCATCGTAACCTGCATCAGCAATCGCGGCGCTGGCCTGCCGGCCATCATACCGAGGCGCTACTTCAAAGCTCTTATGAGCATCAAGGGCGACCCTGGTATCAACAACTTCTTTGCGCGACATAAAGATGTCAGCACTGAGCTGGTATCAAGGGGAGCGCAAGCGGACATCGACACTCAGCAAGATCTTGCTGCTCTGCCGGAAGTTCGGGACAGTGGGCAATAAATTTTTTCAGGGAACAGCTCCGCGGTCACGGAGCTGTTCAGCCATCAGGAGCGACGTTGAGTCACCAGCGCAGATGAGTCATAAGGATTAAAGCCCTTGTGGTCCTCGCCGGCCAGGCTCAGTTCGACAAAAGCCTTGTCCAGGACATCGGTCATGCTGAGGATGCGTTTCCAGCCTTCCTCGTTGCGCTGCCGGTAGCGAACCAGAACTTCCTCGGGAATAAAATCGGAGGTCTTGTGGATCGTTGCTTCCATCGGGCATTCTTTTTACATAACAACAGACGAGTGTGAACTGTATTCTGTTATTGCCCCACGCGGTGTGACGAAGTTCACAGAATGCCGCAATGCGAACGCCGCAGCAGCGAGACATGTTCTCGAATGAACCGATCAGAGAATTGGTCGGGGCGAGAGGATTTGAACCTCCGACCCCTTGCACCCCATGCAAGTGCGCTACCAGGCTGCGCTACGCCCCGACACGAATGCCGCCAAACCAAGTGGGCAGGCGGCGGACCGCAGATGATACCTGAGCAGACTGTTGCGGGGAACCTTGCAAGCGTGGTGGCGCTCAGCGCCTCAGGATTTTCAGCAGGTCCTCGAGCTCGACGCGAAGTTGCTTGATGATCTGCTGGCTTTGAGTGACGTCTTCGCGGGCTTCATCGCTATTGAGCTGTTGACGTGCCCCACCGATGGTAAAGCCCTGCTCATAAAGGAGGCCCCGAATCTGACGGATAACCAGTACGTCCTGCCGCTGATAATAGCGGCGATTGCCGCGGCGTTTTACCGGCTTGAGTTCCGGAAATTCCTGCTCCCAGTACCGCAAAACATGGGGTTTTACGTCACAAAGTTCGCTTACTTCTCCAATCGTGAAATAACGCTTTCCAGGAATGGGTGGTAATTGGTCGTTATTGCCCGGTTCCAGCATAGGCTTCTACTCGCGCTTTTAGTTTTTGTCCCGGTCTGAAGGTCACGACCCGCCTGGCAGTGATAGGAATTTCCTCGCCAGTCTTGGGATTGCGCCCCGGACGCTGGTTCTTGTCGCGTAGATCGAAATTGCCGAATCCTGACAACTTGATCTGCTCCCCCGATGCCAGTGCGATCCTGAATTCTTCGAAAAACAGATCCACCAGCTCCCGCGCTTCTCGCTTGTTCAGGCCGATTTCCTGGTGCAAAGCCTCGGCCATGTCTGCTTTGGTCAATGACATTGTTCAGCCCCGTATGCGTGCGCGCAGTTTCTTATTGAGCCGGGCGCTGACGTCTGCCACCACCGCCTCGGCGAGCTCGTCAGTAAGAGTGCGCGAAGAATCCTGTAAAATCAAGCCTAAAGCAACACTTTTTAGTCCTGAATCTATGTTGCCACCTCGGTAGACGTCGAAAATCACGAGCGTCTCCAGTTCCGGCGGCGCTTCTGCCATGACGGTGGCGCGAATATCGGCGGCGGTTACCGCCTCGGGAACCAGGATCGCCAAATCGCGACGAATTTCCGGGAATTTCGAAATTTCTTTAATTTCAGGGAGTTGCTGTTTCAGCAATACATCGAGCTCGATTTCAAAAAGCACCGGCGCCCGACCCAGCTCCAGCCGGGCCACAATTGCCGGGTGCAATTCGCCAAGCAGACCCACACGCCGGCTCCCATATTCCCAGGCCACGCAGCGGCCGGGATGCAGAGCCGGGTGCTCAGCCCGATTTACCATAAAATTTGCTCGCCCCCCGGTAAGTTCAATCAGTGAGCCGACGTCGGCTTTCAAGTCGTAAAAATCCACCGACTCCTCACCCAGCCCCCACTGCTCAGGGTAACGGCGACCATAAACGATCCCGGCCAAGACATTATCTTGTTTTATATCCTTGCCTTGCGGAACAAACCTCATGCCGTTTTCGAATAGACGAATGTGGTCCTGGCGGTGATTGACGTTGACCATGAGTGCGCCCAGCAGTCCCGGCCACAGGGACAGGCGCATGCTCGACAGATTCGAGGCGATGGGGTTTTCCAAAGCGATGCTACCGCTCCCGGGAAACAGCGCTTCCTGCAGCACCGGATCGACAAAGCTGTAGGTGACTGCTTCGCTGTAGCCTCGGGATACCAGATGGTCTTTCAGGCGGCTGACTTTCAGTTTGTCTTCCGAACGTGGCCTGATCTGCAGGGCCGCACGTCCTGGATGCTCGTCTATCTTGTCGTAACCATAGATGCGGGCCACCTCCTCCACCAG
>JBFIQI010000069.1:0-12315 GCA_041609715.1 Gammaproteobacteria bacterium
CCAGCAAGCGCGCTGGCGCGTTCACGCTCAGGACATGCTCCGCGCCTGAATCTCCGGGGAGTTTCCGGTAGCGGTCACCGGCAACGAGCTTGTCCTCGACCGGCACCAGCAGAACTGCAGCGCAGACACCCTCGGGGGTGCTTGCAACCAGGCCAGTGTCTTCCAGGTCCTGCCGCAGCCGCCCGGGCAAGCCTGACTGGTACTGTTGGTGGGCGACGGTCTGCTCGAGAAAAAACAGACGCAGCAATACTCCCAGAAACCCGTGGCCCGCCAAGGCCACAGCGTAGCGCTGCTTTTCGGATTCTGTCAGCCTGAGCGGAAACGCTTGGCCCAGCAGGCCCGGAATCGCCGACTCTGAATACCCGGCCTCAAAGAAGGCATCCCGCAGCCTGCAGGCCTGTGTCGGTGTCGGTGCTACCAGTGCCATGGCAGTATCTCGTGAGCGTTTCGGGACGGTTTTTCTCTGACAGCCAGCATTGCTACAACAAGGGCGAGATTCGGGCCTCCCCGGGGCGCCGGATACCACCCAATTTTCGGATTCTTCGCAGCACCGATCGGGCCCAACATCAATCGGCCCCGGGGTTTGCCGTCGACCGCGCTGATCTGTATCTTAATCGTATAATGAGACGGATCTCTATATTCCCCAAGGCCAGGCAATACCAGCAATGAAACCAAGAAAGTCCGGCCGCTTCGTCAGTCGTCTGACCCGCAGCACGATGGCCCTCATCATGGCGGGCGGGCGCGGAAGCCGGCTCAAACAACTCACTCTGAATCGCGCCAAACCGGCAACGCCCATAGCGGGTAAATTTCGCATTATTGATTTTCCGTTATCCAACTGCGTGAATTCCGGCATCCGGCAGATACTTGTTCTCACCCAGTACAAGGCGCATTCCTTAATTCAGCATATTCGACGCGGCTGGGGCTTTCTGCGAGGCGAGTTCGGCGAGTTCATCGAAATCGTACCGGCCCAACAGCAGATCGGCGAGGTCTGGTATCGGGGCACCGCTGATTCTGTCTATCAAAATCTGAATATCATCGAGGAGCATCGCCCGGAACAAGTCCTGATTCTGGCGGGCGATCACATGTACAAAATGGACTATGGCCCGATGATCGCCTATCACGTCGAAAAAAATGCCGATTTGACGGTTGGCGTATTAAGGGTACCTGTCAGCGAAGCACGTGAGTTCGGCGTAATGACCGTGGACGACGATACCCGGGTCATCAGGTTTGCGGAAAAACCGGAGCAGCCGGAGCCCACGCCGGATGACGACAGCCAGGCACTGGTATCCATGGGTATCTATGTCTTCAACCGTGAGCTATTGAGTGAAATCCTGCGCAACGATGCAGAAGATGACCAGTCGGCCCATGATTTTGGCAAGAACATCATCCCCGGCTGTATCAAAACCCGGCATGTTTTTGCCTACCCGTTTACCGATGTCGAGACGCGAGCACAGAGCTACTGGCGGGATGTCGGCAATGTCGACGCATTCTTCGATGCCAACATGGAGCTGGTTCACGTCACACCTGAACTCGATCTATACGACGACGACTGGCCAATATGGACCTACCAGGAGCAGGCACCCCCGGCCAAATTCGTGCTGGATGACGAAGGACGGCAGGGTGCAGCAATCAATTCAATGGTGGCGGGTGGCTGCATTATTTCCGGAGCCATCGTGCGCCGTTCGATATTGTTTTCCAATGTAAATATTGACGAGCGAACCCAGCTTGACTCGGCCGTGGTGTTACCCAACGTAAAAATTGGCAAGAACTGCATAATCAAGCGTGCCGTCATCGACGAAAATTGTGTCATCGAGGATGGCAGCCACATTGGCGTAGACCCTGTTGAAGACGCCAAGCGTTTCTTCATCACCAAGAAAGGGATCGCGCTGGTGACGGAGGAAATGCTTTCCTAGCATTGCTTTGCGCGGTGCTATACTCGCGCGCCAAGCCCATCCGCGCCCGGACCGCTCTTCCATGCACGTCGTTTTCGTAGCTCCATTTTTCATGCAAGCCACCCTGCGCTTCGTGGCCGGTGCTGCGGAACTGGCCGGAATCGATCTCAGCCTGGTTAGCCAGGATCCGCTGGATCGTTTACCACAGTCGCTGCAAGGCCGGCTGAGAGGACATCAGCAGGTGGCCGATGGCCTGAATCCCGCGCAAATTGCTCTGGCCATTGACCGGCTGGCAAAAAAACTGGGTAAACCGGCCCGCATCCTGGCAACCCTCGAGCAGGCTCAGGTGCCGGTGGCCCAGGTGCGCGAAGCCCTTGGGGTAGAGGGTCTTGGTGTCGAAGCGGCCCGCAACTTCAGGGATAAGGCCCGCATGAAATCCGTGTTGCGTGCTTCCGGCATAGCCTGCGCGCGCCATCGCCTGGCCGGCGACGTGCAGACAGCCATGGACTTCATCGGGCAGGTCGGCTTTCCGGTGGTGGTCAAACCACCGGCAGGCGCCGGCGCCAAGGGTACATTCCGCCTCGACAGCCGTGCGGATCTCATGACCTACCTGGACAGGTTTCCCCCCGACCCCGCCCATCCCGGATTGCTGGAAGAATTCATGACCGGTCACGAATACTCGTTCGAGAGTGTCGTACAGGCGGGACAGCTCCGCTGGAGTTCCTGGAGCGCTTATCTGCCATCGCCCCTGCAGGTTCTGGAAAACGACTGGATCCAATGGTGCGTCCTGTTGCCTCGCGAGACCACTGGCTCTATCCATGAATCAATTGCGCCACATGCTGCAGCCTCGTTACAGGCGCTCGGCCTTGAGCATGGTTTCAGCCACATGGAATGGTTTCAGCGCAGCGATGGCAGCGTGGCAATTTCGGAGGTTGGCGCGCGCCCGCCGGGGGCCCAGTTTATGTCGCTTTTGTCATACGCCCACGACTGGGATTTCTATCGTGGCTGGGCTGGGCTTATGGCGCTCGATGAATTTGATCCGCCGCCCCGGAAATATGCCTGTGGCGCAGCCTACATTCGCGGCCAGGGCCGGGGCCCGGTGCGAGCGATTCATGGCCTGGAGCAGGCCCAGGCCCGCATGGGCGGCCTGGTAGTGGAAGCGAATCTGCCGAGATTGGGGCAGCCCGCGGGCGAAGGTTATGAGGGTGATGGCTTTGTCATTCTGCGCCACCCCGATACTGCCGTGGTCGAAGCCGCCCTCAAAGAACTCGTGCAGACCGTCCAGGTCGAGCGCGACGGCGCTGGTCGCTGAGCCGCTGCTACTCATGACGGCTGCCAAATTGAACGGTCGCGTCGCGCTATTGGGGCCCCAGTCCCGTACCGCCAGCCTGACGAGCGCCCTCAAAAAACTCGGGGCGGAGGGACCCTTCGGTGTGATCACCGCTGGCTGGCGGGACGCGGAAGGTGAAATCGATACGCTTACCGAACACCTCGGCAAGCCGGTGATTGATCTTGCCCTGTACGAGCGCGTCGAAGACATATTCGCGAGTGATCCGTCGCTGTTTGCAGCCCATCGCGAGCGCCAGGACAAGTTGAAGCAGTTGCAGCGCCTGTACAGGGTCAGGCTCAAAGCGGGGGCCGAAGCCTGTTACCGTCTCATGCGGCGCAAGGAAGACACCGAACTGCTCAAACCACAATTACGTGCCGCCATCAGCCAACTGCGGGCACTGGACCGGTTCCATGCCCGGCAGCTGGCGGGCATGCACGCCAGTTTCGATGCCAGTATACGGCCCGCGGAACGCACCACGGTCCGGCGGCATCGGCAGGAACTGGAACAGCAGCTGAGGGACCTGGGCACCGTGTTGATAGCAGGCGGTCATGTGGCCGTCCTGGCCAGCCGACTGCGCTTGCTGGGAATGGCAGATTTACTGGCCACGCACCCGCTGGCCGGCTGGTCCGCCGGCGCTATGCTGCTGACCCGCCAGCTGGTGCTGTTCCACGACCGTGCGCCCCAGGGGCGACGCGAGCCGGAGCTGCTGGACGTGGGTCTGGGGCGTGCCCGGGGGATTATCGCCTTGCCCGCTGCCAGCCAGCGCCTGGATATCGATAGCCGTGAACACCTGACATTGATGGCCAGGCGCTTTGCGCCGGCCCGCTGCATGACGCTGGATGATGGCGCCTGGATGGCGATGTCGGATGATGTGCTGGTGGGCGCTGCCGGCGTCCGGCGTATCCGCCGAACCGGCTCCCTGGCCAAGGTGAAAGCGCATGCATGAGCAACTGCGCAAATTGATGCGTAAGGGCGCGCCGCGGCCAGCGGCCGTGGATGCTTTCGTTGCGGCACAGAACTTTCCACTGGTGGACAAGACCGACGTTACTTTTGTCTACCGCGGAGCCGCCGATGAAGTATACCTGCGCCACTGGATTTTCGGGCTGCGCACAGCGCAGCCGCTGCAAAGCCTGGCGGGCACCGACCTGTGGGCCGTGACCATCGAGCTGCCGGCTGAATCGCGCATCGAGTACAAGTACGAAGTGCTGCGCGACGGCAATCGCAGCCTCGAGCTTGATCCGCTCAATCCATACCAGGCCCGCGACCCGTTCGGCGCCAATTCGGTTTGCCGCGGTTATCGTTACCAGCGGCCGGAATGGACTTTGCGAGATGCCAATAGCCGCAGGGGAACATTCAAGCGCCACGAACTGGACAGCAAGAGTTTTGGCGAGCGCCGGGCGGTGGATATCTATCTGCCGTCGCGTTTTCGCGATTCCCGGCGTTATCCTCTGCTGGTGGTCCACGACGGCCACGATTACCTGCATTATTCTGACCTGAGCATCGTGCTGGACAACCTGATCCACCGCCTGGAAATCCCCCCCATGATCGTGGCTCTGACCACCTCACCGGACCGCCTGCGCGAGTACGCCGGCGACGACCGGCATGCCGATTTTATTTGTACCGAACTGCTGCCGTACCTGGTCCAGAATTTTCCGGTCAATGATGAGCCCCAGTCGCGCGCGCTCATGGGCGCCAGTTTCGGTGCGGTGGCAACTCTGCACACGGCGTGGCGCCATCCGGATTGTTTCGACCGCCTGCTGCTGCAATCCGGTTCTTTCGCGTTCAGCGATATCGGGGACCACAGTCGTGGCCCGGCATTTGATCCGGTAGTGGAATTCATCAACGAGTTTCGTCAGCACCCCGGGAAGCCCGCTCAAAAAATTTACATGAGTTGCGGAGTTTATGAGTCTCTCATCTATGAAAACCGGTCCATGGTGCCGTTGCTGCAATCGCACGACATGCAGGTTCGCTACGAGGAGGTGCGTGACGCGCACAACTGGGAAAACTGGCGCGACCGGCTGCGTACGGGCCTGTCGTGGCTGTTTCCAGGCCCCTTGTGGATGGTTTATGAGTAAAATCTGGGTATGATTTGCAAGCCCCGGGAAATGCACAAGGCTAAGCACCATGGCTAACAAGACAAGAATGATAGGCCTGTCACTGGGCGCAGATATTTGCTGGCCAATCTGCTACGAGGAAATACTCAAGCGCCTGGATCTGGCTATCCCTCAGGGACAGGACAGTCTGCGGTTCGAGGTCAACCGCATCACCATTGAGCCCTTTTCTCTGCGCCAGCCCTGCCCTTACGAGGTGGTTATCGATCGCCTGACGCACTGGTATCACACCAGTCGCGAATGGATAAAAAAATCCATCCTCATGGACGACCTGTATGTGTTCAACAACCCATGGTCGCTGCAGTCCATGGAGAAGCAGACAACTTACAGCGCCATGATGCGACTGGGGTTCTCGGTACCCGACACCTGGCTGATTCCGCCAAAGAAATATCGGGATACGCCGGACCTGGAGCCCACCTTGAAGCGTTATGCGAGGCTGTTCAGTCTGGGCGACATCGGTGACAAACTGGGTTACCCCCTGTTTATGAAGCCCTATGATGGCGGGGCCTGGGTGGGCGTCAGCAAGATTGACGACCGCAAGACTCTGGAAGCAGCCTATGAAGAAAGCGGCGACCGGGTCATGAATCTGCAAAAGGCGGTGATTCCCTATGACTGCTTTGTTCGCTGCGTGGGCCTGGGACCGCAGGTGCGTTACGTCAATTACAAGCCAGATGCGCCCTTACACGACCGCTACGGCATGGAGCAGAATTTTCTCAGCAAAGAGGAGGAGCAGTTACTGGGAGATATGACGCTGGTCATAAACGCGTTTTTTGGCTGGGACTTCAACTCCTGCGAAGCACTGCGCAAAGATGGCCACTGGCACCCCATCGATTTCGCCAACGGCTGCCCCGATTCCCAGGTCACCTCCCTGCACTTTCACTTTCCCTGGCTGATCAAAGCCAACCTCCGCTGGTCGCTGTTCTGCGCGGCGACTCGCCGCAACATGCGGCTGAACCTGGACTGGCATGATTACTTCGAGATCGCCGCAAGCGATCTGAGTTTCGAAGACAAGCTGGCCAAATACACAAAGATAGCCCACGCACGATTCGACACTGAACGCTTCGAGGAATTCTGCGCCGAGCACCTCGGGCATCTCGACGCGGTGGCCGATGAATTTTTCGGCAGCGATACTGCCCACGATGCGGTACGCCAGAAAGTCGAGGCGCTGTTCCCGGCCCATGAAATCGACACCTTTACCGAACTGTTCTGGCAGCGCATTCAGGCTTACCGGGAAGCCGAGGCAGAGCCAAATGTATAGCGCACACAAGGACAGTTTCAGGTGGTACTCACCGCACCTGGAACAGGAGGTCAGCCTGGTAAGGTGGGGCCACTTCGGCAAGCCGGTGTTGTTGTTTCCCACCGCCGGCGGGGATGCCGAGGAAGTCGAACGCTTTCACCTGGTAGGCGCGGTGGGTGACCTGATCGACAATGGCCGCGTCAAGGTCTATTCCATTGACAGCGTAGCTGGCCGCGCATGGCTGTCTGGTGAGCACTCGCCGGAATACTGCTCAAGACTGCAAAACCTGTTTGATTCTTACATCTACAAGGAAGTGGTTCCGGCCATTCGCAAAGATTGTCAGTCTCCGGATTTAGAGGTGATTGCCACCGGCGCATCGATCGGCGCCTTCAATGCTGTCGCCAGTGTATGTCGGCACCCCGATGTTTTCAGCATGGCCATAGGCATGAGCGGTACATTCGACCTGTCGAAATATCTGCAAGGTCGCATGAACGATGATTTCTATTATTCTTCACCGGTTCACTATCTGCCGAATTTGCCGGAGGGCCCGATACTCGACCAGTTACGCAAAAGGTTTGTCCTGCTGCCAACCGGCGAAGGACGCTGGGAGGACATTGGCGAATCCTGGCGGCTGGCATCGATTCTGGGCGACAAAGGCATCCCCAACCGGGTCGATCCCTGGGGCACTGATTACGACCACAACTGGGTCACCTGGCGGGCAATGCTGCCACGCTATCTGTCCGAATTTGCCTGACCCGTTCAGCCTGCGTAAAGCTGCAGTTCCTCGCCGACACGGTCGGCCATTTTCAGGGTGTATGCCAGGTCCGGGTGGCGCAGCATGATAAAGCCATCCGAAACCAGCGTCTGGCGCCAGTCGCGCCGGTGCTGCCCGACCCCCAGCAAGGTGTTCCAGACGACATGCTCCCCGCAATCCTGCTGCAGTCGTTCGAGCCCTTCGATCCTGCGAATCACGCCGTTGCCCTGGGCGCGCTTGTAAATCGTCGCTACGTTGAACCGCCGCTCTACATCGTAATCAAAGTCGCAGCCGGCAATGGCGGCTCCCCAGGCTCTGAATACATCAAAATCACAGGCGAATTTCATCTGGTCCACCTGGTGCGCCCCGGGCGGGCGGCCGCCAATCTCGCCGAACACCACCTCGCCATCCGCTTTGCGATACCACTCCATATGGGTGAAACCGGTTTTAAAATCCAGCGCCTGAATCACTTCACGCCCCATGCGCACACCGCCAGCCAGGGTCTGGTTGTCGACATCCCGGAGGGCAATGACCTGGGGGCTGATCCACTCGTTGCTGCGGGCGATCAGGGGCCGCGGCCGATAGACTGCAATGTTGAAATAGGCAATCTCGCCATCAATGGAAATCGTGTCGAAAGTGTATTCCTCACCGTCCACGAACTCCTCGACACTGACCAGGGGTACGTGACCCAGGCGCGGCAGGACCCCACGCAACTGATCACGATCATCGACGCGATAGGTATCCGCCGAGCCCGCCCCCGCTATGGGCTTGATAATGACGGGAAAGCCAATGTTCTCGGCGGCTTCCCAGCAGGCCGCGATCGAGTCAGCGGCAAAATGTCGTGGTGTGCGTATGCCGGCCGCATCGAGGGTTTTTTTCATGGCTTCCTTGTCACGAAAGGTACGCGCCTGCCCTGGACGCATGCCCGGCACATCGAAGATCTCCCGTAGCTGGGCTGCCAGCATGATGCCCGGCTCCCACAGGCATTCGATGCGATCCAGGCTGTGTCCCTGCAGTTGCTTGCGCAGGCTGCCAGCCACCGCTGTCTCATCCCACAGGGAAGCAACATGTATGTACTTGGCGAGATGGCTGCGCACCAGCCCCGGCAGGGATCCGGGATGCTGGTCACCCACACCGATAACGGTGGCTCCTACCTCACCAAGTCCACGGGTAAATTCCGGCATGTCGGCAGGATAGCCCGGAGAAATCAGCAAGACGTTCATGGATAACTGGCCTCAAGCTTCAGCGATCAGGATGTACAATACCGGCTTCGTTAGCCGTCAGACAGCCCAATTATGCCCAACCAGCGTCCATTGCGGGTTTTAATGAGCACTGCTGAATTCACGCCGCTGGCCAAAACCGGCGGACTCGGCGATGTTTGTGCTGCTCTCAGTGCTTACCTGCACCGTAGTGGTCACGACGTCCGCGTCGTGCTGCCATTCTATTCATCCATGGATATCAGCGGCCTGGAAGTGTATCCGGTGGATTTTATGCAGGGCATTGGCGTGAGCCTGGGCCCACAGCATTTCGGAGTCGACGTGTATGTCACCACCATGCCTGGTGATGGCACTCAGGTTTATCTGCTGCACTGCCCGGCGCTTTATCACAGGGCCGGTATCTACACTGGCGGCAGCGACGAACATCTGCGCTTCATCATGCTCAACCGCATGAGTTTTGAAGTGTGCCAGCGCATGGGCTGGGCCCCCGATATTTTGCATTGCAACGACTGGCATGCGGCCCTTATACCTCTTTATGCCAAGGCGCTTTATGACTGGGACCAGTTGTTCAAGCGAAGCAAATCTCTGCTGTCGATCCACAACATCGGTTACCAGGGCACGGTGGGTACCGACGCGCTAGGGGATTTGGGACTGGCTGGCAAGGAAGGGCTTTTGCACCACGAGGATTATGCAGCTGGCAAAATCAATTTCCTAAAAACCGGGGTCCTGTATGCGGATGTAGTGGCCACGGTAAGCCCCACCTATGCGCGGGAGATACAGACGCCGGAGTACGGCATGGGTTTGGACGGATTGCTGCGTGACCGGCGCTCGACCCTGATCGGAATACTCAACGGTGTCGATTACGGCGAGTGGAATCCGCAGACCGACTTGCTGATACCGCAGCAATACGGGACTGACGATCTGGAGGGCAAACTGGTCAACAAGCAGGCACTGATGCGCGAAATGGGCCTGCAATATCGTCCCGGCGTCGCGTTGATCGGCCTGGTGGCAAGACTTACCGCTCAAAAAGGCCTCGACCTGGTGGCCGAAGTTTTGCCGCCAATGCTGCGCCGCCGGGATTTCTCATTTGTGATTCTGGGCAGCGGTGAATCGCGTTTCGAGGATTTTTTCCATCATCTGCAACAGCAGTTTCCAGGCCGGGTGGGTTTCTACAAAGGCTATAACAACAAGCTGGCTCACTGGATCGAGGCTGGCAGCGATATGTTTCTGATGCCGTCCGTATATGAACCTTGCGGTCTCAACCAGATGTACAGTCTTAAATACGGAACGGTACCGATCGTTCGCAAAACCGGTGGCTTGGCTGACTCGGTGGAGCTGTTCGATCCTTCCACCGGCGAAGGCACGGGCATCGTATTTCGGGACAACAACGCAGATGGCCTGCGCTGGGCCATAGACGCTGCCCTGACCCTCTACCAGGATCAAAGCAGCTGGGCAAAAATGGTCGCCAACGGTATGGCGCGGAACTTTAGCTGGGAAAAACAGGGCGCGCGGTACGTCAGTCTTTATCGCGCAATGCTGGCGAATACTGCCTCAACTGACACGACACCAGGCGCTTAACAATTACCAAACATTCGGCGAGCCCCCATGAACGTTATATTTATTGAGCCATGTTTTCCTTATAACCAGCGTGAATTCGTGCGTGGTCTGCACTCGGTTGGGGCACGCGTCATCGGCATCGGTGAACGGCCGGTGGAATACCTCGATGACGAGGTCAAAGGCTGGCTGAGCCATTACGAGCAGATCAAGTCAGTAGTACATGAACCGTCGCTGCTGGCGGCGGTGCGCAAGATTCAGGGCATGGTCTGGGTGGATCGCCTCGAAGCCACGGTGGAAGCCCATATCATGCCGGCTGCCAAAGTGCGTGAGGCCAGTGGGATTCCTGGCACCAGCGTTGAGACTGCCTACTTGTGCCGCGACAAGCCGGCCATGAAAGAAGCGCTGCGCAATGCAGGCGTGCCTTGCGCGCAGTCAGTTCGGGCAACATCGCCGGAACATGTAACCGCTTTTGTCGAACAAGTCGGCCTGCCCATTATTTTGAAACCCATCGCCGGTGCCGGCGCGTCGGGTACCTTCAAGGTCAGTAAAGCCGGCCAGCTTCCCGGGATCATGCGTGAATGCGGACTTGAGCATGGCCATGAAGTGGCTGTCGAAGAATATATAGAGGGCCACGAAGGGTTTCTGGACACCATCAGCATCGACGGCCAGGTAGCCCATGAGTTTATTACCCATTACTACCCAAACGTACTCGAGGCTATGCGCGAGCGCTGGATCTCTCCACAAATGATCTGCACCAACCGCATGGATGCGGAAGGTTACGTCGAAGTTAAACGCATGGCGCGCAAAGTCATCAAGGCGTTGGGCATCGGTACCTCCGCCACGCACATGGAGTGGTTTTTCGGTCCCAAGGGACTCAAGTTCTCGGAAATCGGTTGTCGACCGCCGGGCGTGGGCCACTGGGATGTTTACAATGCCGCCAACGAATTCGACATTTACTCGGAATGGGCCAGCGCCCTGGTCAATGGCCGCACTTTGCAGCGCCCGTCACGCCGCTATGCCTGCGGCATGATCGCCCTGCGGCCCAGCGAGGACGGCCACATCACCGGCTACGAAGGCATTGAAGAAATCCAGCAGCGCTTTGGACAATGGCTGGTGGCCGCAAAATTCCCGGAACCAGGCAGCCCCACGCAACCCGTGGAAGCCGGTTACATGGCCAATGCCTGGCTGCGCGTACGCCACCCCGACTACGACGAGCTACGCTCGATACTCAACACCATCGGCCAGACCATCAAGGTCTACGCCCGCTAAGCCCCCCGAAATGGGGTCAGAGTACATTTTCCGCCAACGGGAGTCTGACCCGTTTACGATTAATTGAAAATGTACTCTGACCCCTTTTTAGTTGGAGAAGAGGCGAAGGCGGGTAAAAAACGTGTAGTCGGCTTCAACCGTCATCAGCCCCACCAGAACCAGCAGGCACAAGGGCGGCACCAGGATGGCCAGGATCAGCGAGAGTCGTTCCCAGGCCATGTGCATGAAGATCGCGACGATGAACCCGGCCTTCAAAATCATGAACAGCAGGATCAGCGACCAGCGCAGCATCCCCTGAAGCTGGTAGTAATCCACCATGTAGGAGAAGGCGCTGAGCACAAAGAGCAGCAGCCAGATGTACAGGTAGACGCTTAACGGATGTTGCTGACCTTCTGTTGCCATGAGTCGTTCCTACCAAAGATAGAAGAATGCGAAGATAAACACCCACACCAGGTCTACGAAGTGCCAGTAAAGGCCTGCCACTTCGACTGTTTCATAGGTGCCTTTGCGATCGTAAAAGCCGTTCAACACGCGCTTGGCCACCACCAGCAGGTAGACCACGCCTGCGGATACGTGGAGTCCATGAAAGCCGGTGATCATGAAAAAGCTGGAGCCAAACTGGGCCGCCCCCATGGGATTGCCCCAGGGCCTGACACCCTCTTCCACGATCAGCTTGGTCCATTCAAAAGCTTGCATGCCAACAAAGGTGGCGCCCAGCAGCGCGGTCGCCAGCATCAGCAAGGCCGTCTTTTTCTTGTCGCGCCGGTAGCCGTAATTGACCGCCAGGGCCATGGTCCCGCTGCTGGTAATGAGTACAAAAGTCATGATGGCGATAAGCAACAGCGGCACGTGGTTGCCGGCGATGGTCAGTGCGAATACTTCGCTGGCGTTGGGCCACGGTACCGTGGTGGTCATGCGCACTGTCATGTAAGAGGTCAGAAAGCTGCC
>JBFIQI010000070.1:0-12274 GCA_041609715.1 Gammaproteobacteria bacterium
CTGGCGCTCGACGATTTCGGTACCGGCTATTCCAGTATGAGTTATCTGCACCAGTTTCCACTGGACGTCCTGAAAATTGATCGCGCCTTCGTCAATGCTGTCACCGGCGACGACAAAAGCATAAAGATTGTGCACGGGATAATCAGCCTGGCGAGGGCGCTGGGCCTGAAAGTGGTGGCGGAAGGTATCGAGGACGCCTCGACGCTCAACAAGATTCGGGTGCTGGACTGCGAATATTTTCAGGGTTACTTCGCGTCGCGTCCCTGGCCCCTCGAGGCCATGTGCGCAAGCCTTGAGCGGCATTGTAATTCGCGCGCAGCCGCTATTGCCGCGGGCAAGAAATCTGCCTGAAACAGCAATATCTCCAGCCGCCCGCCCCCCACAACCCCTTCCTAACGCCAGCACCAGGGTCATTCTCAGCAAGCCCTTTGCCCGCCAGGCCCCGAGTCTTTAGAATAACCGACCCTTAAGGGGCTCAACCCCGATCTGCGCCACAACCAGGAACAATCGAAATGCGAATTTCAATGTCACTCAAATTTGCGCTTTGCGCGGTCTTTTTAACTGCTTGCGGCCAGTCACAGGACTCTCAGCCGGGCATTGCAGATGCAACCAGCATAGTGGCTTCCGCGCCAGTACCCGAAAGACCGGACAATGTCCTGTTGGCAGAATGGCAGGGACCATTCGGAGGTGTGCCCGCTTTCGACAAAATGAATCTGGACACGTTGAAACCGGCGTTGGAATACGGCATGACGGCACAGCTGATCGAGATTGACGCCATAGCAAACAACCCGCAGCCACCAACATTCGACAACACCATCGTCGAAATGGAGAGGGCCGGCAAGGATCTGGGCAGGGTCTTCACTTACTGGGGCATCTGGAGTTCAAATCGCTCATCGCCGGAGTTCCGTGCAATCCAGCAGGAAATGGCGCCCGTTCTGTCCGAGCATTTTTCAAAGATCAGCCAGAACGAGGCACTTTTTAGCCGGGTCAAGACCGTTTATGAGAACCGCAACGATGGTCAGCTCGACCCCGTGCAGCTGAGACTGGTCGAAATTACCTATGACGGGTTTGTGCGCAACGGAGCAACGTTAAAGGGCGAAAAGAAAGCCCGCTACACCGAAATCCAGAAGCGGCTGTCCGAACTTTATACGCGGTTCAGTAACAATGTACTGGCAGACGAAGAAAATTATGTGCTCTTCATAGACGAGAGCCAGCTGGGTGGGCTGCCGCAGTCATTTATCAGGGCCGCTGCAGCAGCAGCAGCCGAGAGAGGCAAAGAAGGCCAATACGCAATCACCAATACGCGCTCATCAATGAGTCCGTTCCTCACTTACTCGGATCAGCGCGAATTGCGCCGCAAAGTCTGGGAGACCTATTACAACCGCGGCGACAACGGCGGCGAACACGACAATAATGCCATTATCGCGGAAATTCTGAGCCTGCGTGATGAACGAGTCGGGCTGCTCGGTTATGACAATTTCGCACAATGGCGGCTTGAAAATCGCATGGCGAAGCACCCTGACAATGCCATGGCGTTAATGGAAGCGGTGTGGCCCGCAGCGGTAGCGCGGGTCAGAGAGGAAGTTGCCGACATGCAGGCAATTGCCGATGCCGCGGGCGACGATATTAAGATCGAGCCCTGGGATTATCGCTATTACGCAGAAAAGGTTCGGCAGGCCCGCTACGATCTCGATTCCGACGAGGTCAAGCAATATCTGCAGCTGGACCAGCTTCGCGACGCCATGTTCTATGTCGCAGGAGAACTTTTCAATTTCAAGTTTGAACAACTGCCGGTCGGCACGGTGCCGGTTTTTCATGAAGACGTGAAAGTCTGGGAAGTTAAAGACAGGACCAGTGGCGAGCATATCGGCTTGTGGTATCTCGATCCCTTCGCTCGCAAAGGCAAGCGCTCCGGGGCCTGGGCCACCAGTTATCGCAGTCATGCGACTATCGACGGCAAAGAAACCGTGCTTTCTTCCAACAACTCAAACTTCGTCAAGGGCCCACCGGGCGAACCGGTGCTGATATCCTGGGACGATGCGGAAACGCTGTTCCACGAAGTCGGTCATGCATTACATTCCCTGTCCTCCAGGGTCGATTACCCGAGCCTGAATAGCGGGGTTCGCGACTACACGGAATTCCAGTCGCAGCTACTGGAACGCTGGTTGATGACCGATCCGGTTATCGACCGGTTCCTCGTCCACCATGAGACCGGGGAACCCATTCCGGCTGAGCTGGTAGCGAAGATCAAGCAGGCATCAAAGTTCAACCAGGGTTTCGCCACTACCGAGTACCTGGCGTCAGCGCTGGTCGATATGCGATATCACACTACAGACCCTGCTGGCATCGACCCCGATCAGTTTGAAAGGGAAACGCTCGAAAGCCTTGGTATGCCCGATGAAATCGTCATGCGGCATCGCTCACCACATTTCGGGCATATCTTTTCCGGAGAAGGATATGCTGCCGGCTACTACGGCTACATCTGGGCAGATGTGCTGACATCGGATGCGGCCGAGGCCTTCGCCGAGGCGCCTGGCGGTTTTTATGACAAGGAAGTAGCCAAACGCCTGGTCAAGCACCTGTTCGCGGTTCGCAACGCCGTCGACCCGGCCGAAGCTTATCGCGCCTTTCGCGGACGTGACGCGCGCATCGAGGCCCTGATGCGGGATCGGGGTTTCCCGATTCCCGAATAAGCCGGAGTCACCGGCATGTGACCCCGGTCAAGAGGGGTACCGGGCCGCCCACCCGGAGCGCGTCACTGTCAACAAAGGCCGGCTGCACGCCGCAGCCGCCAGTCTCCCGACCATACGCACTTGTACCTATTGAAAACCGGGCCGCATACACCATATTTGAACCAGGCGGTCGTGAATCGCCCGATGATGAACGGGTGTAGCAAAGGCCGCCGGGGTCGCCGTGCCCGGCGACCGGAGTATGTGGCAGAACCACGGCGTCAACAGTGTTTGCCGCCGCCAATTGTGGAGGTGAGTACAGTGACTAAATCGGTTCTGAAAAGAGAAAATAAGGATATTGCGCGCTCGCGTGATGTCCTGACACCATTTGACGAGATGGATCGTATGTTTGACGCACTCTCGCGTGGCTGGCTACAGCCGTTTGGCTTTGGACGGCCGCGTTTCAGCGAGTTAAGCGCCATTGATACGACGTTCCCGCGATTCGACGTAATCGACCGAGAGAAGGATCTCGTGGTCCGGGCCGAGATTCCCGGCGTCGAAAAGGACGATCTGGAAGTAACGCTGCTGGACAACATGTTGACCATCAGCGGCAAGACTTACAGCGAAGAAAAGGAAGAAGAGGGCGATTACTTCAGGTCAGAGATCAGGCAGGGCGAGTTCAGTCGTTCGGTTAGTTTGCCAAGCGACGTTGACGCCGACAAAGTCAGCAGCAAGTTCAAGGACGGCATGCTGACCCTGACTTTACCGAAACTGGAAGTTTCAAAGCGTCGTCATATCAGCATCAGCTGAGCGATCTGCCTTATGCCCGCGGGGCAAGGCCCGGCTTCGGCCGGGCCTTTTTGTTGGTGCACAAACAAGTCGGATTCCGACCGGCTATCCCGGTGGCTGGTTGGCAAGTTGCCCGCATTTTCACTCCCAGAGACAGATGGTTGATTGTTCTAGAGCATGCATATCCCTGCTCCCGATATGATGCTGCGCCTGCCGCAGCCATTTTTACCGGGGCCGCTACTCCCGTTTAATCGCAGATTCTTCCTGAGATGACCCAATCTGAAACAAAACGTTACATTTCGCACGTTCAAATTTCGCGCGCCTACCCTTACAGTCGAAGAGGTCTAATAATCCTAATTAACTCACGGGGACAGAATCATGGGCGACTTGATAGGCAAATTTACAGACATGCTGGGGCCGGCAGGATCCAGTGCATTGGGGCATGCCTTGATCGGCGTGCTTATACTCATTGTCGGTCTTTTCATTGTAAAAATAATTACCGGCATTTTTAAGAAAATGCTGGACAAAGTCGGCGCCCTGCGCCGAGTAAACGAAGACGGCAGCGTTACCGATCTGGTTACCCCCATTGGGTCCCTGATCAAGGGTGTGCTAACCATTTTTGTTCTGATGGCGGTACTCGAGCACTTCGGCCTGACCAATGTGCTTGATCCCCTCAAGCACCTGGTAGACAAATTCATGGCTGCCGTACCCAACATCATCGGAGCCGGGGTCATTGGCTACGCAGGCTGGGTTATCGCAAAAATTGTTTCTCAGCTCGCGGGTGCAGGGCTCGGCAAGGTCGATCAGAAACTGGCGGAGAAAACCGGCAACCAGGATATCAAGATATCCAATTTTGGCAGCGCACTGGTTTTTGCCATCATCCTGCTACCGATTGCGGTGTCGGCCCTGGGCGTGCTCAATATACCGGCAATATCGGATCCGGCTTCAGACATGATCCAGAAGCTGATGGCGGCGGTTCCCAATATTATTGGCGCCGGCATCGTTCTGCTGGTCGTATATTTCACTGTCAAGTTTGTGACATTTATCCTGGGCGGCCTGCTGGAGGGCATGAACATCAATGCCCTGCCGGCCAAAATGGGCGTTCAGGGACTTTTTAACCAGTCCTTCACTCCGGTCAGGCTGATCAATGGCGCCATCATGTTTTTTGCCATGGTTGCCGCAGCCACGGCTGCCGTGAACATCCTGCAGATTGAAGTGATCTCGCAGGTGTTTGCAAACGTATTGGAATTTGGCGCCGGCATCCTGGTGGGTGGCTTGATCCTGGTCATTGGCAATTTCCTGGGCAATCTGGCTCATCGCAAGCTTGCCCAGCATGGCAACGAAGGACTGGCCAACATTGCAAGGATCGCGATACTCGGCCTGGTACTGGCCATGGGCCTGCGTGCAATGGGCCTTGCAGACAGCATCGTCACGATGGCCTTCGGCTTCACCCTGGGCAGTGTGGCTGTTGCCACGGCATTGGCATTCGGCCTGGGCGGCCGCGATGCGGCCAAAGCGGTGGCCGACAGCTGGGCCAGGAAGATAAATGGCTGAGACCATTCTCTTCAGCAATAAAAAGGCCGGCGTCTGCCGGCCTTTTTTTGTGCTCTGTATCGATCAGGTTTTACTGCCAGGCCTGGCCATCACTGGCAATAATTTATACTGGTGCTGCGGGGCCGCCGCCAAGGCGCCGGGGGCGTCAACATCCAGGCCGAGCAAACAGAGCGCATTGGCCACCATGCCTCGCGAGCAGGTCTGGCAGCGTCGCCTCACTGCGGCTGGCGGGGCACAAACACCGCTTCGCGCTCGTCCTCGGGCGTTGCCAGGATAATTATTTCCTCGCCGCCACTCGCGGGCACCGCGCGAAGATCATATTGGTCGCCATCGTAACTGGCCGAATAAATAATCCACTTATTGTCTGGCGACCAGCCAGGATAGTAGCGAAACCCGGGGCCCTTGGTCAGCTGCCGGCGCCCAGACCCGTCGATGTTGCTGAGCACGATGTGTGATTCGCTGCCACTGTCAGCATGAAAGGCGATCTGCCGACCATCGCTGCTGAAACTTGCGGAATACTCGTTGGCAGCATCGGTGGTTATGCGGGTCTCGGCCCCGTCTTTCACGGCAAGCGTGTAAACATCGATGCTGTTCTGGTTGCGCCGTGCGATCAGCAGGTTTTTTCCGTCGGGCGACCAGTCCGAAGGGCCCAGAGAAGAACCAAGTGGCTGCCGCGTAAGCTGCCGCACATTACCCGTCTCGATGTTTTTTATGTAGACATGACCGGGGAACGGACCTGCGTCACCGGCTTGCAGGCCGCGGGTGGACATGAACGCTATTTCCAGTCCGTCCGGCGACCATTTGGGCAGGACCTCAAAGGCCGGGTGCGTCTCCAACGGCCGCGGCTCGCCCCGGGGAAGGTCCATGATGTAAAGATCATAATTACCCTTGCGGGTGAGCTGAAAGACCATGCGCCGGCCGTCCGCGCTGACGTCTGCGCCGTTTGCTCCCAGGCCCTGGTCCTGGAAAGAGGTCAGCCGATACGCCTCATCGTCACCGTGAGACAGCATATACAGATCAGATCCGCCTCCCCAGCGTCCGTTAAAAACCACCCTGGTGTTTTCAAGAGGCCCAGAGTAAAGATTTGCGTTCGGCATGTGCATCGGTGCCGTGCAGCCCCCCAAAAGCAAGCCAGATAACAGCCACAGAAACCTTTGCGGTGGTCTTGTCGGCGCGTTACCAATTGAAGATCTGGTATTTGCCGTCTGACATGGGTACCTGGCAATAAATCTGAACATTGCGGAACACCCCGCTGAAGCTGAGCAGACCTGTCGAGTATAGACGGTGAAGCCGGTCATCCTACATTGTGCAGCGCCCTCTGCCATGGTCTACTCTATTTTGACCAGTGGCTCACAGGGGCAGCGAGCTGCTTGTCTCGCAATATCCAACAAAAACAACGGTGAATTTTATGCTTTACAACAGCATCGTCGACACCATCGGTAATACTCCAGTAATCAGGCTCAATCGCATGGCCCCGGCGCATGTCGAGCTCTTTGTTAAGGTGGAGTCGTTCAACCCGATGGCCTCGGTCAAGGACCGACTGGCATGGGGCATTATCAAGGATGCCGAGGATCGTGGGATGCTCCAGCCGGGCCAGACGGTAATCGAGGCAACGTCCGGGAATACCGGAATTGCCCTGGCCATGGTCTGCGCTTCCCGTGGTTACCCTTTCGTTGCCGTGATGGCAGACAGCTTTTCCGTTGAGCGTCGCCGCCTGATGAAAGCGCTGGGTGCCAAGGTCATCCTGACGCCAGCGTCCGAGCGTGGCTCGGGCATGGTCAGGAAGGCCGAGGAACTGGCGGCAGACCACGGCTGGTTCCTGGCGCGGCAGTTTGAAAACCCGGCCAACCCGGCTTTTCACCGCTCCACAACCGGCCCCGAGATTCTTCGCGATTTTGCTGGTGGAAGACTGGACTACTGGGTAAGTGGCTGGGGTACCGGCGGCACCATGACCGGTGCGGGCGAAGTTATCAAAGTGGCGCGACCTGGTATCAGAATTGTCGCCGTTGAGCCCGAAGGTGCGGCGCTGCTCAGTGGCAAGGAATGGCAGCCCCACAAAATCCAGGGCTGGACCCCTGACTTTGTGCCTGCGGTGCTGAACCGCGAAGTCTGCGATGAAATCGTTCTCGTCAGCGACGAAGAGTCACGAGACACCGCACTGGCCCTCGCGGCACAGGAAGGAATCCTCGCCGGCATCTCGGCCGGCGGCACGCTTGCGGGCGCGCTGCGGATTGCAGAAAAAGCGGACAAGGGCAGCGTCATCCTGGCCATGTTGCCGGACACCGGCGAGCGCTATCTGAGTACTTTTCTGTTCGAGAACATCGATGAGCACTCGGATGACGAATGGCTGGCAGGCCTGACTTAATCCACTTGCTCGCGTTTTCCCAGACCCGGCGACAGGAGCATCAAATATCCTTCACACAGTGAACAGCGAATAGGCAGGTTGCCGGATACAGGAGAGCGAACGGCGCTTTGTTGGAGCCCCGATTGTATGCGACTCCAAAGCGTGTACAAGTTTCTGTCCCGAACTTCCTTGAAGTTCGCGCTTTTCTTCACAACAAGTACACGGTCTCGTCCCTAAACTCCATTTCGCACTTTCATTTGTTGCGAAGGAGAAATTTATGAACAATTTTATTACACGCTCGCTTGGCGGACGCTACCTGGCACCCCTGGCAGCCACGCTGCTGTTTGCCGCAACCGCTATGGGTACCGCCAGTGCCGGTCATCACAAGGCAATGAAGGCCAAGTACGGCACGCCCGATGTCGTAGACGTTGCGGTGTCCGCTGGCACTTTCAATACGCTGGCCGCTGCTCTGCAGGCTGCCGATCTCGTCGATACTCTCAAGGGTGACGGGCCTTTTACCGTGTTTGCGCCCACCGACGCGGCTTTTGCCAAATTGCCGGAAGGGACCGTCGAGTCACTGCTCAGGCCCGAAAACAAGGATCAGCTGATTGCGATCCTGACCTACCACGTGGTGCCCGGCAAAGTGAAGGCTGCTGACGTGGTTAAACTCAACAGCGCCAAAACCGTTAATGGCAAAGAGCTGCTGATCGCGGTAACCGATGCCGGCGTGCGTCTCAACCAGGCCAATGTCATCAAGACCGATATCAAGGCCAGCAACGGCGTCATTCATGTCATCGACGAAGTGGTGTTGCCGCCGAGTTCCTGACCAGGGGTCGTCTTTGACTGAAAGGCAGGCGGTATCGCTAGAGCCGGCGCACCAGCGCCGGCTTTTTTGTTTTCAACGCACAGCGGTTTTATAAGCAGCCTTTCACCAACCGCCGGTGCCGGGCTCACCCTTAAATGGGCCTACGATGTTCGATGTGATCCAGCCACCATAAAAGCTGCCTGCCTGCGGCCGCACTCGCTCCTTTCCCACCCAACATTCGTCCACTCGTTGGGCATAAAATGCCAGGTAATCCTTTATTTGGCTAAAGCGATCCACTGGCGTCGGGTAACTCCAGGCGACACGCTCACTGCGGCGCTCGCCGACAACCAGGTCCCAATAGCGCGCGTGCCCTTTAAACTCGCAGTAGGAACTGCCACTGGCCGGGCACAGGAGATCCCGACGAACATCCTCGGGTGCAATGTAGTAAACAGGCGGATGACTGGTTTCCAGCAGCCGGTAGCCGCCATCGCTGTCGGCAATGGTCTCACCGGCAAAAATTACACGCAGCCTGGCCACGACAGGTTCGAGCCGCGGCGGCCGGGGATAATCCCAGACCGACTCCTGGCCTGGTCCGGGCTCGATGCGCCTCGCTCTGCTCCACATTATCCCCTGCTCCGTTCTTGACCGACGCTGACCATACTAAATGCTACCCACTGGTTCAGTTGCTGACGCCGTCATACCAAAGATAGCGCGATTGCTCCGTTGCGGTGCGCACCTGGATGAAGTAGGGGTTTTCCACGCTAGCCCCACGACGAATCTGCAGCTACCATGAACGGTTTAACCTGTCGGGAATCGTTTGTAGCGTGCATAAGGCTCTCCGCGCCCTGTTCGTCCCCCTTTTTGGCAGCCTGCGCGATCTTGCGCCGATCCTCATTGTCATTACATTTTTCCAGCTTGTCATCCTGCGCCAGCCTTTCCCGCAACTGGGCGAAACGCTATTTGGGGTGCTACTGGTACTGCTGGGCCTGACCCTGTTTATCCAGGGGTTGCAGCAAGGCCTGTTTCCGCTCGGTGAGTCGATGGCCGTCAACTTTGCCGAGCGCGGCAGCGTCACCTGGTTGCTGCTATTTGCTTTCGCGCTGGGCTTCGGCACTACCATAGCAGAACCTGCATTGATCGCAGTCGCGGGTGAAGCAGCGGTAGTCGCAGCGGATGCCGGATTCATCGCTGCGGACCAGGCAGCAATGCAAGATTATGCAACCGGGCTGCGTTTGACCGTCGCTCTCTCGGTGGGCGCCGCAACAGTCCTGGGCGTTCTGCGAATAATCCATGGCTGGCCTATCCAGTACCTCATCATAGGCGGTTATGTCACCGTAGTGATACTGACGATATTCGCACCGCGGGAAATCATCGGCATTGCCTATGATTCCGGAGGCGTCACCACCTCGACCATAACGGTTCCGCTGATTACCGCGTTGGGCGTAGGCCTGGCCGCCTCCATCAAGGGACGCCATCCGATGATCGACGGCTTCGGGCTCATCGCCTTCGCTTCATTGACCCCCATGATCTTCGTGATGGCTTACGGGATGCTGGTATGAGCGGCTGGCTTTCCGAGATGCTCGCGGTTGCCATGGGCACCGTTCGAGACGTGCTGCCCATCGCCATTGTTATCGTCGGCTTTCAGTTATTCGTTCTGCGTCGGCGGGTTCCCAACCTGCGCCGGGTCATATCTGGATTTTTCTATGTCCTGCTGGGCCTCGCGCTTTTCTTGCTGGGACTGGAGCAGGCACTGTTCCCAATCGGGCGCATAATGGCGCAGCAACTTACGGACCCGGAATTCCTGGCACACGGGACAGATGTCGTTCTCGACTGGCGCAGCTACTACTGGGTGTACCTGTTCGCCTTCGCCATTGGCTTCAGCACCACCATCGCCGAACCGGCGCTTATGGCTGTGGCCATCAAGGCCCACGAGGTCTCCGGCGGCGCCGTGGGCGTTTGGGGCCTGAGGGTGGCAGTGGCGATCGGGGCGGCCATCGGCATTTCCCTGGGTACCTGGCGCATCGTTATCGGGGCGCCCTTGTATTACTTCATAATTGCGGGCTATGTCGTCGTGATCGTGCAGACCGCCTTTGCGCCGCGCATGATTATCGCCCTGGCCTATGATTCGGGAGGCGTTACCACATCGACCGTGACGGTGCCGCTGGTCGCAGCGCTCGGCCTGGGTCTTGCTGAAACTGTACCCGGCCGTAGTCCGCTGCTGGATGGCTTCGGCCTGATCGCCTTTACCGCCCTTTTTCCAATCATAAGCGTGATGGGCTACGCACAGATATCTACGGCACGCGCCCGCCGGCAGGCCCGTCGCGAAGCCGCGCCGAAGTTGAGCAAAGACAAAAAAACCGATATGAGCTGAATAACGGAGAACGGAAATGAGATTCAAATTACTCGTGGCATTCGTAGATGACGCCAAAACGGACGAAGTCATCGATGCCGCACGCGAGGCCGGCGCTACTGGTGTGACCGTTGTTGACCATGCCAGGGGTGAGGGCCTCAACCCGAAAAAAACATTCTTTGGCCTTTCACTGGAAACCCAACGCGACCTGCTCCTGCTACTGGTAGAGGAACATCGAAGCCGCAAGATCCTGGAAACCATCTGTGCGGCCGGAGAATTCGACTCTTCACCTGGTGCGGGAATCGCCGTGCAACTTGATGTGGAGGATGCGGTGGGCGTCGGCCACCAGATCCAGTCGATAGCCGAACATCTTGGAGACTGAAAATGAATGAATCTGTGCTCAAGGTCGGTGCCGTTATGCGGCCCAAGTTCGTGATGGTAGATGGTATGGAAACGATCAAGGAAGCCCTGGAAAAGTTGCGCAACGACAATGCCCAGGTGCTGATCGTAAACAAGCGCCACGACGATGACGAATATGGCATCGTTCTGCTTACGAATATTGTTTCCGACGTGCTGGCGCGGAATAAGGCGCCGGATCGCGTTAACGTCTACGAGATCATGTCGAAACCGGCCATCACCGTCGATCCCGACATGAGCGTCAAGAACTGTGCGCGTCTGTTCAAAAATATTGGCATCTCGGCGGCACCGGTTATCCAGAACGACGAGATCGTCGGCATCGTCAGCTATCGTGAGCTCGCCTTCGGCATAACGGACTGACATAACTGCCGGAGCGACGGATGGGTGAAAAAAAAATAGCCAGGCAATTCGACAGGGCAGCGGCGCGGGAATTTACCCGCGCGATCCTCGATGACATACGCGCTCTGGAAGTCATGATCGACGAAAATCTCATCGAGCATGACGTCCGCCGCGTCGGCGCCGAACAGGAAATGTTTCTGGTGGACCAGCGTGGCATGGCGGCGCCAGCCGCTTTGAGACTCATGGAACAACTAGCCGGTGACCCGCGATTTCAGACCGAAGTAGCGCTCTTTAACCTGGAAGCCAACTTGCCGCCCCAAACCCTTGGGGGGCCATTCCTGCGCCACCTCGAACGTGAACTCAACGACGTGCTTGCAGCTGCGCGTTCTGCTGCCAGGGCGGTAAACGCTGAGGTGTTATTGACTGGCATTTTGCCAACCCTGAGACGCGAAGATCTGTTATACAAAAACCTCACGCCCGAACCCCGTTACAAACTGCTCAATTCCGTGTCACTTAGTGGCCAGGGCGGCAGTATCAATATTTCAGTAGATGGACTCGATAACTTCAAAGGTAAGTTCGACACGGTAGTCATAGAAGGCGCTAATACCAGCCTGCAACTGCATTTGCAGGTAGGTGCCGATGAAGCAGCGCGGCTATACAACCTGGCACAACTGATCACTGCGCCCTTGCTCGCCGTGGCCACCAATTCTCCCGTTTTCCTGGGCAAACGTATCTGGCAGGAAACCAGGGTAGCCGTGTTTGAGCGAGCCATGGACGATCGTTCCGCCTCACAGCTTGCCAGGGGCGTACCTACCAGGGTTGGTTTCGGCTCGGCCTGGCTGAAGAATTCGCTGGTGGAACTGTTCCGGGATAACGTCGCACGCTTTCCCGTCATAATGACCTGCGAAATCCCTGAAAACCCCCTCGACGTACTGGCGGCCGGCAGGCCACCCGATCTCAGAGCCATGGTGCTGCACAATAGCACTGTATGGCGCTGGAACCGGCCA
>JBFIQI010000071.1:0-12141 GCA_041609715.1 Gammaproteobacteria bacterium
CTTCGAGGAGCTGCTCGCCGACGACGAGCACACCCGTCCCACGCCGCACCCGAAGCTGCGCGTGGCCAAGGCGCGCGACGCCCAGCCGCGCGAGTGGCTCGACGAGCTGCTCGCCTGGCTTTCGCAGGACCGGGTTTCCGTCGACGCCGAAGTGCGTCGCGACCTCAAGCGCTGGGTGCCGGAGTTCCAGTCGCAGGTGCGCCCGAAGCTCAAGGCGGTGCCGGGAGCCCGGGCGGCTTGAGAAGGCGGCGGCCCCCTTGGCGGCGTGCCAAGGGAACGATTGCCGCAAGAATCGATTGGCGCGCCCGGAGAGATTCGAACTCCCGACCGCCTGGTTCGTAGCCAGGTACTCTATCCAGCTGAGCTACGGGCGCGTAAAACCTTGCCTTGATTAACGTCAGTGGGCGCTGACACCGGCAGCGCTGCGCGCTGCTCAGGTACTCGCCTCGACCTTTCAGGTCTCGGCCCCGGCCGCTCGGCTTTATCCAACAGTCCACGAGCGTCGGAGGTCCTGCCGGGCCGCGTATTATATGGCGGAGAGGGAGGGATTCGAACCCTCGAAGGGCGTTAACCCTTACTCCCTTAGCAGGGGAGCGCCTTCAGCCACTCAGCCACCTCTCCGTTTAACCTCATCTTGCCGACCTGCCTGGCCAACTACTTCGTTCGGCCCGCAATCACCGGCTGCGCTCTGTTCCTCAGGCCATGCAGAGCTGCTGAAATCCTCTGTTTTGAAGGGGATCGCCACTCTGAGGGGCGCTAAGATTGCCACATGCACACTCCGCAGCGCAATAAAAAAGGCCGCTAACCCCCCGTGGTGCGGCCCTTTTCCCGACGCAGCTCAGATTACGCCTTGTTATTCTCCTTCTTCTGAATTCTCCACCGGAGCTTCATGCTCTTTTTGAATGCGTTCGTAGATTTCTTCACGGTGCACGGCCACATCCTTGGGCGCATTCACGCCGATCCGGACTTGGTTACCTTTGACGCCAAGAACCGTGATCGTGACGTTGTCACCGATCATCACCGATTCCCCGACGCGTCGCGTGAGAATTAGCATGGAATGATCTCCTTCAATGCTCTTGTCGCTAATTGTAGTCGTGATTTGATCAAGTCAATGGCCTTAGCATGCCAAGCGTGGCGCAGGATTGGTATCGGGATATTCCTGAGTCATTTGATTTTCTTGGAATTTTGCAAGCAATCAGTGGCTCACAAGCCTGCTGCACGCGTCTCGAGAACGGCTGGATTGTTTAAACATAAGACCAAAGAGGCGGCCGAAAACCCTGCAATCAGGCTGTTTCCGCATCCAGCCCAAAGGCCTCGTGGAGGGTGCGAACGCCCAGTTCCAGGTATTTTTCGTCCACCAGCACCGAAATCTTGATTTCCGAAGTCGAAATCATCCGAACACGAATTCCCTCGCTGGCAAGCGCCTCAAACACCTTGGATGCGGTCCCCGGGTGGGAACGGATTCCCATGCCTACTACGGTGATCTTTGCCACGCGTTCAGTGCCAATGACCCGCGATCCCGACTTTTCGGCCACAATCGTTTCAATGACCTCGCGTGCTTGCTCGTAGTCGTCGCGGTCGACCGTGAATCCGAGGTCAACGGCTCCGTCGCGAGCGGGATTCTGCACGATCATATCCACCTGGATGTCACGATCAGCCAGCGGGCGGAAGATCTCGGCCGCCAGACCTGCCCGTTGCTCCAGCCCGAGGACGGCTATCTCCGCTTCGTGCTTGTTATAGGCAATTCCTGAAACTTCGGGCGCTTCCACATGTTGCTCCTCATCAGTAATCAAGGTGCCACCACCGGCATCGAAACTCGATAGCACTCGCAGCGGCAGTCGATGGCGGGCGGCAAATTTGACGGCCCGAATCTGCACAACCTTGGAACCGGAGCTGGCCAGTTCCAGCATTTCCTCGAATGTGATCTGCTCGAGCTTGCGGGCCTCGGGTACGATACGCGGATCCGTCGTAAACACGCCTTCCACGTCCGTGTAGATCTGGCATTCATCGGCGCCCAGCGCCACCGCCAGCGCCACCGCCGTCGTGTCGGACCCGCCGCGCCCCAGGGTCGTAATATTGCGATGCCGGTCGACACCCTGAAAACCGGCAACCACCGGAACAATACCCTGGCTCAGATCCGCCTGCAGGCGTTCAGTGCCGATCTCCTCGATACGGGCGCGGGTGTGTTGACTGTCGGTAATGATGGGCACCTGGCTGCCCGTGTAAGACCGGGCCGCGCAGCCGCGCTCCACCAGCGAGATACTGAACAACGCCATGGAGACGCGCTCACCCGCGGTGAGCAGGACGTCCAGCTCCCGCGGGCTCGGGTGATCCGTAATGGCTTTGGCCAGCAGCAACAGGCGATCGGTCTCGTCGCCCATAGCCGAGAGCACCACCACGACGTCTTCACCGGCGTTGCGGGCTTCAATTACTTTGCCGGCGGCGCGCTCGAACAGACGTGTCGAGCTCAGTGAGCTGCCGCCAAATTTTTTGACCACCAGGGTCATGGAATTATCACACCAGCTCAGCCGACGCGTTCCCGCACCAGGTCGGCGACAGCCGCCAGGGCCCCTGGCAGGGCTTTGGGGTCGTTGCCGCCGGCCTGCGCCATGTCCGGGCGCCCGCCACCGCGACCGCCCACCATCTCGGCCACCCGGCCGACGATATCACCCGCCTGCAGCTGCTTGGTCTGATCCTTGGAAACACCGGCGACCAGTCGCACCTTGTCGCCATCGACCGACGACAATACCACCACCGAGGAGCCGAGCTTCGCCTTGAGTTTGTCAACGGTTTCCCTGAGCAACTTGGGATCGGCGCCATCCAGGGTAGCGGCCAGCACCTTGATGCCATTGACGTCCACCGCCTGAGCCAGGAGTGCGTCACCCCGATCACCGGCCAGACGGGCCTGCAGTTTTTCGAGCTCCTTTTCCATCCGCCGACTGCGCTCGATAAGCTGACCCACCTTGTCCGCCAGGTCTTCCCTGCCGCCCTTGACCAGCCTGGCCAGCTCACCCAGCGCCTGCTCCCCTGATTTCACCCAGGCCAGTGCGCCGGCTCCCGTCAGAGCGTCAATTCGGCGCACGCCGGCGGCGATACCGGTTTCGCTGACGATTTTGAACAGCCCGATGTCGCCGGTTCTCTTGACATGGGTGCCTCCGCAAAGCTCGGTGGAAAAGTCGCCCAGCGACAGGACCCGAACCTTGTCACCGTACTTTTCGCCGAACAGTGCCAGCGCACCGGACTCGATGGCCTCATCGTAAGGCAGCATTCGAATCTCGGCCGCTTCATTGTTGCGGATTTCGACATTGACCAAAGTTTCGATTTCATCCAGCTGGGAACTGGTCAATGGTTCGTAATGCGAAAAATCAAAACGCAGGCGATCGGGCGCAACCAGCGAGCCCTTCTGCTGCACATGATTGCCCAGCACCTTTCGCAGGGCGGCGTGCAACAGGTGCGTGGCGGAATGGTTGAGCACGATGGCAGCGCGGCGTTCACTATCCACCCGCGTGTTCACGGTATCGCCAGTCCGCAATACGCCTCGCAACAGCTCGCCCACATGGCCGTGGGCATCCTGCAGTTTGCGGGTGTCGTCCACCCTGAATACCGCGCCATCGCCGTGTAGCTCGCCGGCGTCCCCTACCTGCCCGCCGCTCTCGGCGTAAAAAGTCGATTGATCCAGAACCACTATGCCGGCCTGTCCCGGTTGCATGGCATCCACGGGCTGTCCGTCCACGATCAGCGCGACGATCTCCCCGCTCCCTTGAGTACTCTCATAGCCTTTGAAATCAGTACTGGCGGCGATATCGATGCGGTCTCCGCCCTCGACATCGAAACGGCTTGCTGCGCGGGCACGCTCACGCTGCGCCTCCATATATGCCTCGAAACCGGCCTCGTCCACAGCCAGCCCGCGTTCCCGGGCGATATCCGCGGTCAGGTCCACGGGGAACCCGTAGGTATCATAGAGCTTGAATACAACATCGCCCGGAATCGTTCTGCCCGACAAGTCCGCGATGGCATCCTCAAGAATGCCCATGCCTTGTCCCAGGGTTTCGGCGAAACGTTGCTCTTCCTGCAGCAGCACTTTTTCGATATGGCCCCGCTGTTTCCCGAGCTCCGGATAAGCCTCGCCCATCTGCTCTTCCAGCGGCAGCACCAGCGAATGAAAGAACGGCTGCGCTGCGCCCAACTTGTGCCCGTGGCGCAAGGCCCGGCGCATGATGCGGCGTAGCACGTAGCCGCGCCCCTCGTTGGATGGCAGCACGCCATCCGCCACCAGGAATGCGCAGGCACGGATATGGTCGGCAATAACCTTGAGTGAATTGTTGTCGCGATCGGCACAGCCGGTTTTTGCAGCAGCCGCTTCGATCAGCTGGCGGAACAGGTCTATCTGGTAATTACTGTGAACCCCCTGCATAACGGCCGCGGTGCGCTCGAGGCCCATGCCGGTGTCCACGGACGGCCGCGGCAATGGTTGCAGTTGGCCATCGGCCGAGCGGTCGTACTGCATGAACACCAGGTTCCAGATTTCGACGTAGCGGTCACCGTCTTCATCCGCGGACCCAGGCGGCCCGCCCGCCACCTCCGGACCATGGTCATAAAATATTTCGCTGCAGGGGCCGCAGGGTCCGGTATCTCCCATCGCCCAGAAGTTGTCCTTTTCGCCCAGGCGGGCAAAACGTTTGGGATCCACGCCGATTTTTTTGAGCCAGATGTCGGCAGCTTCGTCATCGTCCTGGTAGACGGTCACCCACAGGCGCTCCGGCGCCAATCCCAGCGTGTCCGTGACAAATTCCCAGGCAAAGACTATGGCATCTTCCTTGAAGTAATCGCCAAAACTGAAATTACCCAGCATCTCGAAGAAAGTGTGATGGCGGGTGGTATACCCCACGTTTTCAAGGTCGTTGTGTTTACCGCCAGCCCGAACGCAGCGCTGTGAACTTACTGCGCGCCGGTAATCACGCTGCTCGCGGCCCAGGAATACATCCTTGAACTGCACCATGCCGGCGTTGGTGAACAACAGGCTCGGGTCGTTGGCCGGCACCAACGGGCTACTGGCCACCACCTGGTGGCCACGTGCTTCGAAGAAATCGAGGAATGCCTGTCTCAGTTCCGCGCTCGTCATAGTTCCTCGCCCGCCCCGGACCTTGTTACCTTGCAATTCTCTTCTACCGCCCGGTGTGCCTGTTCCCGGGAAAATCCGCGCTGCGCCAGGAAGCGCATGCGCCGTGCGCGGGCCTTGAAGTCTGCGGGACCCTCGGCACCGAAGCGCTTGCCCAGGGCCGCGCGCGCCAGGGCGTGCCAGTCAGCACCACTGTCATCGAGTGCCTGCCGCGCGTGCGTCTCGTCCAGGCCACGTTCCCGCAACTCTGCCAGCACCTTGAGCGGTCCCTTGCCCTGGCCCACACGACTGTTTACGAAACTCGCGGCAAAACGCTCATCGCATTGCAACCCGTCTTCCCGCAAATCATCAAGGACAATCTCGACCAGGGCAGGAGCAAAACCCCGGCTGGCCAGCTTGCGTGCGAGCTCCAGACGCGAATGCTCGCGCCTGGCCAACAGATCCATCGCGAGACGCCGCGCCGCGGTCCTTTGTTCCGGCTCCGGGTGCACCCCGGATCGTCTCAGGCTTCGGCTTCGGCGACCGCCGGCTCCGCCTTTTGCTTGCTGCCTGGAAGCAGCCGGGCCCGCAGCGCCTGCTCGATTTCCTGGGCGATTTCCGGGTTTTCCTTGAGGAAATTCCGAACGTTTTCCTTGCCCTGGCCAATGCGGTCTTTCTTGTAGCTGTACCAGGACCCCGACTTGTCGATCAGTCCGGCCTCAACACCCATATCGATCAGTTCTCCCTCGCGGGATATACCTTCGTTATAAATGATCTCGAACTCGGCTTTGCGAAACGGCGGCGCCACCTTGTTCTTGACCACCTTGACACGGGTCTGATTGCCGATAACTTCCTCACCTCGCTTGATGGCGCCGATGCGGCGGATATCAAGGCGCACCGAAGAATAAAACTTCAGGGCATTACCGCCAGTGGTGGTTTCCGGGCTGCCAAACATCACACCGATTTTCATGCGAATCTGGTTGATGAAAACGACCAGCGTATTCGAGCGCTTGATGTTGGCGGTCAGCTTGCGCAGTGCCTGGGACATCAGCCGGGCCTGCAGACCGACATGGGAATCGCCCATCTCAACCTCGATTTCCGCTTTGGGTGTGAGTGCTGCGACCGAGTCCACTACCACGATGTCCACGGCTCCGGAACGCACCAGCATGTCGGTAATTTCCAGGGCCTGCTCGCCGGTGTCCGGCTGCGAAACCAGCAGCTCGTCAACATTGACCCCCAGCTTCTCTGCATAGATGGGATCCAGCGCATGCTCGGCATCTACGAATGCCGCGGTGCCGCCAGCTTTTTGCGCAGAAGCCACGGCCTGCAACGTCAGCGTGGTCTTGCCCGAAGACTCTGGGCCATAAACTTCGACCACCCGTCCGCGAGGCAAACCGCCGACGCCCAGCGCCACGTCCAGTCCCAGCGAGCCGGTGGATACGACCTCCACGTCAGGCAGCGCACCGGAGTCTCCCATGCGCATTACGGATCCCTTTCCGAACTGCTTTTCGATCTGGCTCAATGCGGCAGAAAGCGCTTTTTTCCTGTTGTCATCCATCAATATCACCTGTTGGTCGAGTTTGCTTCAATGCGTCTTCCATGACGCCCGATGTGCCCGCCGGGGCCCTTAGCCGGGCATTATTTCATATCCGCCGGGTGGCATACAGCAGAGCTTATTCAACACCGCGACCCAAAGGAAACTGCGCGATCTGCCGGTACTGCGGCCCACTGGCATGGGTCACCGAATGCACCAGGCAAAACCCCCCGCAGCGCCAGTTTACCGGTGCTCCCGGTGCCAGGACGGGGCGTTTGTTCAGTTTGCGCGCGATGGTCACGTGGGGCCGAAAAGACCGTGTCTCCAGCTCAAAGCCCGCGCCTTGCAGCGCTTTGCGCAGTTGCGCCGCCAAATCCTTGAGCGCCGGCGGCGGTGCCGAAGGTGCCAACCAGGCAACACCAGCACGCCTCCAGAACCCGGCGGTGTCCAGGGCCAGCTCAAAACCAGGCGCCGACACGCTGCGCGCCGCGGCCTTTACCCCCGGCAGCGCCTCGGCCGTAACATTGCCGAGAAACACCAGGGTGAGATGCAGCCGCTGGGCGGGTACCAGTCGACATGGGCAGTCTTGCAGCCAGCGCCTGGCCGCGGCTGATGTGGCCGCGGCCGCCTTGTGACCGGGCCACAGGGCGAGAAACAGGCGCTGGGGCTTCACTGGGCGGCGACGCCGAGCAGGGCTTCCCTGACAGTCTGTCGACGCACCTCGCCACGATCTCCAGCGAAGCAAAACCGACGGGCCCGGATGCCTTCGACACCGGCCCAGGCAATCCAGACCGTGCCCACGGGTTTTTCCTCGCTGCCACCGTCAGGTCCGGCGACCCCGCTGACCGCAACTCCGAAAGTAGCGCGCAGCCTGGTACAAGCACCCCGGGCCATGGCCTTCACCACCGCCTCGCTGACGGCGCCCTCGCGCGCCAGGATCGCCTCGCTGACGCCCAGGATCTCGGCCTTGGCGGCATTGCTGTAGCTCACGATGCCGCCCTTGAACCAGGCAGAACTTCCGGGCAGATCGGTCAGAACCTTGGCGATCCAGCCGCCGGTGCAGGATTCGGCTGTCGCCAGCGTCGCGTTTTGCGCCAGCAACCAGCCAGCCAGCTGCCTCGCCGCCTGGGCCAATTCGGTTTCCGAGCTCATGTTTGGATGCTAGCACTGCGTCAGGGCCAGCGCGCAAACCCCTCGGCCTTGCAGCACTGCCGGGGGGCGACTAGCATCGCCGGTTCACCCTTGCCGAAATCGCCTCGCCATGGCCGCGACCACCACCAGTCAACACACGCCCATGATGCGCCAGTACCTGAAAATCAAGGCGCAGCATCCCGAGCACCTGTTGTTTTATCGCATGGGCGATTTTTATGAGTTGTTTTACGAAGATGCGCGCCGTGCCGCAAAACTGCTGGACATCGCCCTGACGGCTCGCGGCAAATCCGCCGGCGAGCCGATACCCATGGCCGGCGTGCCTTACCACAGTGCCGAGAATTACCTGGCCCGGCTGGTGCGCGCCGGTCAGTCGGTGGCCATCTGCGAACAGATCGGTGATCCCGCCGCCACCCGGGGGCCGGTTGAACGAGCCGTTACCCGGATCATTACCCCGGGCACAGTGACCGATAACGCCTTGCTGAATGCCCGCTCGGACAACCTGCTGGCAGCCGTGGCATACAGCGCAGGTGGGGATGGCGGCATGGGTCTTGCCTGGCTGGATCTGGCCAGTGGTCGCTTTCGTTGCGTGGCGGTGGCAGACGGGCAGGAGCTGAGCGCCGAGTTGGAGCGTCTGGACCCCGCCGAGCTGTTGGTCAGTGAAGATCAGCCTGACCATGCCGAGCTGCGTTCGCGGCGCGGCCTGCAGCGGCGCCCGCCCTGGCATTTTGACTTTGATAGCGGCTACCGGCTGCTCTGTGAGCAAATGGGTACGCACGATCTCAAGGGGTTTGGTTGTGACGATCAGCCCCTGCTGGTGAGTGCAGCGGCGAGCCTGCTGCAGTATGCCGGCGAAACCCAGTTGAGTGCCCTGCCCCATGTGCGCTCGCTGGTTACCGAAAAGCGCGGTGATTACCTGGTACTGGACGCCACCACGCGGCGCAATCTCGAAATCGATCGCAGTCTTGCCGGCGACAACACCCACACCCTGGCCGGCGTACTGGACCGCTGCATCACGCCAATGGGAAGCCGTTTGCTGCGCCGCTGGCTGCAGCAACCCTTGCGCAACAACAAGGCATTGCAAGGTCGGCTTGATGCCGTGCAGGCTTTGCTGGATGCCGACAGCGAAGCCATCAGCAAGGCATTGCGCCAGGTCGGCGATACCGAACGGATTCTGGCACGGGTGGCGCTGCGCTCTGCCCGGCCCCGCGACCTGGCCAACCTGCGGGACGCCCTGGCAGCCACGCCCAATATCAGGTCATTGCTGGATGCCATGCAGCAGGCCGCGCTGGATGCTGTGACTGACGGTCTGGGCGAGCATGGGGAAATCGCGGGGCTGCTGGCAGCAGCGTTGCAGGAAACGCCTGCCCTGGTGCTGCGCGAAGGCGGCGTTATTGCCGATGGCTTCGATGAGCAGCTGGACGAATATCGCGGCCTGCAACAGAACGCCAGCGCTTACCTGGCGGAACTCGAAGTCCGCGAGCGTCAACGCACCGGCGTATCCACCCTGAAGGTCGGCTACAACCGGGTACATGGTTATTACATAGAAATCGGGCGCAGCAAGGATGTCGAAATTCCTGCGGAGTACGTTCGCAGGCAAACCTTGAAAAACGCCGAACGTTACATCACCCCGGAGCTCAAGGAATTCGAGGACAAGGTGCTGAGTGCCAAAGAACGGGCGCTGGCCAGGGAGAAGCACCTCTTTGATGCGCTGCTCGATCGTCTTGGTGAGGATCTTTTCGCACTGCAGGCCACCAGCGATTGCCTCGCCCGGGTCGATGTTTTGCTCAACCTCGCTGGCAGGGCTGCAAAACTCGGCCTGTGCCGGCCGCGCCTGGCTGACTCGGCGTTAATCGATATCGAGGCTGGGCGCCACCTGGTGGTTGAGCAGGTGCTTGATGAACCCTTCGTGCCCAATGATCTGAGGCTCGGCGATGGCCGCCGCATGCTGATCATCACCGGGCCCAATATGGGCGGGAAATCCACGTTTATGCGCCAGGCTGCCCTCATCGTGCTGCTGGCCCGCATTGGCAGCTTTGTTCCGGCGGCCCGGGCCACGGTGGGCACCATCGATCGGATCTTTTCCCGCATCGGCGCCCAGGATGATCTTGCCGGCGGTCGCTCCACATTCATGGTGGAAATGAGTGAAACGGCCAACATTCTGAATCACGCGACATCCAGCAGTCTGGTATTGATGGACGAGGTTGGCCGTGGCACCAGTACCTTTGACGGGTTGTCCCTGGCCTGGGCAGCCGCTCATCATATCGGTGAACAACTGGGCGCGCTCACGCTGTTTGCCACGCATTATTTCGAACTCACCGAACTGGCCCGGGAATTGCCCGACTGCGCCAACGTGCATCTGGATGCCAGCGAGCATGACGGGCAGCTGGTGTTTTTGCACAGCGTAAAAGACGGCCCGGCTGACCGCAGTTATGGATTACAGGTGGCGAGCCTTGCCGGCGTGCCGCAGTCGGTGGTGACGCGGGCCGCCGACTATCTGCACACCCTTGAAGCGAATCGCCGCGAGCAGGCCGGCGAACCGGCCACGCAAAAAGAACTGCCGCTGGTGGATGCGTCCGGGGAGTCGCCCGCAATCGCAGAATTAAAGACCCTGAATCCGGACAATCTGAGTCCGCGGGAAGCCCTGCAGCTGCTGTATGCGCTCAAGGGCAAACTCAAATAGACAAGGTAGCGGGCAGTCTTCAGTGATCCACTCGCAGATCAGCCGGTCTGCGCCCGTCGAAAACGCCCATTCAAAAGGAAACAGGCCGCCTGGGAGGCAACGCTGGTACTGAACAGGGCGCTGGTGTGGCTGACCGGCAGATCAATGCTGTCTGTTGCCCCGGGGAGCCGGGTTTCTGCGATGGTCACCGTACCATCGTTGGGCTTGTCGATGGCGCCGATCAGGCGACCGAAGCCGAGACTGCGGGTTCCGGCGATCACCCCGGCTTCGCGCTCCGCTTCCCAGCTGCGTGGTCGCGGATCAAGCAGTGTCGCACGCACAGACTTGCCCAGCATCCGCGCGCCCAGGGGCAGCCGCGCCAGACTGGCGGCGGCCCGCGATCCCTGGATCGGCGAACAGAGCAACACGGCCCGGCCCGGCCTTCCAAGCGCCATGCCATGTACCAGTCGATGAATGATGACACCGCCAAGGCTGTGGCCCACGAGGTGCACCGGGCCCTGTGGCAATTGCTGGATGAAATTGGCCAGCCGCTCCACTATCTCGCCGACGGGGTCTTTCACGGACGAGTACCTGAAACTTACGGTTGACCACCCGGTTTGAGCATGCAGGTGGCGCTGCAGCAGAAAAGATTCGATGCCCGTCATCCACAGCCCGTGGACCACAACCACCGAAGTCTGCAGCGACATGGGCGCTCTGCTACGTGCGAATCAGTTGGCGTCGGGGCGCTTGCGCAAGCGTATGCCCACTTCGCGCAGCTGGGCATCGCTGACCGCACCTGGCGCGTTGGTCAGCAGGCAGGCCGCGGTCTGGGTTTTGGGAAACGCGATGACATCGCGAATGCTGTCGGCACCAGCCATCAACATCACCAGCCGATCGAGACCAAACGCAATTCCGCCGTGGGGCGGGCAACCATACTGCAAGGCATCCAGCAGGAAACCGAATTTTTCCCGCGCCTCCGCCGCGCCGATTTCCAACAGCTCAAAGACGGTGTTTTGCATCGCCTGGTCATGAATACGCACAGAGCCGCCGCCCAGCTCGGTACCGTTCAGCACCATGTCGTAAGCACGCGACAGGGTAGCGGCCGGGTCTGCGCGCAAGGCTTCGGGATCCGCCGTGGCGGGTGCGGTAAACGGGTGATGCAAAGAAAACCAGCGATTTTCGCCGCCATCCCACTCGAACATGGGAAATTCCACGATCCACAGCGGGGCCCAGCCATCCGCGACCAGGCCAAGGTCGTGGCCCAGCTGCGCGCGCAGTGCTCCCAGTGCGTCGTTCACCACCTGGGCCTTGTCGGCGCCGAAAAACACCAGGTCGCCGCTGGCTGCGCCGGTGCGCTCAAGGATCTTGGCAACAGCCTGGTCCGGCAAAAACTTGAGAATGGGCGACTGCAGTCCCTCCTTGCCCGCATCGATGTCATTGATCTTGATGTAGGCGAGACCGCGGGCACCATAGCGGCCCACGAATTCTGTGTAAGTGTCGATGTCCTTGCGACTCAACGCCGCACCACCAGGCACATTGAGAGCGGCCACGCGCCCCTGGGGATCGGCTGCCGGACCCGCAAATACCTTGAACTCCACGTCCTGCAATAAATCGGCAATTTCCACCAGTTCCAGTGGGATTCTGAGATCCGGTTTGTCACTACCAAAGCGCCGCATCGCTTCGGCGTAGGTCATGCGC